>JBARVL010000172.1:0-7263 GCA_049646245.1 Crinalium sp. | reverse complement strand
GAAACGTTAGGCGACAGTTATTCCAACTCCAACGGCGTTATCAAGTTACTCTACCAGTTTGGTTAGAATATGAGTTGGTTGGGATTGTTGAACAGTGGGCATTAGGGATTGAATGGTTTGATTTGTGCGGGAATACTAATTTAGATGAAGGCGATATCGTTAGGATGTTACGCCGAACTGTGGATTTATTATCACAAATTCCCCATGTACCGCATATATCAAGATCCTTACAGCGCAATGCTGTCCGTGCTATTCAACTTATCGATCGCTTCCCTGTTAATGAGGTAGTTCCTGAAAGTTAAGTAGGTCAACGCGAGTTAAACGCATTACCCCACCCCCCAACCCCCTCCCCGAATTTCGGGGAGGGGGGGATTTGCGTTTGATCTTTTTTTATGTCTGTTCGTTCACTGTAGGGGCGGGTTGACAGAAAAACTCATAGTCAGAGCAACAATAGTTATAGCGGTTCCTCTGTCAGCTATCCCTCTGTCAGCTTTTTTAAAAGCCAATGCTTACAAGGGTTTCAAAATAAAAAATGCCCTAACCACAAGGCGCGACTGCTATATAAACCCGCCCCTACGGTTAATGGTATTTCAGGCGGAGCCTGGGTAAACTTGTTACCAGGTCGAACCTGATAACAAGATAATTGTTAATTGTTAATTGATAATTGATAATTGGTCATTGTTAATTTTTAACTCATCTAACGTCTGCCAAATCTCCTGCAATAAAGCATCTAATCCAGTCCTAGCAACGGCTGAAATTAGAAATACTGGTGAATTACTAATCTTAGATAACTCTGCTTTCAAACTGTTTTGAGTTTCTAAATCAACTGCGTCAATTTTATTTAATGCTAATATTTGGGGACGTTCATCAAGACCACGCCCATAAGCTTCTAATTCTTGCCGAATTGTCTGGTATGCTGCAATAGGATCTTCACCAGTCGCGTCAACTAAATGTAGCAATACACGGGTACGCTCAATATGGCGCAAGAAATCATGTCCTAAACCTGCACCCTCTGATGCTCCTTCAATTAAACCTGGAATATCAGCAAACAGAGTACCATCACCGCTAGGCTTACGCACTACACCTAGATTTGGCACTAATGTTGTAAAGGGATAATCTGCTACTTTGGGACGTGCTGCTGAAAGAGATGAAATTAGAGTAGATTTACCAGCATTTGGTAAACCCATAATGCCGACTTCAGCTATTAGTTTTAACTCTAAACGCAGATGCTTGTGTTCGCCTGGTAATCCTGGTAAAGCATATTCTGGGGCGCGGTTGCGGTTGCTGAGGAAGTGCTGATTTCCTAAACCACCTTTACCACCTGCGGCTACACAAAATGTTTGCCCTGGTTCGATGAAATCAACGATTACTTCCTCTGTTTCGGCATCATAAATGACAGTACCACAAGGCACTTCAACGATGAGATCGCCTCCTGCTGCACCAGTACGGTTACTTCGTCCCCCACGTTCTCCATCTTGGGCTTTGAAGCGGTGCTTATACCTAAAATCCAGCAAAGTTTGCAGATTTTCTACCGCTTTAAAATAAATCGAGCCACCGCGACCACCGTTGCCACCAGAAGGTCCCCCAGCAGGAATATATTTTTCCCGACGGAAAGTTACGATCCCGTCACCGCCATTTCCTGCTTCAACTTCAATTTCTGCTTGATCTATAAATTGCATAATAAACAATTAACAATTAACAATTAACAATTAACAATTATCAATTCCACCTTAAATGAAGTTGGGGGCTTGCATCTGGAAATTGATCGTTGCTGAAACACCTTTAACTAATGACAAGTTAAATTAAATACTCAGTTTCTTGATCAGCAGAGTATATTTATTAGCTTATCGTAGATCAGCTATCAGCCAATTATTAAACTAACAAGCAAATAAACTGGCATATTTTTCAATTATCAGGACTTACTTCTAGATCCCCCTAAATCCCCCTTTTTAAGGGGGACTTTGAATTTTCCCCCCTTTTTAAGGGGGGTAGGGGGGATCAAGGTTTCAGACTTTCGGTGCGTAAGTCCTAATTATAAACAATGACCAATCACCAATGACCCATGACCAATCACCAATCACAAGTTAATCAAAAATACTGTGAGACATCCTCACCGCAGTCATCAGCTAGGTAGGATAAAGCTCGGAAGCGTAAACCAACTAACTGCTCGTATAGAGGATTGAGCTTGCACAAGGGGGGGATATGCACAATTTTACGACCAAATAGTTCAATATCTCGCTCAAACGGGCATTGTGAGGGAATTAGTTTGCCCAGAAATCTTGCTACTCTTGGGTCGTGAATTTCTAGCCCATCTAGCCAGTGTCTTACTGGTTGCAGTAAAGCCCGTTGTCCTTGGGCAGACAATTCGCTAATATTTAATGCAGTTGATCTTTGCTCTGGCTTGGTGTCTGGGTGTTGATAAAGAGTATGCCTGAGTGCGTCTAGTGCGATCGCTTCTTTTCCTAGTGCCTGAGCAAACTTGTATAAAAGTTTATCTTCTAAGTAGGAATAGATGCCATCCGCTAAGGCTACCAATACAGCCGTGCGTAAGAAATTTTCTGCACCTTCAGAGTCATTAGCAAAAGCTGCGGCTAATTCCTCTGGTGTAATTGGTTCTACAGTACCTAAATCAATTTTGGGAGCTATTTCATTTTCAGTTAAGGAGGCAATTAATTTTTGCTCTTCCTCATCAAAATCACCGTCTATCCACGCAACGGTGAGTAAACCACGTAGCCAAACTGTGATTTGTTCGCTGCTGTATGGAGATTGGATAACGCTAGTCATAAAAAATTATTGTAATTACTTAGGTTGATCCTAGCTCTGGTAGCGACATAATGGCTTGATACACTAGGAAAAGTCTTTTCGCATCAGGATATCTGTGTGACTGTAGCAGAGTTCGGCTTGTTTTTAATTTCTATTGTTATGAGCGTTGCAGGGCAGTTTTTTCTCAAATCTGGCGCAACCAAGCTGGGGCAAGTCAACGCCAGTAATTTAGTTAGCCATGTTTTAGGGATCGTGACTACGCCAGAATTACTAACTGGGCTAAGTTGCTATGCTTTAGGAGCAATTACTTATATTTTACTGTTAACGCGCGTCGATCTTAGCGTTGCTGGTCCTGCCGCTTCTTTGGTATATGTTTTTTCAGTGATAGTCGGTTACTTTGTATTTAAAGAAGCTATCCCAATTAATCGCTATGTAGGTTTAAGTTTGATTATCTGTGGCGTTATCCTAGTAATTTGGAAAAAATAGCGATTGATAATTGTTAATTAATAATTGTTAATTGTTAATTGTTTTTGCGATCGCCACTAATCCATAAACTTGTATTTCTTGCTGTTGCAATATTTTCGCCGCAGATTTCACAGTTGCACCAGTAGTATAAATATCATCTATTAATAGCACTGCATTACTGCTTTTTACCTGAAATTTTTTACTCAAACAAAAAGCATCTGTTAAATTTTGTTGTCGCTGTGACGCAGATAAACCAAATTGTGCTTCTGTGGCGCGGATTCTTTCTAAACCATTTTGCCAAGATAAACCTGTGAATTGACAAAAACTTTTTGCTAAAAGTTCTGCTTGATTATAGCCACGCTGCTTTAATTTACTATCATGCAAGGGAATAGGCACTACTATTAACTTTTTTGTTGTTTGAGATATTGGTGATTTTAACCAAGCTTCCCCTAACCAGTAACCTAAAGGTTTAGCTAATTGTGGTTGCTGTTCATATTTTAGAGCGGCGATCGCTCTTTTAATTGCTCCTTTGTATATGCCCCAAGCAAATACTGGCACTTCTCCTTGCCATAAATAACTAGAATTATTTAATTGACAGCTTAAAAGTTGTCGTTGGCAGTATTGACAAAATTCCGATTGCGTAGCACGTTGGCAAAGTGGACATTTAGATTGTAAAAATAAATTTAGCCAATCATTTAGAGTTTGCGCTAATTTTTGCATATAAATAAGACAAGCTTTTCAAATAAAAATGTGTTTTAATTATTTATTAAAGCATATATTTTTGTTAACATTTTAACTCATAGTTATCCTAAAAGCAGTTTAATTATAGTAGATAAATTTTATTTTGTTTTAAAATATATATGCTTGATATTCGCATCTATCTAAGGAGAGATAGCTGTATGTAGAGACGCGAAATTTCGCGTCTCTACATCCTTATCCCCCTTTCTTGCCCTTGATTTAAGGAAAGCTAGGAGAAATCACCAGAGAAGGTTCGGCATGGGGTTAGTGTTAGAAATGACTTTAGAACACACTGAAGCTTTAAAAGAAAGTGAGCAGCGATTTCGCGCTACATTTAATCAAGCTGCTGTTGGTATTGCCCACGTGGGGCTAAATGGACAGTGGCTAATGGTGAATCAAAAGCTTTGTGAGATTGTAGGGTATACCGAAGGGGAACTGTTACAGCTAACCTTTCAAGATATTACTTACTCAGAAGACTTGGATACTGACTTAGAGTATGTTAACCAAGTTTTAGCAGGTCAAATTCAGACTTACTCAATGGAGAAGCGGTATATCTGTAAAGATGGTGCTACGATCTGGATTAATTTGACAGTTTCGTTAGTGCGCGAAGATACAGGCGAACCAAAATATTTCATTGCTGTAATTGAAAATATTAACCAAAGAAAATTAGCGAAAACAGCATTAAAACGCTCTGCTCAACGTTTGGAAACTTTGCACATAGTTGATAGGGGTATATTAGGAGCTTATTCCTTAACAGAAATTGTTCATGCTGCACTTTCCGGTTTAGCCAGTTTAGTAGTATCAGAACAAGCATTTGTAGTTTTATTCAAATTTGAAACACAACAAGCCGAAGTATTAGTAGATAAATTAACGGGAGATTGGCAGTCTGTAATTAAGAGGGAAATGCCAATTACAGATTTTATTACCTCTGATTTTTTATCGGAAAGCAACCATTATGAAAAAGGCGAAATTTCTGATTTTTCTAACTTGTCTTTTTTACTAGAATACCCGCCGATTCTCCAACGTGAACTAGCACAAATAATGGGCAGTTATATTAGTTTGCCTTTAGTAGCTGATAAAAATCTGATTGGTCAACTAATCTTAGCTAGTAGAGAAAGATTTGCTTTTAATCCTGAACACTTGCCCATTGTAAGTGAAGTAGCAACTCAAATTGCGATCGCCATTCGTCAAACCCAACTGCGGGAACAACTCCAACGTAAAGCTGAAGAATTAGAAATTCGTGTAATTGAGCGTACTGCTGAGTTGCAAGATGCTAATGCTGAATTAGAAGCATTTGCTTATTCTGTCTCCCACGATTTACGTGCGCCTTTACGTGCTATGCAAGGATTTAGCCAAGTTTTACTAGAAGATTATGCCGACAAAATAGACTCAGTGGGTCAGGAGTACGCTCATCGGATTGTAAGAAGCGCCCAGCGCATGGAACAATTGATCCAAGATTTGCTTGCTTATAGTCGTGTTAGTCGCAGTGAAATTAAACTCCAGCCTCTTAACTTGGCATCTATTGTAAACAGTGTCTTAGCACATTTACACGATGAGTTCCAAGCTAGACAAGCGATTGTAAGTGTAGCAGAAACCTTACTTCAGATAGAGGTAATAGCACACCGTACTACTTTAATTCAAGTATTAATAAATTTATTAATGAATGCGATTAAGTTTATAGCCCCAGGGGTGCAACCTGAAATTGAGATCTGGGCAGAAGAACGTAACATGAATTTAGGATTAGAGTCTCAGGAAGAGGAAATAAAAACTGTTGTCAACAAGATTAATGACAATTCAAACTCAGCAATTTCAGGCTTAAAACAGGAAACAAGCAAACATCAAAAATGGATACGCTTGTGGGTGAAAGATAATGGTGTTGGGATTGCTCAAGAGCATTATGAGCGCATTTTTAAAGTATTTGAACGTTTACATGGCATTGAAACTTATGCGGGTACAGGAATTGGACTAGCCATTGTGCGTAAAGGGATAGAACGAATGGGGGGAAGAGTAGGCGTAGAATCGGAAGTTAACCAAGGTAGTCGTTTTTGGATAGAGTTACCAAAAGTTGAACAAAAAAATGATCGTAGCTGATAACACAATTTTGCTAGGAGAGGATGCTCCTAAGGATATACTGCTCACTCAGCGTGCTTTTTATATATAATGACAGGAAAATTTTTGCACCTTTGCTATCAAAATCAAAGTAGGAGAAGATAATTAATACCTACTCATCTCCTGCCACTACATGGAAAAGAGTTAAATTTTACCTTTTTACTGCTGATCTAAATGGAGATCAACTTTGAGTCAAATGCGTGTTCTAGTTATTGATGACAACCCAGACGATCGCCTTCTGGCTATCCGCCAGTTAAAGAGAGAGTTTGATGATCTTGATGTAGAACAAATCAATAATCCAGCACACTTAGAGCAAGCAATTAATGCGGGCAAGTTTGATCTGGTGATTACAGACTATCAACTGCAATGGACTAATGGCATAGCAGTTATTCGCCGTATTAAAGAGCAATATCCAAACTGCCCAATAATTATGTTTACGAATAGCGGCAATGAAGAAGTTGCTGTTGAAGCGATGAAGGCTGGACTGGATGATTATATTATTAAATCACCCAAACATTATATCAGGTTAGCGAAAGCAGCACGTTCAGTAATGGAGCGAGTGTGGCAACGCCAAGCTTTAAAAGAATATGAAACCCGTTATCGTCGCTTGTTTGAAGGTGTACCAGTAGGGCTTTATCGTACTACGGCAACAGGAGAGATCAAGGATGCCAATTCAGCAATGGCGCAGATGTTGGGTTATGTAGATCCGCAGTCGCTCTTTGGTGTGAAGTTGGTTGATTTTTATCTTAAGCCACAAGCACGTGATTTATGGGAAGCTCAAATTCAGCAACAGGGAGTAGTGCGAAATTTTGAGGTAGAAATTTGTTGCAGCAACGGCAAAATAATTTGGGTACTTAATAGTACTAGAGCAGTTAGAGATAGTACGCGGCAAATTTTGTACTATGAAGGCGCAATTGAAGATATTACAGAGCGCAAACGCATTGAAGCAGAACACGAGCAGTTATTAAAAAGTGAACAAGCTGTACGAGAATCTGCCGAGGCAGCAAATAGACTTAAAGATGAGTTCCTGGCTACACTCTCCCATGAGTTGCGAACTCCCTTGAATGCCATTTTAGGGTGGGCGCGGATGCTACATAGCCGCAAGCTTGACCAAAATACCATCACACGAGCCTTGGAAGTAATCGAGCGTAATGCTGTAGCACAAACTAATTTAATCAATGATTTATT
>JBARVL010000171.1:0-2027 GCA_049646245.1 Crinalium sp. | reverse complement strand
TCCAACCACTTTGTCGGACGAGTTGGGCAAGCAGTACGCGGGGATCACCGACAAAGCCAATTAATATCTGTAGCGACAGATGGCGAAACCTTTGGACATCATAAAGGCGGTACAGAAAAATCCCTAGCTTATGCCTTTATTGCAGAATTTCCCAATAAAGGTTGGACAGTAACAAATTTTGCTCATTATCTCAGCATCAACCCTCCCAAATGGGAAGTAGAATTAAAACCTGTTACAGCTTGGAGTTGTTCTCACGGTGTTAACCGTTGGCAAGATGACTGCGGTTGCGGTGGTGGTGGTGAGTGGCATCAAAAATGGCGCAAACCATTACGAGTAGCTTTAGATTGGTTGCGGGATCAGTTAATAAAGGTATATGAAGATACAGGGAGAAAATTCTTTCTCGATCCTTGGGCTGCCAGAGATGAGTATATTAAGGTAATTCGCGATCGCACTCCTGGCAATATTGAAAAATTCCTTGCCCGTCATCGCACCCACAAATTATCACCAGCAGAACAAGTAGACGCACTGCGCTTATTAGAAATGCAGCGTCACTCCTTACTGATGTATACCAGTTGCGGTTGGTTTTTTGAAGAATTATCCCGCCCAGAAGGTGTACAAATTCTCCGCTATGCTGCCCGCGCATTGGAATTAGCTGGAGATGTGGCTGGGGTACAATTAGAAAAAGGGTTTGTTAAACGTCTGACATCTGCCCCTAGTAATATTGACTTTTTTAAGCATGGTGCAGAAGTTTACCGTCACTTAGTACTATCCGCCCAAATCAGCTTTAAACAGGTAGCAGCACAATACGCGATTAGTTCCCTGTTTACTAATTATGCTCAACAAGAGCGAGTTTACTGCTACGATGCCCAACAATTAGACTACCAATTGCAACGCATGGGAAATCTCACCTTAGCAGTGGGACAATTGCGCTTAGTTTCACAAATTACTTGGGAAAGCACCCATTTAGTGTTTGCAGTTCTACATTTAGGTGGTTGGGACTTCCATTGCTGCATTCAACCATTTGCAGGAAGACGCGCTTACAGTCAATTGAAAGAAAAATTATTTGATGCCCTTAATCAAGCTAGTGCTGCTCAAGCAATTTTAGCAATGAATCAGTTGTTAGGGGATCAATCGTTTAACTTGCAAAACTTATTTGCTGAGGAACGTCACAGAATTATTAGACTGCTAAGTGATGAAACATTGACCCGCTTAGATCAGCTTTATACTCAAGTTTACCGCGATAACTACGGAGTTTTGAAGGCATTCCATCAAGATGAATTACCTGTACCGCAAGAATTGCAAGTAGCCGCAGAAGTAGCATTATCCCACCGTTGCTTAATTTCTCTCCGGGCGTTGGAACAGGAAAATGGGGATGGACAACATTTAACTCATTTGGGAGAATTAGAAGCGATCGCCACTGAAGCTAATCATCTGCGCTGTCAGTTGAAGATACCAGAAGCCAAGCAAACATTAGAACAAATGATCTTGCGATCGCTCTGGCAATTATTGCACGATACTACCCCAGAAACACAACAAGCAGATATCCAAAAGATATTACGCCTAATTAATTTAGGTGAACAGCTTAATTTAGGACTTTCGCTCTTGCGATCGCAGGAGTTATATTTTAGTTTCCTGCATCATAAAATCGGCTTGCAGTGTATGCAGGTAATCTCAGCAGAGTTACCTTTTCAAGGTGGTGATGCTGCCCTGACCAAAATTCTTGCTAAAATTGCTCAACTACGTCAACTTTTACAGTTGGGTCAAAAATTGGCGGTAGATGTCAGCCCTTGGTTAAATCAATTGCCTTGACTATAAATTGCCCGTCTGATTTATCATCTGAGGTTTTTCACCTATTTTAATAAATCAGGGGGCAATAGCACTTGATTAATTCCATGAATTATCCCGTTACGTGCAGGGATATCTGCCAAAATCACCTTGGCACTATTAACCCTAATCTGTCCTCCTCTGGGTGCGACACTGAGAGTTAATGACTCACCTTCAAGCGTTCTGCGTTTACCTGATTTAGT
>JBARVL010000170.1:0-13155 GCA_049646245.1 Crinalium sp. | reverse complement strand
TAAAAGTAATATTAGATTTAGTGGCGAGCGCACCGTATAATGTTGAGTTGCCGTTAAAGGTAATATCTTTAACGCTGAGTAAGGTGGCATTAGTGTTAGTAGCGCCGTTGTAGGTAATACTACCTTGCGAGATTAAGGTTGTGCGATCGCTATTAGTGGTTGTTTTTGTAGCACCATTAAAGGTAATACTGCCTGTACCACTACCATTAGCTAGTAGTGTCTCTCCTGAGAATCTAGAACTACCAGATGTAGAAATTAAATTAGATGCTAATACTTTTAAGTTAGTTGATTGAGCGTTGTTGAGATTGATGTTACCGTTATTGGTTACTAAGACAACATTGTTAAGTATTTGATTGCTACCGTTAACTTGAATGTCACCTTGTTCAACAATAATTACATAATTATTTAAGTTAACTCCACTGGGAATATTGAGTGTACCGTTAGTAACTCTAACAACTTTGGGATTATTGGTTGTACCAGCAGATGGGAAGAGTTTTGTCCAGTCCGAGGCATTTTTAATAGCAGTAGTAGCGTTAAATGTGACTGTGGTTGTGCCTGTAGGGATAGCACTAGCTAATGTTAATTGTTGAATGTCACTGTAATTTGGGACTGTAACTATGTGTTTATCTACTATTTGTGGAGGTAGTAAGTTAGCATATTTGTTGGTTGTTGCACTGCTAACTGTATAACCAGGTGCTACTACAACGGCATTGTTGACAAGTAAAGGTTTACCAGAGTTATCTTTTATAGGATTACCTGTTGCATCTCGTTGTACTGGTAATTCTGGGTTGCCTTTAAGAGTAAATCCAAGCCCTGCATAAATTAAAGCATCGTCGCTAGTTATTAATGGTGCGCCATCAAAGTCTCCACTACCATTAACTGTAACTGTACCTTCTGCTTTTATTGCCCAAATATTATTGTTAGTAATTAAGGGTGTTGTTGTGTTGGAATTTAGTAGTGAATCTGATGCAGCTTGATTAACGAGTGGAGCATCAACAGTCATCCCTGTAATGGGGTCTTTTGTTGTGCTTAGAGTTCGGGTTTGTTCTGGTTGAATGTAGGGGTGGTTGAAAGTATTGAACAGTTTAACTGGTTCAACTACAGTAGGCTGTTGGGTTGGTAGTGAGAATGTATCAAGACGATTTAAGGGAGAGGAATAACTACTTGGTTGGGATGGAGTTAGGGGTTTTGTTAAATCAGAACTGTTTAATAGTAAAAAGTTTGTGTGACTTAATGAAGAGTTGAGTAATATGTCATCAGAACCGAAAGCATTGTTGAAATTGGGTGCTTGATTACTCGACATTTTTACTATAATACCTTGTGTAATTTTTAAAAAAATGCCAAAGTTAGCGCCCAAATAATGGCAATGGTAATTGCCACTTTCTAGGTGCTTGTAAACGACTGCGTTGTTAGACACTCAGGGCTAAAAAGCTCAGAGTTTTACAACAAAAACTTCTTGATTGAGTGACTTTTATTTCACTACTTGAAGTTTGCTTACGTTGAATTAAAATAATTTCTCTAGATATATCAAAAAACGTAGAACTTTACATCCGTAATTCTACTGAACTATTTTGGTCTAGCACTGTATGACAAACCATCATAATAGCTGACTTGATATCCTGAGCGACATTCACGCGCCAGTGTCATCAAGTGTTAGACGCTGTTAGTCAATGCTACTTTTTGGGTGCAGTTCCCAGTTTTTTCTCAATCCGTTGTAGTTTAGTATTTGTCCAATCTACCTTGTTATAAGTGCTTTGCAGGTATGCTTCACTATCGTAAAAATGCTGCTGAGTGATAGTTTTAAAGCTAATCATATTCAAGCCAAGATTTAAGAAGCTGTAGACAATAACTACACCAATTACTTCACCCCAAGTGCAATTAAAGTTCGAGGTCTGGTTCTGGCGATTTATAGCTTGGTGTATACTGTTGCTGATTTTTGTTGGTAGGTCGTTGATTCCTTGAGCTAGGTTGTTGAGGTTCTGTTTCAGGGGGACGATCTCTTTCTGCTTCAAGTCGCTTAGATTCTGCTGCAAGTTCTCTAATTTTTCTGGCTGTAGCTGCTTGTCGGGTTTTAAGTTGCTTAAGCTCTGGGTCATGGTTGTACTCAACTGCCCTTGATTTATCGCTTGACGATCTAGAGCTTTGATTATGTCGTGTTGAGTTTGATTGAGTTGATTGTTCGTTTCCTCCATCTGATCCAGGCGTTCTGATATTGCCGTCAATTCTGTCTGATAAGGTTTCGCTGTTGCACTTTCCTCTATCTTCTGAGTCAGACGCACTTGATCTGCTTGAATCTGATTGAGTTGGTTGATCATGCGCTCCAACAAGAGGAATAAGGCTTGCGATTGTTCTGTCTCTGGAGGGATTGACAGGTTTAGTTGAGGGTCGGGTTCCTGATGATTGTTGGCTGGGATTTTTGACTTGCCGTTGCCGTTGTGGTTGCTGTTGGAGTTTATTGTCATCGTTGGACTCCGAATCAATTGATTTATTTTTAATCCTAGAACCTGATTTATCGTATGAGTTCTGTGCAGTCTTACTTTCTTCTACTTTTAAGAGCGTGATTTCTTCGGGTAAGGATTCAGTTTCGGCTCCTTGCGCGATAGTTCTTGAAGTAAATTCTGTATTAAGTTGTTCAAACTTTTCTCTACGTCTGCGTCTGATGCCATCATGGATTCGGTTAATTTCTTCAAACTGTTGAGAAATGTCTGCTGCACTAATTCCACTTGTTGGGCTTGCTGTTGGCTGGCTATTTCTTGCTGTGCTACTTGCTGTTCTACTGTCGCTACCCGCACTTCGATTTCGTCCAATCTGCAATGAAAGTTCTGCGTTAAATTCGTGAACTGTTGATCCAAGTTGGTCAAGCTTTTCTGTAATGTCGATTTGGTGGGCAGGTTTTTCTCTAGCTGCTCTACTTTTTGAGCCAGCACCGCTAGGGGAGAAAGCCAATTCTCGCTCTGATTGTTCTGTAAGTTTTCGACTAATACGTTCTCCAAAGTTTCTGGCAATGCTGCTAATTGCTGTTTCAACCAGTTGTTTTCCTGAGTCAGATTGGAGATCTGCTGACTCATCTGCTGACTCAATTGTGCGATCGCCTCTTGCATTATCCTTACTTGATCTGGCAGTTGCACTTGTGTCACTAATTCTTGAGCTTGCTGTTTGGCTTTCTGCTGTAACTGTTCCTGCAATCCCATCTGCCACCTCTGATTGTAATTGTTTAGCAGCTATTTTCTTATTTGTACTTGTACGACTGTTTGTAGCTGAATTGGCGATCGCCTCAGCATCTTTAACTGGGTCAAAACTTACACATTTATGAGTTTGCAACCCTGCCCAACTGTAATGTTTTCCCAAGTCACTACCTTTAAAGCCATGTTCCCAATCAGGGTGTGCAAAGCTAATTCCCTGGATGACATTGTTGCGCGTCTGTTTAATCCTGACTTCTACACCTGTGGACTGCAACTTATCTATAAGCTCAGTCATCGTTTTCGGTTGTTGGGTCAATTCATCAATTAATGCTTGCAGCTTCATCCTTGCAGAAGGTTGAGGAGGTTCAGTACGCTTACCCTCTTCAAACTCCTGCTGCTGTTGATACAGTACCCGTATCTCCCCTTTAGTGGGATTGTGTTGTTCTTTCTGATTGCTGAGATGATGCGGGGTTGGAACTAGATCGTATTTCTGTTCTAGCTCTTTCGTCAAATTTAAGGAGCGTAGGTAGTCCCAAGAGTCAGAAACGCACTCCCCTGTTAACTTAACTCGACTAGCAACAATGTGAACGTGAGAGTGGTCGTGTTTTCCTTCATCCTCTGGCTCGTGATGCCTGACAACTATATATTGGTTGTCATCAAAGCCCATACCTTCCAGGTAATCACGAGCTAAATCTTTCCAGGTATCGTTGCTCAGTTCTTCCCCTGGCGCTGCTGACATCGAGGCGTGAAAAACAATATTCTTGACGTTGGAGTTAATAACTCGTCCTAGTTGAAATTCGCCAATCATCTCCAGTGCGTTGCGTCCTGACATATTGGTGTCAAGCATTTCAGCACCTGACTGGTTCATCACATACTTGACGCAACCAGAGAAACTTTTACCTTTTATCGTGTTACTAATCAACTTGCAACTCCTCCAAATCTTCAGTAACACTATTGGAGTCCATTATCTCTCTGCGTACCTGATGCAGTAGTTCTGTTGTTTGATTGAGTTGAGCAGATAGTTCATTGAGGAGTGCGATCGTCTGAGCCTCTACCTGTACTGCTTGATCTCTTTGGATACTGGTATTGATACCCTTAGCTATCTGGTTAATGTTATTCCCCATCTGCGCCAAGTTAACCGATATATTACCTAGCTCACGATAAGTAGAAAGTGCAACATTTGTTACCTTGCGAGGGAACTGACGACGAAAAAAAGCACGACGAAAAGCTTCTGCACGGCTTAACCCAACTTCATCCGCTTTCGCCAGCGAGAGTTCATCTTCTTCAGGGGTAAGCAGCAGATTGAACATCCTGGTTCGCTTCTGCTGTTGCGACTTTTCTCTTGGCGGTTTGTGCTTCATTTGTCACACAGTGTAATTCAAGAGGCTTCACTTTTTTTAATTTCAGTGATCTATCGGTTACGGGGGATTGGGGGTGTCCCCCAACGAGGATTGGGCGGCAAACAATTTAAAATCTTGCAATAAATATATATTGCCGCCCATACCTCGCTGTTGATTACGTGGCTCAAGTTATCGTTCTATTTTGGCGCACTGCTCTAGGGTGCGTTTATACCATCAGAGGGATAGTTTTTTTGTGTCACTTTGTGGAATATTTAGGATTTATAGTGGTACTAACTGGAATAAAAGAGGATAAAAGGGACTAACTTATTGTCAATAATTACTGTTTATTGCAAATTAGTATAAAACTGCTTGCAACTGGTTCCATAAAGTTCCACATTGTTCCCTGTTAATGACGTTAGCAGCCACTTTTATGCACTATTATTCCACCAATATCCACCCTATTTTAGTAAGTATTTATGCCTAATTCTGAGTTAGTTGAATTGAAGCTTCGGGTTAAGAGAAGTAAGCAGCAGGGAGAGGGAAAACTGCTTGATTATATGATGCACCATCCTACAATAAGTTCGACTGAAGCAGTTATGTCAGCTTGTCGTGCTTATTGGATGCCACTAGCAATGATTAAAGCTGGTGAAGAAAATCCGGCAGTGCTGCGAGAAGTAGGATGGTCAGCTATTTTAGATTTGGAAAAGCAGATTCAATTGATCAAGCGCGTGTTGCAGTTTGAGGAGACTACAACAATATCTGCATCCAATGTTCCAGTAGTGCCTGTTGAGTCTGTAGCCCCAATAGAAGCGATAGCTTATCCAACTGTTAATACTGAACTGACTACTGAACTGACTACTGAGCGGATACTAACACCTGAAGAACTTGATGACGAGTTAGGTGTCAATGCTTTTGATTGACAATATTACTTAGGCACGATGACAGTAGTACTTTGAAAGATTTAGAAGAAGTCAACAGTATTAATAATTTATATGGAAGATTCGTTTCATTGTGCAGCAGCTTTAGTGATGGACTTTGGTGGTTCAGGAGCTAAGGGTATTGGGCTGAGAACGGAGTCAGGAATTGGTAAACCGTTTTTAATCTGCCTTAACCCTGAAGTGGAACCAGTTACCAAAGCGTCGATTGATGCTTATATGTCAGGGATTTTGGGAGCGAGTGAACCGGAAAATAGATGCTGGATTGCTATTGGGAAACAATACTATGCAATTGGTGCGTTAGCACGAGAACGTTTTCATGCAGAGGTCGATCTACATCCTTTGAAGTGGGAAGATGCAATTCGTAAAACTCTTGCTGCTGTTTGGGTATTGAGTGAACGGTTGGGGCTTGGCAACGAGTTTGATATTTCGATTGCTACGCTACTTCCTCCTGGGGAATATAAAAATGATCGAATACGTTTTGAGTCGAAGTTGAAGGAAACTCTCGCTAATTTTTTAACTCCCAGTGGAAACTTTAAGGTTAATTTAGTTTTCTTTGATTGCAAGCCAGAGGGTGCTGGTATCTACTTGTATAGGAGGAGAGTTCTCAAAGATGCAATCATGCAGTCTGTAATGGCAGTAGCAATGATTGGACATCGCAATGCTTCTCTACTGTTCTCGAATAAAGGTTCTATTGGGGAGGGTGTTAGTTCAAATCATGGTTGTAATCAACTGGTAGAAATCTTTGTCAATGAAACATCTGGTACTGGAGTTCATCCCACTGATAAAATTATTCGTGCGATCGTAGAAGCTGGAGCGGAAGTGAAAGGTCAACCGTTTCTGGCGTTGGCTCGTAGTTGTTCGGCGGCTAATAAGAAGGAAGATGTTAAGCAAATGGTAAAGGCGACTCGTCTTGCGAGGGAACAATATTTTCAAATGCTAACAAGATGGTTGGATAAAAAACTGCCCCCTGAACGTAATGAGTTAATTTTCTGTGGGGGAACGGCGCATTTATTTAAACAAGAGTTGAGCGAACGTTATTCATCAGATACGGTGCTTTGGGATGCTGATGTGGAACTTCCACCAACTTTAGATACTGTTGGTTTAGGTAACAGATTGGCTGATGTTTATGCAATGTACCGCACTTTTAGAGAGCGTCTGAGTTCAAGGTTGGGTGTGAAATCGACTGATTAATTGGATTTGCTTCTTGCACTTAATGCTGCTAACTTTTTTCGGATACAAGGCTTCACTTCCACATCCAACATTTAGGAGCCACGTTGCTCCTAATTTTGTAGTTCTCCTTCTTGGTAAAGTTTATAGCCTGCTTCTTCTCAAATCATTTTATTGCTACTCAAATCTTCTACTACCGTATTTTAAATTTTTACTCAACACCGCGATCGCGGTGGAAAGAATACGATTTGTAACAAGTATGGTGTATTGAGTTTAAAGCTGCTACCACAATTAAATTGTTATAGCACGCGCAATATTCATAACGGGAATAAGCATTATCGGCAATGTTACGCGCGTTCCGTAATGCCTTGGCTAACTATAAATATTTTCAGTGGCTACTTGGGTTTGGCTACTACAGTCCATAATGCAATATATTTGGACACTCCTTTATTTGACACACCCTTCACAATCGGGATTGTACATGAGGGGAAACCAAAACAGATCTAACTGTGCTGTATCAAATAAAGGTCTTGCCGAAATGCCCTAATCACCCCATTTCCATCCGCCATTGCCTCAACTCCTCGCGCCTCCAATTGGGTACAACTGCCCACACTGCTGATTTTAATTTTTGAGGTAGCGTCCTCAAAGCTTTTAACACTCGTTGAGTTATCGTCAAGCCATTATCAAATAACTCATCATTCAGGATTTGATCGCCATCTACTAGCAGATCAACTGCCCATTGTTGCATCTGGCTAATTTTCTCACTTGGTACTTCTGCCCATACGTCTGTTACAAGGTCGCTTGGTACTTCTGTCATACATTCAAGCATTACCAAAGTAGTTACAGGGCATTCGCAAAACTCAAGCAAGCTAACAACATCTTCTATTTCCTCTTGCCGCGTCGGTTTTGGCAGTTCAGTAATTGGTGTGAATGTGCCAGTTGGTGTGTTCATAGGATCATTGGTAGGTGTGCAAGTTTTACTATTTTTGTTATACACATCAGGGAAAACTTGCACACTCTCTATATCATGTTCTGACTGGGTTTGAGGTTGATTTAGGGGTGTTTCGGCGCTCTCCAGAGTTTCTGCAGAAGATGAGAGTGTGTCTGTGTGACAGTTGGGTTGTGTTGGGGTTAATCCCCAGTCCATAACTGGTATTTCTCCTGTGACATATTTCTGCAATCTGCGATCGATACATTCAAGGATTACTAGCCTGTCTGGATCGTGAAGGGCAGGTTGATATATAGATACGAGAGTTATTTGCTTTTTATTTTTCCGCTTTCTATCATGCTTAAGTTTAACGCCAATCAGCCTTAAAACCCGACGTAGATAAGCTGTAGGGGTAGATTGTCCGACACCCATACCAAGTGCCGATACTACTTTTTTATTTTTGCCACGCTCTACCAGTGCCAGTAATTCTGGACTATCATCACTCCAAACGTTTTTAGATTCAATCAACTCCAAAATGCCCAACTGCTGCAATGCCCACACCTTCGAGAAATCACTTTTTATATCACCGAGAAATACTTTCTCCTGTTTAACAAGCCAGTTCCAGCGTTCGCGCTGTTGTAATAAAGCAGCTTCAGGGTGTGTTAACAACCAGTACAACTGACATTTATTGATAAAGTTCCGATCCTCATATCGTACCTTATATATAAATTCAGGAAACCAGCGTTCAGATGCTTCAATCCCTGGTAGACGCTTTAAAAGTTGCGCCTTCATTACTTTGCAACGATCTTCCCAAGTAGCTGAGTAGTTACGGCTGATATTTTCTGCCATTTCTGCATCAATAGTTGGTGCATAGAAAATATCAGAACTGGTTTGCTGCTTGACTTCTTCTGATGCTTCCTTATACCTAAAAGCTGCATCATCATTGTGGTTGCCCGTAAACTCGGTAACATTATGTCCGGCTTTTTGTAAGCATTCTAGTAGACAGGCGCGTAGATTTAACCGTTCATAGTTGCCCGTAGCTTTTAATGAGGTAAAAACTTTATGGTGGATAGATTTGTTAGCCTCAACAATATCTTGGAGTAATTTGGCTAACACATCACTATTATCTACACCCTCAATTACTCTTAATCCATCCTCAATTAAGAATTGTTGCAAAGCTTTTTCAACCTGGGTCGGGAATGGCGATCGCATACCCTCGTTATCATCTAAGCCAAATTCAGCACACCAGATCCAACGCTGGGTAGCAATATCTCTAATTCTGCCTAAGAATTGCAGCATCGAATCAACATCAATCACACCAAAGAAGAAACAATATTGATCCTTAAAATAATCTTCGATGCTAATGTCAATTCCACTTTCAGCAGTTGGTGAAAGTATTACATAATCCGGTCGGTTTTTCTCAATCCAAGCATCAGGATTTTTGAGGAAATCTTTGCTCTTAGCGTCACTAATAGTTTTACCGTCGATTCTGATACCTTCCATACCAGCATCAATCAGAATTTCCTCAATAGCTTCACAAAATACCTGAGAGTCTGCACAAATGCAAATTGGTTCAACTGAGCGTCTAATTCTTGATATTAATGGCGATTTATCATTAGGTCTGAGTTCACAATGTCTTGATATAGTACCATTATAGAAATTAATATTAAGCGGTTCGCGCTTAAACTCGTTATCAATCTTGGTAACTTTATCGTCACCTCGCAACTGTTGAATGTAGTTAACCGCCCAATCTGCCAGCATTCCATCAAGGATAAATACCCGCTTGGCACGTCGCACAGCTTCCTCAAACTTTTCTAATATTTGGATTCGTCTTTCCTTAATCGTGCTACCATTCAATAGATGTTTGATAATGCTCATTACCTCATCCAGAATGAGGTTTTTATCCTCAAAGTCTTCTGGTTCAAAGTGACCCAAACTATCAACACAACAAGCTATTTTACAACGTGGATCTTTGATGAGTAAAAAAGCTTTGTGTATATGAAGGTGGCTAAAATTCCATCGCTCAGAAGATTGTAGTAGCAATGAGTTTCTGTAGCCCAGTGCTAACCAACCTTCATCAGGCAATAGTTCTACAGCACGACGTAACCACTCAGTTTTACCACTTCCTAACCCAGATTTAACAGCAGTGAGATAACCCGCTTCTGGTATAGAAAAGTCAAAATATTTCTGATTAATTTTATGAGTTGGGGTAAACCTTTTAGCTTTATTCCAAGCGTGTTTAGCTCTATCATGGTACTGTTCACGCCATTGTTGTTGTTTATACTCCTGATATGCTTCCTCCCCTTTTTCATCCTCTTCGAGCTTTTTATTATAGGCTTCATACTCTGATGAGTCTGGTTCCGACTTAGACGGTTCACCCGCTTGTTTTCTCAGTTCTTTAAATGTGTCGTCGTTGTGGAATGGGCAGCTACCTTGAAAAATTTTGCCTTGTTGAGTTAAGGTTAAATGTTCTGATATCGTTTCAACAATATCAGTTTTACTCTTGACTGATTCAATTGTTTCTAGTGCTACACGGTTGGGTTTATCAATATCCCAAGCTACGGGTATTTGATGTTTTTCAGCTAACTTTAATACGGTATCGGTAAATGATTGCTTACCTATTTCCATTAAGAAATGGATAGCATTACCGCTTGCATTGCAGTGATAACAATAGTAACTTTGTTTTTCACTACTGACATGAAAATCATTTATTGGCGCAAAAGGATCAAAATCAATAAATCTAATGATTTTGACTTTTACATCTGCGGATATCTCATCTATATCTTGGTCATCTTTCTTACTTTGACCCCACCAAGCAACATTTAGACCATAACCGCATTTTTGTAACAATTCGTAAAGTTTGCGGTACTGCACCATAATGTGATGGTTTGCGATCGCACCTGCATCGGGATACAACAAACCATCACGCGATGCAGCCTGTTTAATCACAGTTTTTAAAAACTCTGGACTACCAGCAAAATTACCACCAGCAGCGCCAATTACAACTATATCTGTATGACCTTGTGACCACAATCTGAGAGCGACTATAAGCGATTTTACCCCACCTTCGGCATAGCGAACCTCACTAATTACTTCTGTGTCTGGGTGCTTCCAGACAAATAAAGGTAGCTCACCGTTGGGCAGGTGTGGACTACTGCCATTTTTGGACGCGCTAGATAACCAAATATACTTAGCAAACTTCTCTCTGTCGTCTGTGGCTATCTGATGCCCTACAATGTTACCCTCAATATCACAAGCAGCAATACTAATACCATCAACGCCTAGTAACTTTTGAGAAAACCCACGACCTGTGCTAACGCCTGCTAAATTGGCAGATATGCCAAATACTTCAAGTCCTGGTTGCCAAGTCCTGATCCAACCTTGTTGATAGGCAAAATCAATCTCAGTTTGAGTTAACCCTCTATGCTCTAATAAATGTTGTCGATGCTTTTGGCTAAGGGTTAGTTTAAGAGCGATCGCTCGATAGTGTTTGTTGCGCTCACTTACTGGCAATGCCTTAGCTTGCTGTTGTTCTCGCTCACGTTGTCGGCGCTGGTTACGTTCTTCTGCTACATCCTGCCAGCTTTTACCCTGTTCATTGGTTCCAGTATCAGGAACGTAAACGCCCCAAATCCCTGATTTATCGTTGTGTAGGTATTTCCAACCTGTAATGCCAGCATCACTATCAACGCTGCTATGACAAAGTACAATCTTATCAACTATCCGGCAATCTCCAGAAGTATCGCCACATATAGGACAGTTGTTGCCACGACGGGTAGGGGTGAATTTACTCACTGCACACCTCCACACTGTAAAAATGCGATCGCACTCAAACCAGATTCACCCAGAAACCTGCACTGCTCAAAATCCTTGAGCGAATCTGTGAGGTAGTGACGGGAGATTAAATTATTTAATTTTGAGAAATCTTTAGCCCTTCTATTTAATCCCCATATAGATGATGTAGATTGTGGGGAATGTGGAATAATAGAAGATAAGGTATCAGCACCCTTTATTTTTCCGACAAAAAAATTCATAATGAAAAAAGCGGTAGACCTAGAGCCACCAATTAATTGATTTTTTGAGTTGTCTGGTTTGCCGTCCCCTGCTGGTAACAGGGTCTAGCGTAATTTAGAAGCAAAAACAGCCGTGTATTGATTACGCGGCTGTTTTTGTATGGGGCATTAATTTATCTAGCAGCGACGCGCGAAGGAATGCGCTTTTCGTAGTGCCAGATTGTTTAGCTGCACTTTCAAGTAATTCATTTTCGTGTTGAGTTAATTTTGTGCTACTTACGATTAATCTGTACATTTTTTTTAGTACAATTGTTCTTGATTTAAGTCTACCTTAACACGATGAAAAATAGGTATTGCCGCAGATTTTAGCTGCTACCTCTACCGTTCAATCATGTTCAATTAATTACATTTATTTGATCATATTTGAATCAAACGCCTCTGTTTTTGGGGATTTGTAAACTTTTTTGTATTTTTTACAAGCGCCTTATATACGCTTAAAAAGCGTGTAGGACTACTTTGTGTGCGATCGCAAACCTTACTTTTCATATTTGGCTATTTCCTCCTCAGCGTAATGCTGCATTACGGTCACTATCAAATTAGATAGCGATCTGTTTTCACGTTTAGCTAATTTTTCTAGCGTTTCTCGTAATTCTGGGGGCATATAAACCATTGTTTTTACCAAGTTTGTCGCCATTGACTGCTGACTGCTTACTGCCATAAAGAAAAACTCCTAGCTAACCTTACACTGTTTACTGTATATTATACATAACTACAGTGTTAACACTCTGTCGTTAGACAACAAAAAAGCGGGCGCTTGCCTCCTACAGCAATACAGCACCCGCTTTACTCCACATCATCTATATATATGGAGATCTCCATAATGACCGAAACATCGACCCAATACCAAGCATCCCCAGAAGAAGAGGGGGAGAAGCGATTGCAGCCAGACCCCGTGATCCTTAGTCGGGGAATCTTAGAGCAGAATTTAGCCGCGCTTCTGAAAAAACACCAGCCACCTACAGTGCTGTGGGTTCTGTGCGATTTGCTGTATCAAAAAAATAGCGGCTGGAGTAAAACAGTTACAAAGATTGAAGATGCCACCCACCAATCAGTTGCGGATGAGGCGGAAGGGGCAGTCTATGAATGATTCCTCTAACTCCAGCAGCGATAACGCTACCTCTCTGCTGATACCTCTATTTCTAGGCAGTCTCGCTCTAAACGTTCTGCAACACGCTTGGAACTCTAACCAGCTTGCAGTGTTGCAACAAGCTGACAACTTACAGCAGCAGAAAATCGCACAACTGCAAACAGATAAAGATGTTTGTGCTGGTAGGCTTGCAGGTTTTATCGAGGGCAGGCGCTGATGAGTGAAATCTACACTAATGACCAAGTAGCCGAAGTCCTGAGCGTTTCCGCCTCAACTATTAGATCTTGGAAGACGCGGAAGTCTGACCAGTTAGTTGAGAACGTCCACTGGTTCCTTTCTGACGGTCAAACACTTTGGACAGTCAAGGGATTAGAGGTGTTGCGACTTCTTCAAAACACTGTTGCAGTCAAAGCCAAATCATTAGATGCAACAGATACCAC
>JBARVL010000169.1:0-22376 GCA_049646245.1 Crinalium sp. | reverse complement strand
AATTAATTATGTGTAGGGGCAATCCCGCTTGCCTTTTTTCTAGATTATCTATCCGATTGTGGCGTTTTGTTAATAATTTTTATTTTAAGTATATCTACCTTAAAAAATCTAAAACCAAAAATCTCCCCCTCCCCTTTATAAGGGGATGGGGTTGGGGGGTGGGGTAATGCGTTTAATTATGTTGACATACTTACCAAATTTAATTAAATGATTATATCACAATAAAAAGCAAAAGTCAATCACACAGAAGTAGCATTAGAAGTAGAAGCCGCCAATTCAGCTAAACGTTCCTGCTGATCCTCAGAGATACAAGCTTGAATAATTGAGTCTATATCTCCTTCTAAAACCGTATTCAGGGGAAAATTATGACCCAAGCGATGATCAGTAGCACGGTTATCTTTGTAATTATAAGTGCGGATTTTTTCAGAGCGTGACCCCGTACCCACTTGACTACGCCTCATTGACGTAACCTCTTCCTGCTGTTCTCGTAGCTTCATTTCGTACAACTTAGCGCGGAGAATTTGCATTGCCCGTTCTTTATTTTGTAACTGGCTGCGCTCTTCAGTACAGAAAATCCGAATTCCTGTAGGTTTGTGAAACAAATCTGCTGCTGTTTCTACCTTGTTAACGTTTTGACCACCAGCACCGCCAGATCTAGCAGTACTCATTTCAATATCTTTCGGGTCAATATGAATTTCTACTTCATCAACTTCAGGCATTATTGCTACTGTCGCGGTTGAGGTGTGAACCCTTCCTCCAGCTTCCGTGACTGGCACTCGCTGCACGCGATGGACACCCGCTTCAAATTTCAACTTACTATAAACCTGTTCGCCTTGAATTTCTAAAACAGCTTCTTTAAAGCCGCCCATTTCAGCTAGTGACTCGCTCACCAGCTTGACTTTCCAGTTTTGGTTTTCAGCATAGCGTGAGTACATCCGTACTAAATCACCTGCCCAGATACTAGCCTCATCGCCACCCGTACCAGCCCGAATTTCCAACATGATGTTTTTGTCATCATTAGGATCGCGAGGTAACAGCAAGATTGTCAGGCGTTTTTCTAACTCCTCTACCTTAGCTTCTAATTCTTCAACTTCTAAGGCTGCCATTTCGTGCATTTCGCGATCGCTCGCGGCTTCCTTGAATACCTGCCGTGCGCCTACCAAATCGTCCTGAGTTTTTTTCCAAATTTCATAAGTATTGACAACTTCTTCCAAAGACGCGCGAGCTTTTGCTACTCGTTGCATCTCATTAGGAGAAGTTGCAATATCTGGATCACCCAGACGGCGGGTTAACTCATGAAATGTCTGCTCAACAGATTTGAGTTTTTCTAGCAGGTAAGCTTCAGCCATGACAGTGCGTTCCGGTAAAGTGGAGGGAGCAACTATTGCTCCTTAAAAATAATGTAGAGAATCGATCGCTTAGTCCGTTGCTATTTACTACGGACTAAGTACACCAAACGCTAATGAATACGTTTGTATAATTCAATTCTGACCACACTACTGATCTGTTGAGCCAGAATCGCTTGTTGGAGCTTGCTCTTCAAACATCCCATATTTTTTCATAAAGCGTTCAACTCGCCCTTCTGTATCAATAATTTTTTGTGTTCCTGTGAAGAAAGGATGGTTGCCAGACCAAACATCAACGTGCAATTCTGGCTTAGTCGAACCAACAGTCATTACTACTTGACCGTTACAAAATACCTTTGCTTCTGGATACCACTGTGGATGAATATCTGATTTAGCCATCGTTTCCTCTTTTTGACAGTTTTTCTGTTATACAAATTCTAACTTTTAAGCAATCAGTAGGGGTAAGTTCAGCTTGCGCCCCTACTTTCACAACCAGCAACAGACAAAAAGCTGATGGTGTAATGTTGTGGTGATTAACGCTTGGAGTATTGAGGAGCTTTACGAGCTTTATGCAAGCCGTATTTCTTCCGCTCTGTTGCTCTGGGGTCACGAGTTAAGTAGCCTTCAGTTTTTAAAGGCTTACGGTTATCTGGGTCTAGTTCACACAAAGCTCTGGCTACTCCTAAACGCACAGAGTCAGATTGTCCAGTTAAACCGCCTCCATGAGCATTAACTAAAATGTCATACTCATTTTCTAGTCCTAGCGTTTCTAGAGGAGCTTTTGCTGCTGAAACATAGTTGCTATTGAACTGGAAGTATTGTTCTCCAGGGCGACCATTAATGATCATTTGACCGCTACCCGGAACTAATCTCACTCTTGCGACTGATGACTTACGGCGACCAGTACCCCAATAAACAGCGCGACCGCTTTGATCTGTTGCTTGCATTAGTCTTGACCTCCTGGAATAGTATTAATTTTTAGTTCTTGGGGCTGTTGTGCTGCGTGGGGGTGGGCTGAACCCGCGTAAACTTTCAATTTTGTGAATAGTTGCCGTCCTAATGAATTTTTAGGTAGCATTCCACGCACTGCTTGTTCAACAATTCTTTCTGGTATACGCGCTTGTAATTTGGCAAAGGTTTCGGTTTTCATTCCGCCTGGTCGTCCAGAGTGGCGGCGATAAACTTTTTGATTCCGTTTTTTACCAGTGACGGCGACTTTTTCAGCATTGAGAACGATCACGAAGTCGCCAGTATCCATGTGAGGGGTATAAGTGGGTTTGTTTTTACCTCTTAAAATCATGGCGATTTCACTAGCTAAACGCCCCAAACGCTGGTCAGCAGCATCTACTACATACCAGTTTTTTTCAAGGGTGTTGACAGAGGGAAGGAAGGTTTTGTTCATGGCTTTTGTTGATCTTTAAGGGGGATCTTAATGTCGGCAGTTGGGTCGAAACGATCAAACGTTTTAGCTTCCAACTTTCAAACATTTAGATCAGGCAATATTCTGTTGGGGTGATTGTAGGCAAAAGAAATTTCGGCTGGGTATCAAACCAAACTTCTGGTGGAAACGGCGACTCTGGATAGCCAACGCGCAACAAGCATAGACCCTTTGCTGGTGCGGCGTATTTGACTTGATGGCGGTGTTCTTTTACCCAAATTTGAGTAAAATCTTCTGGCGATCGCTCTTTTGCGCCAACTTGCACTAGCATTCCCACCAGCAGCCGCACCATGCCATACAAAAATCCACTGGCTTGAATTTCAATATGAATAAATGGCCCCATCCGTTGGCATTGTACTTCCTGAACATCTACCCAGGAATGCGATCGCTCTGAATTCGCTCTTCGGAAAGCTGCTAAATGCTTGTAACCAATCATTGGGTCTAAAGCAGCTTGGATCAACGATTCATCCAAAGGCGCATGGTAATAATGCCAACTGAATTGCCTCACAAACAAGTTAGGTTTGGGGTCGGTATAAATGATATATCTATACCGTCGCCAACTGGCACTAAAGCGAGCGTGCCAGTTGGGAGGCACGGAGGCTGAACCCCTAATCAAAATATCCGGGGGCAATCTGCTGTTGAGAATAGCAGCCCAGCGTTCTGCTGGGATCGGGCCTGTAGCATCAAAATGTGCGACTTGTCCTGCTGCATGGACACCTGTATCAGTGCGACCAGCACCATGTAAAGTCACAGATTTTTTCATTACATCAGAAAGTACTGTTTCAATTTCTTCTTGAACAGTACGCCCAGTTGCTTGTCTCTGCCATCCATGAAAATGAGTGCCCAGGTATTGAATTACCAGAGCAACTCGCTCTTGTGATAAGGGCAGACTTTCCGACATGAAAGAAACTTAGCTAGATCAGACTAGCTCAATGATTGCCATTTCGGCATTATCTCCACGACGACGCACTGTTCTGGCAATACGGGTGTATCCACCATTGCGATCGCTGTAGCGAGTACCGACTTGCTCAAACAAGGAATGAACTAACTGTTTGTCGTATATATAGCCCAAAGCTTGGCGACGTGCAGATAAAGAACCATCTTTAGCTAACGTCACCATCTTTTCTACTTCTGAGCGAACAGCCTTTGCCCTTGTCTTAGTTGTTGTAATCCGTCCATGACGAATTACCTCAGTTGCCAGCGCCCTTAATAGAGCGCGACGCTGGTCAGCGGGCTTGCCGAGTTTATCAACACGACACCTGTGACGCATTTTGCACCTCTTTTATACACTCCTAAAAAATGAATTTACTGCCAAAACTATCAGCTAGGCTTTGCTGATTTTTCGTGTGGCAGCATAATTCCTAAACGTTTTTGCAAAGCTTCGATCACTTCTTCAGCAGATTTTTGCCCAAAGTTCTTAATCTCTAGCAAATCTTCCTGGGTATAATCCAGTAAATCAGCTACAGAGTTAATTTGCGCCCGCTTCAGGCAGTTGTATGCCCTTACCGATAACTGCAATTCTTCAATGGGAATCTGACTAGTAGGATCTTCATCAGCCTGATAATCGTCTTTGATTGACTCCAGACTGATATCTTTTAGGGGGCTGAACAAATCTACCAGAATCCTGGCTGCTTCACTGAGAGCTTCTTGAGGGCTGAGACTGCCATTAGTCCAAATTTCTAACAGCAACCGATCTTTATCAAGAGAGCCATCAATACGGGCATCCTCAACGCTGTAGTTCACCTTCTGTACTGGCATAAATACAGCGTCAATCTGAAGAAAATCTACAACTGCTGCTTCATCACGACTTCGATCAACTGATCTGTAGCCTTTACCCTTTTCTATCCGAAACTCCATTTCCAACCGTGCGTTGTCCGCCAATGTGGCAACGTATTGGTTGGGATCGACAATTTCAACTTCTGAGGGCAGATCAAACTGAGCAGCCATAACTCTTGCTGGACCCTGGACATTCAGCCGAGCGATTTGCGGCTGAGATGTATAGCTTTTGAGGGCTATTTCCTTCATGTTCAGCAAAATTTCCAGCACATCTTCCCGTACCCCTGGAATGGTGGCAAATTCATGGTTGACACCAGCAATCCGCACTGCTGTTACGGCTGCTCCTTCCAAGTTTGATAGCAGCACCCGTCTCAGAGCGTTGCCTACGGTTGTGCCTTGACCTCGTTCAAGAGGCTCCAAGACAAATTTGCTATATTGGCTCTGATTCTTCTCCGTTTTTGACTCTACACACTCGATCTGAAACTGCGCCACGGAGTGACCTCCCTTGTTCATAAAACCCCTAAAAAGCAATATCCAGCCTTCCTCTGCTTTGCTCCTAACAACAATGTCTGTTAGAGGATGCGGATCTTACGATCGCAAGCTTTATTGGCATTTTTGAGCAGCAATGCTCAATAGCCAAATAACGCTTACATCACAAAAATTTCTTTATACCTTAAAGAAATATTTAGTTAGACTCTACGTCGCTTGGGAGGACGGCAGCCGTTATGAGGAATCGGCGTAACATCGCGAATTAGAGTTATTTCCAGTCCTGAGCCTTGAAGCGACCTAATTGCGGTTTCTCTACCTGCACCTGGGCCACTAACCATCACCTCAATTTGGCGCATTCCTTGATCCATTGCACGACGTGCTGCACCTTCAGCAGCCGTCTGAGCCGCAAATGGTGTTCCTTTTTTAGCGCCTTTGAATCCGCTAGAACCGGAAGATGCCCAAGAAATAACATCTCCACCGTTATCAGCGATTGTGATGATCGTGTTGTTAAAGGTTGACTGGATGTAAGCTACTCCGTTTGGTACGTTGCGTTTTTGCTTCTTTGCACCTGTTTTTTTAGGTTGTCGAGCCATGACTGTCTATTTGACAATAGTGAAGTGGTCATTAAGTGGGAATTCATCCAGCAAGCAATTAAGCAATTACTTCTTGCCTGGTGCCTTTTTCTTGCCAGCAACGGTACTACGCCGTCCCCGACGGGTTCTGGCATTGGTGCGGGTTCGCTGACCTCGTACTGGTAGTCCCATACGATGACGGCGACCACGATAGCTACCAATGTCGATCAGGCGCTTGATGTTCATTGCTTCCCAGCGCCTGAGATCCCCTTCAACTTGATAGTCTTTTTCTATGGACTCGCGCAGAGCCGCAACGTCCGCATCAGATAAATCTTTGACTCGTGTATCAGGATTAACTCCTGTTGCTGTCAAAATCTCCTGCGACCGCGATAGCCCGATTCCATAGATATAAGTCAGACCAATTTCGACACGCTTATCACGTGGAAGGTCTACTCCAGCAATCCGTGCCACGCTTTTTTTCTCCCTAGTTATACATTTGTGCTATAAGTGCTGTTTGTATCGGCTAGGTGGGTTATCCCTGCCGTTGTTTGTGTTTTGGATTTGAACAGATGACCATGACTCGACCGCGACGACGGATGACGCGGCATTTATCACATATTTTTCGGACGGATGCTCGAACTTTCATGCCTATTTGGGCAACACTGCAAGCTCTAGATTATAACACTTTTGTACAATCTAAGCAATTTTAGCTTCAAAAATTTAATTGAAACAATTTTGTCTATTGCAATCAGCAATTCAGCAACGTTACTTTTTATTACGAAGACGATAAGTAATTCTGCCTTTAGTTAAATCATAGGGAGTTAATTCTACTTTCACGCGATCGCCTGGCAAAATTTTGATGTAATTGCGACGGATTTTGCCAGAGATATGAGCTAACACATTAAAACCATTGTCTAGATCAACTCTGAACATCGCGTTAGGCAGTGATTCAGTCACAGTGCCTTCCATTTCGATTAAATCTTGTTTAGCCAAATTTTGTTTACCTCAATGTTGCCAGGTGCTAAATGATTATTAGCTGTTACCAGTTGAAAACCACTCTGTTAAGGGGAGTGTTAGTCAAGAGGTAATTTACATATTTTATCAAAAATTTACCAACAAAGAACAGAGAGAAAGCCATAAGCT
Source organism: Crinalium sp. (assembly GCA_049646245.1). GTDB lineage: Bacteria > Cyanobacteriota > Cyanobacteriia > Cyanobacteriales > PCC-9333 > Crinalium. Next base: position 15,612 of record JBARVL010000169.1, on the reverse strand, counting down.
TCTCTCTGTTCCTATTGGTAAAACTAAGCTTTGATTCCTACTGCCATCAATCAGTTAAAGATTAACTATCTGCTTGAGTGCTGCGGTGACTTCTTCAGGAGTCCGATTACCATCAATAGAAACTAAAGCTTGGCGGTTGCTGTAGAAATCAATCAAAGGAGCCGTTTGGTTACGATAAACTTCCAAACGTCTCCTAATAGTTTCTTCATTATCATCAGTGCGTCCCCGCCCCAACAGACGAACGACTAGCACCTCATCAGGGACTTCCAGATTAACGGCTTTATCTGAAACTTGGTTCATTTCTTGTAGCAAATCATCTAAAAAAGATGCTTGACTAACATTTCTAGGAAAGCCGTCTAGAATCCAACCGTTTTGGGCATCGGTTTGACTGAGACGTTCACGGATGATATCTAGGATGAGAGCATCTGGGACCAAATCGCCTTTATCCATATAGGACTGTGCTTGTTTCCCAAGTGGCGATGATTCTGCGATCGCAGATCTTAAAATATCACCCGTTGAAATATGAGGAATTCCACAAACCTCAGCCAAAATTTTGGCTTGAGTGCCTTTACCTGCCCCTGGCGCTCCCAAAAAAATCAATCGTGCCACTAAAATTATGCTCACCAGCTAAAAAATTTCCCATCAAAAAATATCTGGGAATTTTTATTGCCTGATGCGCCCTCCTACTTAACAACTGAATAATGACAAAAACTAATTTTGCAGCAAAAATTAAGTTACTGCTTCACCATCCCTTCATATCTTTGAGAGATGACATAAGTTTGAATTTGCTTTGCTGTATCAATTGCAACCCCTACAATAATCAGCAAAGATGTCGCTCCCAATCCTTTAAATGTTGTAACACCAATGGTACTTTCAACGGCTGTGGGAACGATCGCGACCAATCCTAGAAAAATCGCTCCTAGCAATGTCAGCCTATTTAAAACCCGCTCAATGTAGTCGCTAGTTGTAGTACCAGGACGAACTCCAGGAATACTAGCTCCCATTTTTTTCAGGTTTTGGGACATATCCACTGGATTAATAATCAAGGAGGCGTAGAAATAGCTGAAGAAAACAATTAGGAACACATAAAAAGCTACATACAGCCAAGGTGTTTGACCAGTTGGGCTGAGATAATTAGCAGCTTGGTTGAAGAATTGATGCAAACCTCCCAAGAACGGGTTGTTAGCACTATTTTGGGTAAATTGAGCCAAAGACGCGGGTAAAACTAACACTGCCGATGCAAAAATAATTGGCATTACCCCGCCTTGATTCAGTCTTAGTGGTAAATAACTGGTTCGTTCTCGGTAAAGACGACGACCTACTTGCCTACGTGCCGATATAATGGGAATTCTGCGTGTTCCTTCTTGAACAAACACAATGCCTACAATCATCACCAAGAAGACTAACAGCAAAATAATGACTCTACCAAGGATTTCGCGATCGCCAGTTTGAGCAAGTTCTAAAGTTTGCCCCAGCGATCGTGGTAAAACAGAAACAATGTTGATAAAAATCAGCAAAGATGCACCGTTACCAATTCCACGCTCAGTAACTAACTCTGACACCCACATCACAAACATTGAGCCTGCGGTGAGAGCCAAAGCAGTTTGAGCGATGAAGATCACACCACCGCTTCCAGTGGCATAACGCTGTACCCACAACGAAATACCAATACTTTGAACCAAAGCCCATACTAGGGATACAATACGGGTAATTTGAGAAATCTTTCTCCGCCCAGCTTCCCCTTCATTTTTCTGCAAATTTTCCAAATATGGAAGAGCAGCAGTTAATAATTGCAGAATGATGGAGGCATTAATATAAGGCAAAATCCCCAGCGCAAAAATTCCTACTGCCGAAATTCCGCCGCCAGAGAAAATATCTAAAAACCCAATTACTGGGCTATTTTGAATATCTTGAGCAAACCTAGCCCTGTCAATACCTGGTATAGGTATATGAACACCAAGGCGAACCAAAATTAGCAGACCGATAGTGACCAGCAGCCGACCTCTAAGGCCAGCCGCTTGAGCCATCTGCATAAAGGTTTCTTGAGCAGTTGGGGCTTTGTCTCGACTAACTACCATGAAATCCTACCTCTACGCTTGTGCGGGCGCTGGCATCCACTATGCTCAATCTGAGTAGCTTTAGATAACTTCGCAAGTTCCACCAGCAGCTTCAATTTTAGTACGAGCGCCATTTGTGAAAGCGGAGGCTTTAACATGGAGGGCTACGTTCAATTCCCCATCACCTAAAATTTTCAGAGGTTCTTTGTTGCTCGTCACAATTTTAGCTTCTGTGAGAGAAACTAAATTAACCTCACTGTTTGCAGGAAGTGATGCCAGCTTACCTACGTTGATCGTAGTGTAATGTTTACGATTTATAACCGTAAAGTGCTTTAATTTAGGCAAACGCCGATATAAAGGCATCTGTCCACCCTCAAAACCAGGTCTAGTACTGCGACCTGATCGTGATTTTTGACCACGCATCCCAAAACCACCGCTAGCACCTTGACCTGCGGCAATACCCCGACCAATTCGGCGAGGACGTTTTTTTGAGCCTTTTTTAGGCTTGGCATCTGATAGTCTCATGTTCTTGACCTAAACTACTGACAACGCAAGTTAGTTATTTGGATTATCCCCACACGCTTTTAGTAACGGGGATGATTGGGCGAGACTGCGCGGTTTGGTTGCCCGACATCGCGCCTTAAATTCTCAGATAGTGGCGGCAACGCTACCTCTAAAAGCGTTGATTTTCGTCCGTCAAATGGTAATTTTTGTAGAGTTTAATGTGTTTAAAATCTCTACTCACCTAGCAATTAAGATAGGTCTGAGTGTCCCGTCCTGTTTAATATAAAGCTGCACTCGCAAGCGCGATTGTTAGGCGTAGAGGTTTTCTAGAGGGATGCCTCTTTCTTCAGCTACTTCTGACAATGTACGCAAAGTAGACAAGGCATTAACAGCCGCTCTAGCATTATTCAAGGGATTATTAGAACCCAGTTGCTTTGCTAAGATGTTACGCACGCCAGATAATTCCAGCACTGTACGCACTGCTCCACCAGCAATTACACCCGTACCAGGTGCGGCTGGGCGCATCATCACCTTAGCGCCTCCACCAGTCCCATTAATCGGATGGGGAATAGAATTAGCTTTGGTTAATGGAACATCAATCAAGTGCTTTTTGCCGTCAGCAACACCTTTGCGAACTGCTCCAATAACGTCGCTGGCTTTACCTACTCCAACGCCCACTTGACCACGCTCATTGCCAACAACTACGATCGCACGGAAGCTAAGTTTTTTACCTCCCTTGACGACCTTGCTGACGCGGCGAATTTGAATTACCCTCTCTTGGAAGGTGATTTCTTTTTCTTTCGCACGACTGCTTTTGCGACGTTCTTTTGCCATAGTTTTTTCCTAAACCATTTAAATTACAAGGAGCTTGTTTAGAACTCTAATCCGCCTTCACGAGCCGCCTCTGCCAAAGCTTTTACACGACCGTGATAGAGATTCCCGCCGCGATCAAAGACTACTTGTTGAATACCTTTTGCTAACGCTCGTTGTGCAATTAACTTGCCGACTTCAGAAGCAGCTTGAGAATTTGCTCCCGATGCTAATGTTGACTTTAGATCTGGTTCTAAAGTTGACGCAGCAGCTAAAGTATGTTGCTGGGTATCGTCAATTACCTGCACATAAATGTGCTGATTAGAGCGAAAAACAGCTAAACGTGGTCGTTCTGAAGTGCCAGTTACCTGGCGGCGCACCCGCTTGTGGCGACGACGTAGTGATTCTTTACGAGTTAATTTCATTTCTACTTCTTACCTGCCTTTCCAGCTTTACGTCTTACCACTTCACCTGCATAGCGAATGCCTTTGCCTTTGTAAGGTTCTGGTGGGCGGATATCACGAATTTTAGCTGCTGTATTTCCCACAACTTCTTTATCAATGCCACTGACAACGACGTTAGTGTTATTTTCTACAGCCACCTGAATACCATCAGGAGGTGTAATTTCTACAGGCTTGCTATAACCTACGTTCAAAATCAGGTTACGACCTTGAACTTGCGCTCTATAACCCACCCCTTGGATTTCTAAACGTTTTTGAAAGCCTTCGGATACCCCATCTACCATATTGGCAACTAAGGTACGGGATAAACCGTGAAGTTGACGAGCGGGACGTGACTCATTGCGTCGCTTTACGACAAGAGTGTCTCCTTCCTGCTCTACTGTGACTTCAGCAGGCAAAACTCTGGATAGTTCACCTTTTGGTCCTTTAACCCCGACGTGTTGACCTTCAATCGCCACCGTCACTTTACCAGGAATATTAATGGGGCGCTTGCCAATCCGAGACATGAATGCTTACTCCTTAAAAATTCAGAACCCAGAAAAAAGAATTCAGAAAAATTAGTTTGATTTCTGACTTCTGAGTGCTGAGATTTACCATACATAACAAAGCACTTCTCCACCCAGTCCCTGACGACGCGCTTCGCGGTCAGTCATAATGCCACTGGAGGTAGAAATAATTGCGATGCCAATACCGCCCAACACACGGGGTAGGTCTTTACGATTTGAGTAAACACGCAACCCTGGTTTGCTGATCCGCTTTAACGCTGTAACAATTGGTTGACGGTTTTTGCCCTTATATTTTAAGGAAACCACCAGTTTTTTCTTAACGCCTTCGCCCGCTTCTTCAAACTCAGTAATAAAGCCTTCATCTTTCAAGACTTTGGCAATACTACGGGTCATTTTTGTTGCTGGTATTTCTGTTGTTTGATGCCGTGCCAGATTCGCATTCCGAATGCGAGTTAGCATATCTGCAATTGTGTCGTTAGCCGCCATTGTTCCCTCTTTATTGAAACTGCCTTAACTATCCCGGAAGGGCATTCCCATTTCTTTGAGTAAGGCGCGGCCCTCTTCGTCGGTATTTGCTGTAGTAATAATGGAAATATCCATGCCGCGAATTTGATCGATTCTGTCGTATTCTACTTCAGGAAAAATTAGCTGTTCTCTAATGCCTAAGCTATAGTTTCCGCGACCATCAAAGCTTTTGGGACTAATGCCTCGAAAGTCCCTAATTCTAGGCAGTGCTAGATTAATTAAGCGATCTACAAAGGCATACATCCGATCTGATCGCAGTGTCACCATCACTCCCACAGGCATACCTTGGCGGAGTTTGAAGGCTGCGATCGCTTTTTTAGCTCGCGTTACTACTGGTTTTTGACCAGTAATCAGCGCAATTTCACTCAAAGAAGATTCCAGCGCCTTAGCGTTAGAAGATGCCTCCCCAAGACCTCTATTAACTGTAACCTTGATTAATTTAGGTACTTGATGGATATTTTTGTAACCAAACTGTTCGACCAGCTTGGGTACAATAGTCTCTTGATACTGGGTTTTTAGTCGTTGTGCCATGATTGTGTATCCTACTCGTTCCTGGGCTTGGTCAGGAACTTAATTTCCTGCTTTTAGCTGTTAGTTAAGGCTAACTACTAATCAATAATTTCACCAGTTTTTTTCAGCATTCTTACTTTGCGTCCATCTTCGGTAAATGTATAACAGACGCGACTGGCTACTTTTTGTTTAGTCGAATAAAGCATCACATTTGAACTATGAATTGGTCCTTCAAAAGTGACAATTTGACCAGACTCTCCTTCTTGTTGGGGTTTAACGTGCTTAGTTTTAACGTTTACCCCTTTAACAACTACTTGGCTAAGTTGGGGAATTGACTTAATAATTTCGCCAACTTTCCCTTTGTTCCGCCCAGAAATTACCTGAACAGTATCGCCTTTTTTTACGTGCATTTTGGAATGCAGAGGTAGATTCTTGGCACCTTTTTTAGTGCCTTTGCCCATAGTATTTGCCATTTAAAGTACCTCTGGAGCCAGAGAAACGATTTTAGTAAAGTTTTTGTCGCGCAGTTCACGGGCTACTGGACCAAATACCCGTGTCCCTCTAGGATTACCTTCAGGGTTGATCAGCACAGCAGCATTATCGTCAAAGCGAATACTCATGCCACTTTCGCGACGCATAGTCTTTTTAGTCCGAACAATCACTGCTCTAACTACGTCTGACTTTTTCACCGCCATGTTGGGAATGGCATCTTTAACGACAGCAATGATCACATCGCCTACGCCACCGTAACGCCTATTACCAGAACCTAATACGCGGATGCACATCAATTTACGTGCGCCACTATTATCCGCCACATTTAGATAAGACTCTTGTTGAATCATTGTTATCTTCCTTACAGTTGTTAGTTGTTAGTAGAGAGCGATTAGTGATTAGCAATTAGCTAACTGCTAACAGCTAACAGCACGCCAGCTATTTAGGATTGAGATGTGCTATTCAGGATTTCAGCAACGACCCAACGTTTAGTGCGGCTGAGTGGGCGGGTTTCTTGAATCCGAACCCGATCGCCTTCTTTGCACTTATTTTCTTCGTCGTGAGCTTTATATCGCTTGGTACGGACTACTATTTTTCCATACTTAGTATGGGATGAGCGGTTTTCTATTGCCACTACAACGGTTTTATCCATTTTGTCGCTGACAACTAAACCAACTCGTTCTTTTACTGCCATTGTCACCTACTCCTCAATAATTAGACCTGTGACGGTTCCGAGTCAGCACTGGTTGTTTGGGCTGGAGCCAGTTTGCGCTCATGTTCCACAGTCATCAATTGAGCTAGTCTGTGGCGGGCATGATTAAACTGGTGTGGCTTTTCCAAACGTCGAGTTGCTTGTTGGAATCGCAACTCAAACAGTTGCCGCTTGACCGCTACAATTTCATCTAGCAGTTCTTGATCGCTTAATTTTCTAGCATCTGCTACTTTTGGTAGAGGCATAACTCAGACGATCCCTTCTTCACGAGTGATGAATTTTGTTTTAATTGGCAATTTGTGAGATGCCAAACGCATAGCTTCACGGGCAGTGGTTTCGGGAACGCCATTGATTTCAAACATGATCCGTCCCGGCTTAACAACGGCTACCCAAAACTCAGGAGAGCCTTTACCAGAACCCATACGGGTTTCGGCTGGACGCATTGTGACTGGTTTATCAGGAAATATCCGAATCCAAATTTTGCCACCCCGACGCAGATAGCGGTTCATGGCACGACGGCTTGCTTCAATTTGGCGAGAAGTAATCCAAGCTGGTTCTATAGCTTGAAGCCCAAAGTCGCCAAAATTCAACGTGCTACCGCGAGTGGCTAGACCTTCCATCCGCCCACGCTGTTGTTTGCGAAATTTCGTTCTTCTAGGACTTAACATGACGAGGAAAGTGTGAGGTACGAATTATGAAACATGAATCACTAATCAGGTATGGAAACAGTGAGCAATTAGTCCTCTGTTTTCATTTTTGATTATTTAAAATTCATCCTTCACTAGAGCGGTCTTCAAATTGCTGGCGACGACGCTGTTGGCGACGTTTAGGTTGAGCCGTATTAGCTGCTTGCTCTTCCTGACCTGGGATAATTTCTCCTTTAAATATCCAGACTTTCACTCCTAAAATTCCATAAATGGTTTTAGCAGTGCGATAAGCATAGTCGATGTCAGCACGTAAGGTGTGCAAAGGCACACGACCCTCACGAGTCCATTCTGTACGGGCAATTTCTGCTCCGTTTAAACGACCACTTACCTGGACTTTAATGCCTTGAACTTCAGCGCGTTGAGCGCGTTGAATTGCTTGTCTAACAACTCGGCGGAAAGATACGCGGCGTTCAAGTTGTTGAGCGATGTACTCAGCAATTAGTCCGGCTTCAGCATCTACGCGGGCAACTTCTACAACGTTGATCCGAATGGAGCGATTTCCACCCAATGCGGTTTGCAAGCCAGTACGCAATGATTCAATACCTGTACCACCACGACCAACTACAACCCCTGGTCTAGCTGTATGTACTTCTAACTCAATCTGGTCAGCTTTACGCTCAATTCTTACTTTAGAAATTCCAGCATTGCTTAAGGTTTTTTCGACATACTGCCGAATTTTATGGTCTTCTTGAAGCAATTCTGGATAATGCTTGGCATCGGCAAACCACCTAGAGCTATGCTCTTGGGTAATTCCTAGCCTAAAACCAATTGGATGAATTTTCTGTCCCACAAATACTTCCTCTAATCCAAGGTTTTTAGTTGTTAGTTATTAGAAGAAAACTGTTTGAAGAGCAAACAATCGTTTCAAAACTAAGAACTAAACTATTTATCGTTAAGTGCTGCCACAGCTACAGTGATGTGACAGGTTGGTTTGCGAATTTTATAAGCTCTGCCTTGAGCGCGTGGACGAAAGCGTTTTAGGGCTGGTCCTTGATCTGCAAAAGCTTGAGATACTACTAGATTGGCTGGATCAAGATTAGCGTTGTGTTCTGCGTTGGCAACAGCAGACCGTAGAACGTTCAGCACTGGTTCGCAAGCCCTGTAAGGCATAAACTCTAAAATGATTAGGGCTTCTCTGTATGAGCGTCCGCGAATTTGATCGAGAACTCGGCGCACCTTATAAGGGGATATGCGAATGTAACGAGCGATCGCTTTTACTTCTTCAGTATTTTTAACTGCCATAGTTTCTCCTTAAGCTGTTAGCTGTTAGTTTTTAGCTGTTATTAAATTAGTTGGATCTCAAAATTGTTTAATATCAAGATTCACTTTATGCTAATCACTAATCGCTAATTGCTAATTTTATCGACCTGCCTTCTTATCACTCTTAGAGTGTCCTCTAAAGGTGCGAGTTGGAGCGAATTCACCCAACTTATGACCTACCATTTGCTCATTGAGAAAAACCGGGACGTGCTGACGACCGTTATGAACGGCAATTGTGTGTCCTACCATCTGGGGCAAAACTGTTGAAGCACGTGACCAAGTTTTGATCACTTGTTTTTCGCCTTTGGCGTTAAGCTTTTCAATTTTTGTCAACAGATGATCCGCAATAAAGGGACCTTTTTTAAGAGAACGACCCATAGTTATACTTTGAATTCTTAGCTAGTTTCTTCAGTTAAATCCTGAGTTTTAAATTTTGAGTTTTGAATTCTAGAGCATACCTCTTTAACTTCAATACTCACAATTCTCAACTCAAAACTATTAAGATTGGCGACCACCACGACCGCGCTTAGAAGATTTACGACGACGGCGGACAATCAGAGAATTGCTTGCCTTCTTGGGATTGCGTGTTTTGTAGCCCAATGTGGGTTTACCCCAAGGTGTTACAGGTCCACTTCTTCCAATAGGAGCCCTACCTTCACCACCACCATGTGGGTGATCCACTGGGTTCATTACGCTACCTCTAACTTTGGGGCGGCGACCTTTCCAGCGATTCCAGCCTGCTTTACCAGCACTTAGGTTTCTAAGGTCAGCATTGCCAACTTGTCCAATGGTGGCGTAGCACTCTTTGCGGATCATTCTGACTTCCGTAGAAGGTAGCTTGAGAGTAACATAGTCCCCTTCTTTAGCCACGACTTGAGCAGAAGCACCAGCCGCGCGAACGATTTGTCCACCTTTCCCTGCGTGCAGTTCCACATTATGAACTGTGGTTCCTAGAGGAATTTTAGATAGCGGTAAGGCATTACCAACTTCAATGGCAGCATCAGCGCCAGAAGTAATAATTGTACCGACATTCAATCCCGCAGGATGCAGAATATACCGCTTTTCTCCATCTTGGTAATAGAGCAGGGCGATCCGAGCGTTGCGGTTGGGATCGTATTCAATAGATGCTACTTTGGCGGGGATATTGTGCTTATCCCGACGAAAGTCGATTTGACGATAAAGGCGTTTGTGACCACCACCGCGACGGCGACTGGTAATTACACCACGATTATTGCGACCTTTAGCGCGGTGTTCAAACTTGGTTAATGATTTTTCCGGCTCACTCCGCGTAATCTCAGCAAAATCTGAGACGATCCGCTCACGAGTTCCTGGCGTATATGGCCGATAAGAACGAGTACCCATAACTGCTATTCGAATTGGGGATTAAAAGCTACCAATTTGAAAATTGGGCTTGGTTGACGTGAGTTAATCTGGTTAGATTCACTCAGTTGAAAGATTAAACCTCTGGGAACAGGGTGATTGAATCTCCCTCAGCGAGAGTTACAATTGCTCGCTTGTAATGTGGTTTATATCCTAAAAATTTGCCTACACGACGCTTTTTAGGTGCTTTATGAAGAGTGTTTACGCTTGTAACCTTAACATCAAACAAACTTTCAATTGCTGCTTTAATGTCTGGCTTGGTCGCTTTGGGAACGACATCAAACACATACTTGTTCTGCTCTAGTAGCTGTGTGGCTTTTTCGGTGACAATCGGACACCGCACTAAATCTGGCAGGTCGCGGGGGCTAACTCTAGTCACTGTAAACCTCCTGGATTTTTGCAAGTGCGGATGCTGTGGCTACAATGTTGTCAGCTGCTAGCAAGTCATAAACGTTTAAGTTGTTAACTGGAATTAACTTCAGGTTAGCTACATTTCTAGCTGACAAATTAACGTTTTCTTCGGACTGAGAGACGATCAGCAGTATTTTCGCGTCTAAAGATACTCCCCAACGGGCGATCGCTTCTAATAATTCTTTTGTTTTTGGTCTAGCCAATTTGTCGGCAAAGTCTTCAACTACAATCAAGTCTTCAGTACGGCTCATTAAAGCCGTTTTGAGTGCTAGACGTAATTCTTTGCGGTTCATCTTGAGTTCATAATCTTTGGGTTTAGGTCCAAAAATTACGCCACCACCACGCCACAAAGGTGAACGAATAGAACCAGCACGGGCGCGACCTGTTCCCTTTTGTCTCCAGGGTTTACGTCCACCGCCTCTAACTTCTGCTCTAGTTTTCGTGCTGGCGTTGCCTTGACGACCATTGGTCATTTGCCTAACCAAAGCTCTATGGACAATATGAGATGCGTTGTCTTCTTTAGCAACTCTTAATTCGAGTGTTGCCTCTGAGACTTCTTCTCCTTGCCAATTACGCACTACACAGTTAACCATATTTTTTCTCCCCCAAATAGCTATCAGCTATCAGATATTAGCCATCAGCTTTGATCGCTTGCTTTCGTGTGTAAAAACGGAACAGCCTGCTAACTGACCACTGACGACCGATCAACAGACAGCTATTAACGACCTACCTTTTTCTCAGGCACAATGTTGAGCAATGCACCAGGTTTTCCTGGAACGGCTCCTTTGATCAGCAACAAATTGCGTTCTGCATCTACACGCACTACGGTCAACTTGCGAATAGTTACCCGTACGCCACCTAAACGCCCTGCCATTTTTTTACCAGGATAAACACGACCAGGTGTAGTACCTGGACCAATTGAACCTGGTTGTCGATGGTTTTTGGAACCGTGCGACATTGGACCTCGTTTAAAGTTGTGGCGTTTTTGATAACCAGCAAAGCCACGACCAATACTGGTGCCAATTACGTCTACAATTTCACCGTTACTGAAGAGATCTGCCTTCAGTTCTTGACCAAGTTGAAAGTTAGAGGCATCGTCTAAACGATACTCCTGTAAATGGCGCAATGGCTGTGCGCCTGATTTCGCTAAATGTCCTAATTCTGGCTTAGTTAGCGTTTTTTCTCTTACTTGTTTATAGCCAAGTTGGATGGCAGTATAGCCATCGGTTTGCTTCGTTTTGACTTGTGTGACAGTGCATGGACCTGCTTGAACAACGGTGACAGGAATCGCTCTACCTGCTTCGTCAAACACTTGGGTCATGCCGAGTTTTGTGCCAAGAATACCTACAGACACTGGGTTAGAGTCTCCCCTTTTGAGAAACTACATTTAAATACGGATTAAAATTAGCGGAATAATCCGCAGTTTTGCAATTAGCTGTGTCGCCACCGACAGAAATACCTACCCCTAACTAGGTCAGGGGCAATCTTCTGGAAGTCTAGCTTTGCTCTTCTGATAGCGCAGCGACTATAAAAGTCTGACACAAGCTATGTTAGCTGCTAAGTTTCGTGTGGACTTAAGTAGCTTGCTACTTAGTATCCCATCGAGGCAGCTTTGCAAAAACTGAGTTGGCTGTTTTGGTGAGAGCGCCTTTCGGGCTGATTAACCCAGGCTCAGATGAGAGTCAGATGAGAGATTTATCACAAATTTTGCCTGTAGGTTACGGATAGCCATTAATGGTATCTTTCACCAAAAGCTTGAGGTTAAATGCTCACTCTACCTAGTTGCCAACTTCAGTGGCTTTAGCAGCCAGAAATTTTGACCACGATCAAACAATATAAACTAAATCTTTACAATTGTCTAGCCCTAATCAAACTAATTATTTTAATACATTGATGGGCAGTCACTAGACAACTATAATTAATCCTCAGCAACGATTAACAAAACTTAAAGCGTAGTTAGGATATTTATTTTATGGTTATGGCACTGATTACAACTGGTAAACCCTTCATCCGTGATTTAGAAAAGTCAGGTGCTTTGGGAGTTTATGCGCCCTTGGAGGGAGGATTTGAGGGACGTTATCAGCGCCGTTTACGGGCTGCTGGTTATGTTACCTACCGTTTAGAAGCGCGGGGGCTGGGTGACTTAGCTATGTATTTAACGGGTGTTCATGGTGTTCGTCCCCCTCATTTAGGTAAGAAGGATATCCGTGTCTTTTATGTTCCGCCGATAGTAAATTCTCAATTAGAGCAGTTACCCCCGCATTCTAAGGGATTAGTTCTTTGGATTGTAGATGGACAGGTGCTTTCTAGCCAAGAGCGGGAGTTTTTGGTAAATTTGCCTAATTTGGAACCAAAGGTAAAAGTAGTTTTGGAACTTGGAGGCGATCGCGTTTTTAGTTGGAAGCCTTTACAAAATACGTTAGTTTCTGCCTAAGCTAACTCTAAGTGCGATCGCTACTGGTTTTAGCGGAAATAACTATTATTTTATCTGTACAACTTCCTAGCTTAAGTTCTAAGGTTTGATACCTTTAAAGAATATAAAGCTAAGAAGGAATATTTTCATGCTAGAAAATCGTGATTATACCTTAATCATTGACAAAAGTGGCAGTATGTCGATTAAAGACCAGCCTGGGGGGAAAAGTCGCTGGAATGTCATGCAAGAGTCTACCCTGGCTATAGCGAGTAAATGTGAAGAGTTTGATCCAGATGGGATAACTCTTTACCTATTTTCAGGTCGCTTTAAACGCTACGACAATGTAACTGCTAATAAAGTTACTCAAATTTTCCAAGAAAACGAACCTTCTGGGCGCACTGACTTAGCAGGTGTGTTGACAGATGCAATTAATAGTTATTTTCAACGAAAAGCAGCGCGTCAAACTAAGCAGAATGGAGAAACAATTTTAGTAGTAACAGATGGCGAACCCGATGATCGCAAGGCTGTTATGAAGGTAATTATTGAAGCATCGCGAAAGATGGATCGTGATGAAGAATTAGCTATTTCTTTTATTCAAGTTGGTACTGATACGGATGCAACTCGGTTTTTGAAAGTATTAGATGATGAGTTGCAAAGTGCTGGGGCTAAATTTGATATTGTAGATACTGTAACAATTGATGATATGGAAGATATGACATTAAGAGAAGTTTTGTTAAATGCAATTATTGATTAAGAGTATAAGCAACTCAATTTAACCGCAGAAGATATTTTTAGTGAAGTTACAGTGACACCAACTGTTAACAGGTGAACTTGGTTGAAATATGTAGGTTATTTGCCGAGAATTAACCCCATTATACTAAGGAAATAAACCTAAACGAATCCATAGCTGTCGTGCTATTAATTGAGCTTGACTATTCATCTCTAAACAAGTAAATGTTACTCTGCCGATAGCGGTTCGACCTATAATTGCACCCGATTCTTCGCTGACTTGAAAGTGGTCGTTCCACTGCTGCTTTCTTGGATTAAAAAGAAAAATTTCAGTATTAGATTCAGGATCTATTCCACTTATGCGAGTTCCTTTACGCAGATTGCAGGAACGACAAGCAAGAGCTAGATTAAATTCAGCATCAGCACCATTTCTATATAAAGGAATTATATGTTCAACTTCAAACTGAAAGTTGAAAACTAACTCAGGTGCATGGCAATATTCGCAGCGATGAGCAGCGCGATCGGCTACTATTGTATAGAAACGATTCATTGATTAAGTTGTTGCAATAATGCTGCTGTTCTAGCTGTAGCTGCTTTCAGTTCAGCTTCCACTAAAGTATTTAATTCAGTTTGTTGTTCTGAAGAAAGTGTTTGTCCTATATCTCGTGCGGTTCGCCACAAATTCATCAATTCAGATAAACGCTGTTGCTGTTCTGCGCTAAAAAACCAGTCAGGACGAAAACTTTGGATAACTAATAGTGTATTAAACTGATCGCTTTTTAATTGAGTAGTTAAAGCATCTAATGCTTCACCTGCGGTTTTACCTGTTGATTGCTTGTCACCTGCAATTGCTCGATAAATCTTCACACCATTGGAATCTAATACTGGCAAGATAGCAACTGTTGTCATTTCCTTTCCTACAAGCCTGTCGTACATCAATTATAGTTATGGAAATGCTGATAATTGCAGGGATGGAAAGATAGCGATCGCTCTGTATTTTAGAAGAGATTGCGCGATTCTCGTTCCGAGACGCTACGCGATCGCATTTCCCTAACTTTGAGATTTTTATCTAAAAGGTGATAATTATCGATAACGTCGTATAGCCTAGATGTAGAAGCCCTAATAATTCCTGGAGATAATCTCTATGGTACAAGGAGGTTCTTTAGTGCAAGACCGTGATTATACTTTAATTATTGACAAAAGTGGCAGTATGTCTACGCCTGATCAACCAGGCGGTAGAAGTCGCTGGAATGCTGCTCAAGAGTCTACTTTAGCATTGGCAAGAAAATGTGAACAGTTTGATCCAGATGGGATAACAGTTTATCTATTTTCCGGTCGCTTTAAACGCTTCGACGACGTAACCGCCGAAAAAGTCGCACAAATATTTCAGGAAAATGACCCTTCTGGTACTACTGACTTAGCGGGTGTACTTAAAGATGCGACTGATAAATACTTCCAAAGAAAAGCTGCTGGACAAACTAAGGCAAACGGCGAGACAATTTTAGTAATTACGGATGGCGAACCCGATGACCGTAAAGCGGTGATGAGGGTAATTATAGAAGCCTCGCGTCACATGGATCGAGATGAAGAATTAGCAATTTCACTAATTCAAGTAGGAAACGATGCAACTGCTACTCGGTTTTTAAAAGTATTAGATGATGAACTTCAAAGTGCTGGGGCAAAATTTGATTTAGTTGATACCATAACTCTTGATGATATGGAAAACTTTACGCTGACTGAAGTTTTGCTTAACGCTATTAATGACTAACTGATATCGGGAAATTAGATTTGAGGTTTATATCCAAAATCTCAAATCTTTTATTAAATGAGGTTACTTGTATGCAAGACCGTGATTACACTTTAATAATTGATAAAAGTGGTAGTATGTCTACCCCAGATCAAGCTGGTGGTAGAAGTCGTTGGGATTCCGCGCAAGAGTCTACTTTAGCTTTAGCAAGAAAGTGTGAGCAGTTTGATCCAGATGGAATTACAGTTTATCTGTTTTCCAGTAGGTTCAAACGCTATGACAATGTTACTTCTAGTAAGGTAGAGCAATTATTTCAAGAGAATGATCCGGCTGGTACTACAAACTTAGCTGGTGTGCTACAAGATGCGATCGCACACTACTTTCAAAA
>JBARVL010000168.1:0-4037 GCA_049646245.1 Crinalium sp. | reverse complement strand
AAACCCATGTGTTTGACAACTTCGCTGGCGAGTTCGCTGTGGTTTAATTCTTGATTCGTTTGCAACGCGCTGTTGAGGGCAGCCCTTAAGAAACTGGTTTGCACGAAATCATTAAAATGACCTGCTTGCAGGGAAGCATCTTGACGGTTATCCGTGAAGCTGAGAATTTTAGATGCTTCCTTGCTGACGGCGGGGCTAGATTTAAGGCGGCTGACTGTAGAGAGGCATAGTAGAGTCGTGGCGGTGCTGCGTCCCTCGGTGCTGAGGCGGGAAAGTTTAGCGAATTCGTTCTTGCGCTTGTCGTGAGTAACACCGCAGTTGAGGCAGGTAAGGAAGGGTTTACGCAAAAACCAGCAAGCTGTTCCTTCTAATAATGAAGTTGTGACTTGACCGTTGGGTAAAACTTGGAGTTTTTGGGGTATAAAGTTGGCATAATCTTTTTTGGCTACCCGCCCTCGCTTTTTGGTTTCTGTGAACCAATTATCGGGTAAGCGGTCTTCGTCGCTGGCATCCCAAAGTCCAGGCTCGTCTAAGGTGAGGTAGCCTTCGTAGGTGTCTTCATCATTATTATCTAGGGCTTGGGGTAGTGTAGGGGTAACAGTTCCGTCGT
Source organism: Crinalium sp. (assembly GCA_049646245.1). GTDB lineage: Bacteria > Cyanobacteriota > Cyanobacteriia > Cyanobacteriales > PCC-9333 > Crinalium. Next base: position 3,427 of record JBARVL010000168.1, on the reverse strand, counting down.
CGGTGTCGTAACGTACTACATAGTATTCTTGTCCGCAGTCACGGCAGAATACTAAGGGGTAAAGCAGGCGATCGCCTGTTGTGGCATACTGTCCTTCTAAGCTGAGAAAGCGTTGCTGTTGTTTCTCGACTGTGGCGTAAACGCTTCCTCCTTGGGAGATAAATTGATGCAGACGAAAAGCAAGTCCTTTAGTTTTACTACCCCAGAGAAACATTTGTTTAAGAGTATCCAGGCAGGTAGCGGCGGCAACTTGGGTAATTTCCGCCAGTTTTGTTGCTCCAGTTTCTAGGGAAATAGGAGTGCGTCGCACTAAATGCCCGTCTTCTTCGGCTAAACCGAAGTTCATCTCTATCCAGCTACTCAGGGGGTGAGTTTTGAAGGCTGCTAAAGTTTGTTCTGATTCAACTGGTAAGGTAAAGCTATCTCGGAGTTCGTCGTTACTGGGTTCGGGGCGAGTTATAGAACGTTCTAAGGTTTCATCAATGACGTTTTCTGCTTTAACTTCTACCCCAAATAATTTACTGGCAACTCCAGCAACAGTTTGACGGCGAGAGCTACGGTTGCCTTCTGTGGACATGGTGGCAGATGTGCCGATACATAGCAAGTCTTTACCGCACCTCTGGCGTAGTTTGCGAATTAAAATTGCTACGTCTGCACCTTGCCGTCCGCGATAAGTGTGCAATTCGTCCAGTACCAGAAATTTCAGATCTGGGGAAGCAACCAATTTCTCTTCGTGAGTGCGCGTGAGCATTAGTTCTAACATCACGTAGTTGGTAAGTATAATTTGAGGCGGGTTGCTCTGAATTTCAGTTTTTTTGGTTAAACTTTCTTGTCCGGTGTATTGTTCAACGCGGATGTGAGTATTAGGAACTTGGCTTAAAAATTTATCAAATTCTTCTTTTTGAGAGTTAATTAGGGCGTTCATCGGGTAAACAAGAATTGCCCTTACGCCTTGAATATCGGGATTTTTTAATAAGTCGTCAAAGATAGGAACAACATAAGTCATGCTTTTACCGGAACCCGTTCCTGTGGTGAGAACGTAAGGTTGTTGACGGTGTGCAGTTCTAAATGCTTGCTCTTGGTGGTAATGAAAGCGGAATGGGTTGCCGTTTTGGGAGAAGTAACGAGTAGAATCAGGATGCAAGATGCCTTGTTTTACCAGTTCGGTAACGGTAGCACCAAATTTATAACTAGGATTAATTTGTAGTAACGGATCTGGCCACAACTGCCCACGATTTAGTTCTTCTTCAACAAATTTTTCTATCTTTTCGTCTCTAATTTTTAAGAAGCTTTGAATGTAGCGACGGTAGTCGCCTACAACATCTTGGCGCAGTTCAAAAATATCGAGATGGGTTGGGGATGTTTCGGTTGTAGGTTCGGGAGTGGGATTTAATTCGACTTCGCGCCCAAAACGGCGATCGCACCACTGGTTGAGTTGACTCGCTACGGTTTCATTTAAGGTAGAAGCATCGAATATTTCTGTTAATTCTGGAAAGTCCCAATTAGCCGGAATACCTGTAAATAATAAGGTTAATTGTTCTGGTGTTATTGACTCAACTCCGGTACAATCAATTATTGCCAATCCTTGACCAAGTAGGGTGCTAGTGGCTGCGATCGCTGTCTCATTTTGCTTTAATAAATCTTGAAGCTTAATAGTTAATTTCATCTATCTTTAGGATTAATTTGCTATTTAGTCAGTAAGTTTTCAAAAGGATAAGTTTGTTTCCAGCGATAAGTATTAAAATCACGTTGATCTACTGAAAAAATGCGCCCGTGTCCTAGATGTTCTGCTAAAATTACTAGGGAAGCATCGGCTAAATCCATTGGGAGATCTGCATATTTTTCCATCAATTGAGCAATCTTTACTCCATGCTCAGGTTCTAAATTAAAAACTGTAAATAATCCTTGATTGAGGCTATTAATAAAAGCAATTTGAGCCTTAACCCCCTTACGAGTTAGTAAGAGATAACAGGTTTCTGTAATTACACACCAGGTAGTAATCAACGGTTCGTTGTATTGTTTTAGCGCCTTTTTAGCTGCTTCGTGGTAGGTGTCTTTTTGATCCACAAGGGCTAACCAAAATCCTGTATCAACGATGATCATACTTAGTGTTTAATCCTTCAGCTAGAACCTGTTTATAAGTCGTGGATAAGTTTTCTTCGGTTGAAACACAGCCAATCAAGCCATTTTTATCAAATTTTTCATAGAGGCTTATTTCTTCAGATGATTTTTTTTCTGTTGGTTGTGGATAACATTTTTTGAGGATTTCAATAAATTCAATCAGTAAGTTTTGAGCTTCTTCTGGTAAATCTTTAACATTTTGATGTATTTGTTCTGGTGTAAGCATAATAACCTCTGTTTTTTTTGCCAGTGTATCATTTCAGTGACCAGCGATCAGTTATCAGGTATCCATCCCGTGCTATCCTGAGTTTCAGGGCGATTTTCCCACATCCCAACAAAGGGTTGATTTTCTAAGTTTAAGGATTTGTGCGGTTCAGATAGAGGTAATGTTTGATATCGTTCTTTTAAGACTCGAACGATATCTGCAACAATTTCTTGTGCCTCGGTTGGTAGTGTGGCAATGTCTTGTGCGATACTTTCAATATCCATTGTTTATCCTGCTAATTTTGCAAATTTAATATCCCAGCATATCCCAAGTATTTAATCCCATACAACTTGCATATTTAAAATGAAACCAGGCAATATATCTTCGCCAGATAATTGTGCGGGAGATTGTAATACTTCTATTTCTTGCCCTAACCGATAAATTTCTACACGGCGATTGCGATTTAATAACCAACCGAGTTTTACTTGGTTGTCCATATATTCTCGCATTTTTGCTTGCACATCTTTTAAATTGTCAGTTGGTGACATTAACTCTAAAACGAAATCTGGGGCAATAGGTGGAAACTTTTCTTTTTCTTCTAGTGTTAAACTATCCCATCTATCTTTTCTAATCCAAGCGACATCAGGAGAACGGTTTGCACCATTAGGAAGTTTAAAACAGGTAGAAGAATCAAATACTACTCCTAGCTTGGTTTGGCGATTCCAAAACACGAAATCGGCGGCAATTTCAACATTATTTTTGCCTGTTTCTCCACCTGTTGGGGGCATAATGATAAGTTCTCCTTGGGCGTTACGTTCAAATTTTACATCGGGATTTTTCCGACAAAGTTGATAAAATTGTTCGTCGTTAAGTTCAATGATGGGTTTAAGGTTGATAGTAATTGCTGTCATTATTAAAACCTGCCAATAATTGATTAAGAGCTTTTACGCTAATTCTGCTGCTTCTCTGACAGTTTCAATATCTAATTCTAGTAATTCTGCTATTTCCTGAATGCTTAAATCTTTCTTGATTAATTTTGGAACTATTTCTAGTTTTGCTTCTTTCTTAGCTGTTTGATAAACTTTAGTATCTTTGATAATG
>JBARVL010000167.1:0-22010 GCA_049646245.1 Crinalium sp. | reverse complement strand
ATTGGTTAAGAATCGGCAAAACTTTATCGGGAGAACCATTGCGACTGGCGTAGATAACTACAGGATTATTTTCTACAAGAATGTGACATGGAGTAGGCATTTCTTTATTTACTTTTATTATTTTTTTAAGTAGAGTTTTGATCTTTATAAACTAAACCAGCAAGTTAGTACAAATTACTAGCTTGCTGGTTGAATTTGAAACTTAGTTAATTCGGAGGTCAATCATATCAGTTGTTACTTGCTGTTGATTGACGTGCTAGTTCAAATTGCTCAAAAGACTGATAGCAATTTTCGGGACTATACAGATGACACTGATCTGTAATTTTCTTCATCAAATCCCAAGAAAAACGGGTTTCGTAAAGATAATTGCCCCAGTTTTCTTTGATACTACTATGAGCCTTGCGGAGGTTATAAGAGGGAATTGCTGTAGAGATGTGATGGGGAACGTGAACGTTGATGTCGTGACAAAGAAATTCTATCCAACGAGGATAATCACAGTGTACAGTTCCCGATAGTTGTGCGATCGCCTCATCCCAACTTTCCACAGGAGTAAAAGGAATATCTGGCGCGGTGTGGTGAACGATGGTAAAGGTACTCATCCAGAAATGGTATCCCAACCAAGGTAAGAGCCAAAATTTGACAAATCCCCAGATCCCAGTAGTAGCAATTAAGGTGGGAAAAGCTATGCTGGCAAAAGCGATGACTACAAGTGCTGAAAACTTTACTTGTTCCCTTTGCTTACCTTGAAAGCTCGACCAATTAAAGTGCAGCTTTGCCCAGTGAACAATAGAACCTAGCCACCAAAACCGCCCCCGCAATTTCCTTAAGGCAAATTGAATCGCAGCTGGTGAACTTTCGTATTCCTCTGGTCTATCAGGTTGCCAAGCGTTGTCTACATCAAGTTGGTTCGTGTGCTTGTGGTGGAAGTTGTGCAATATCCGCCAACCGTGAAAGGGGTAAATTAGTGGCAGCAGAAATAAATGACCGACTAGATCATTTACCCAGCGACGTTTAGCAAACGAACGATGACCACAATCGTGAGCAATTACAAAAAAACCAGTAATAGCTGTACCAGTTAATATCCACAATGGCGGTAATAAAAACCAGGGAGCGATCGCCAAACCCCAGTAGCACAAGCCTACAACTAAAACATTGAGCAGTACTTTTGTCCAAGCTTTGCGAGTATCTTTTTGAAAAACCTCACGGGGCAAAGTCTTCACAATGTCTTTTAAACGAAGCGTTGAAGCTATTTGAGCAGATGTCAGGCTCGAAGCTTCTTGAGAAGATGTCAGGCTTGAAGCTTTTTCTTTAATTGGCGATATAGTCATGAAGAAAAATAAGTTCTCCAGATGTTATTTACTTGAAAGGCTAAATCTTCCACATAAAAAACCTGCTATCAGGTAAGTTAAGAGCAGGCTTATGTGTCGATGTTAACACTGCTAATCCGCTAAATTCGCGTTTATTGGGTTTAAATTACCCTTGCGGGTTGCCCGTAGTTATGGTTTTACTTTTTTATTTGGGCATTGAGATAGTCTTAATTACCTTTGGTAACAGGGTAATTAAATCTACTTTATCAGCCCAAGGTAAGTTTAATGACGAGCCTATATTTAGTAATTAGGTGTTTGGGCGGCTAGGGGCATCTTCTGTAATCTCAGGGCGTTGCTGTTTGATGGTCTGTAGCTGTTGCAACAAACCATCAACTTCCGCCTGTAAATGTAAAAATTTAGCTTGTTGGTCAGCCTGGTATAGGCATTTGGTCAACTGCATAATCCTGGTATCACCTCTTGAAGCGGCAGAGACATCACTCAAGGACGATGAACTGTCAACAGAGGTTTCAGGACGGGTCAGAGTTAATGAACGAGTAGACATTAATCTTTTGCTAGTTATTTTTACTTACTCACACCAACAGGTAATTGTATCGTAAAGATTTGACTCTGTTGTATTTAATGTTGCTATTTTTTTGGTAATGACCCTCAGTACACCCCTGGGATCAGCTTTTTCACTTTTTCTCGATATTCTGAATAATCTGGATACTTCTGGCTCAACCAAGCTTCCTCGCGGTTAGCCTTAATATCAAAAAAGACAAATAAAACACCTGCTGCCAACAGGTGAGAGAAACTCATCTGGAAGATTGCCCAGCTAATGGCTGCTAGGATTACACCGCTATAAATGGGATGGCGTACTAAGCTATAAATGCCAGATTTAACTAGCTCACCGTCTTCTTTGGGATAAGGTAAGGGGGTTAGTTGCCGTCCTAAATCGAGCAATCCTTTAGCAAAAAATACTATAGCGGCTAAAGCGAGAATTGCAGTAGCACCCAGGCGAATATATACCGACTCAGATAAGTTAATTTCCCAAGTAGGGATGCGGTAAACAGGCAATAACACAAAGCCTAAAATTAGTAACATTTGAGTTAGTACCCAGTATTCGCCCCGTTGATTATTACGCCAGCCTTCACGGGTAAAGCCCCAATTTGTCAAGATTTTCATAGTGCGATCGCGTATCGCCTCCTGTTATTAAGCTGTTGTGTTTCACGCATTTTATGTTTTGGGGAGAGAGGAGAGAGGAGGGAGGAGAGAGGGTTTGCTAACTTTTCTCTCAATTAAAAATTTACAAGTTTATTTGCGCGTCAGATTATTTGTGATTGAACTGCTAACAACTACCAGCTTTAAACCCTAAAGTTCTGGCTAACTTGAGCAAGTTGAGTAACATCCTCGTTACTAAGTTGCCAACCGACTGCGCCAGCATTTTGTCGTACTTGCTCGGCTGTTTTAGCACCTGGAATCGGAATTACATTACCTTGAGCTATTAGCCAATTGAGAGCGACTTGAGCAGGAGTGCGATCGTATTTTTCTCCAAGCTGACGCAACAAGGATATTAATACAGCAATTTTTTCCAAACCACTACGGCTAAAACGAGAATCAAACCTCCGCGCCCCTGTTGGCTCTTGGTATTGCTCAACAGTGTACTTACCAGTGAGTAACCCTTGAGCTAAAGGACTATAAGCTAGGAGAGTTACGCCTAATTCACGCGCCGTGTCGAAAATCCCGTTGGTTTCTATTTGTCGAGTTAGTAAAGAGTAGCGCGTTTGATTAACCGCTAAGGGTACTCCTCTAGCAGCTAAAATCTGATGAGCTTCACGCATCTGGGCGGCTGAGTAGTTGCTGACACCAACACTGGCAATTCTGCCACGTTGCACCTCATCTGCTAAGGCATTCATCAAAGTTTCTTGGCTCAATAGAAAGGTAAATGGCCAATGCACTTGGTATAAACTAACTCGCTCCACCCGCAGACGTTTGAGACTTGCAGTTAAAGCATCAGAAACAGACTGAGCATTAAATCGCCAAGGAAAGGGGGCATATTTAGTCGCGATTTCCACCTGATGCCCAGTTTCTTGCATAAACTTTCCGATAAGTTCCTCTGATAGCCCTGTTCCATAAATTTCAGCAGTATCGAAGAAATCTAAACCAGATTCTAAAGCTGCATCAAAAGCTGCTCTTACTTGGGATTCGCCATAGTTATTGCCATAGTTCCAAAATATTTTGTCGCCCCAAGCCCAAGTCCCAATACAAAGGGATTTGACGGTTGCGCCATTAGTTCCGAGAGTAGTTGTGGGGATTGTATTGCTTAGATTCATAATTTTAAAGGTTTGAATTGATATTTCAGTATTAGCTATTTGAAAAACCGCCAAGACGCAAAGAACGCCAAGGAAGAAGAAGAATATAATCGGTAATCTTTTAGTGGGAAGGGAGTAATCTGCGTATCTTTAAAACCAGGGTGAGCATTTTTGCAACCAGTTTTTTGTCTACATATCTCAATATCAGCTTTCTAAGCCAGCGTTTCTCTTACTAAGGGTATATCTTTATAAAAGTACTACAAAGCAAATGGCATCGTTCTGGAAGTAGTTATGGCAATAGGTGATTTTTCAGATTCCCCACCAGTTCCATCACCAACAAGTAAGCCAAGCCCGATTAACTTACTAACTATGTTCCGCTTAGGCTTATTTCAGATGGGGCTGGGGATTATGTCAATCCTCACACTAGGTATTCTTAACCGAGTGATGATTGGTGAACTAGGTATTCCCGCAACGGTAGCTGCTGGTGCGTTAGCAATGCACCAGTTTGTTGCACCAGCACGAGTTTGGTTTGGGCAAAGATCTGATGCTAAACCAATCTTTGGTTATCATCGCACTGGGTATGTTTGGATAGGTGCGACTTTATTTACGATCGCATCTTTCTTAGCAGTACAAGTTATGTGGCAGTTGGGCAACCTTGTACGCTCTACAGGCGGTTGGGCTTGGACAACTGAAACCTACGGATGGACTGCACTGATGGCTTTGATTTTTGCTTTATATGGTATAGCCTTAAGTGCCAGTTCTACACCATTTACAGCTTTATTAGTAGATGTTTCTGAAGAAGAAAATCGTTCCAAACTTGTAGGCATTGTCTGGTCAATGTTAATGGTGGGAATTGTTACGGGAGCAATTATTGGTAGCGTTTTATTAAAACAGGTAGCAACAGACGCTCCAATTGAAGCCTTACAAGCATCAATTAATCGTTTATTTGTAATGGTTCCTGCTACTGTTTTGGGATTAACATTTTTGGCAACAGTTGGTGTAGAAAAAAAATATTCTCTATATACTTCTCGGACTACTTTAATAGAGCGAGAAGATAGCATTACTCTGGGCAGAGCTTTACGAGTATTAACTGCTAACCGCCAAACCGGAATATTTTTTACGTTTCTCCTGGTTATGACTATTAGCTTATTTATGCAGGAGGCGGTTCTAGAACCTTATGGTGCTGAAGTGTTTAGGATGCCAATCTCAGAAACTACTAGACTAAATGCTTTCTGGGGAATGGGAGTACTTGTTGCTTTAAGTACAACTGGGTTTTTAATTGTGCCGCGTTTAGGAAAACAAAAAACAACTAAATTAGGTTGTTTATTAGTAGCAGCTAGTTTTGTAATTATTATCCTATCGGGATTTAGTCAAAATCAGAAGCTATTTCAAGGTGTGTTATTTTTGTTTGGTTTAGCTTCAGGTGTCACCACAACAGGCGCGATTAGCTTGATGTTAGATCTCACTGCGGCTGAAACCGCAGGCACTTTTATTGGTGCGTGGGGGCTGTCTCAAGCAATGGCGAGAGCGTTAGCAACTATTACGGGTGGTGCAGTTTTAGATATAGGTAAAAGCTTGTTTACTAATCTGGTATTTGCTTATGGATTAGTATTTGCGCTGCAAGCAGTAGGAATGCTATTGGCTATTTGGCTGCTCAGGCGAGTTAATGTTAAGGAATTTCAAAGTAATGCCCGAAATGCGATCGCTTCTGTATTAGAAAGTGAATTAGATTAAGAAAGCATTATAATTACTGCGAATTGCGCTCTGAAGATGGAAGATTTTTGGACTAAGGTTTTAAATTTCGCTCAAGATACAACTACTAGAGTTGGCATCAGACTATTAGAATATGCTGGACAAGTGCAAGCAACTCGTAAAGCTGATGGTAGTTTGGTGACAGAAGCCGATAATTGGGCAGATCAAGAAATTCGATCTGCGATCGCCGCAAATTTCCCAGATCACGGTATCCTCAGCGAAGAAGCAGAACACACTTTTAAAGGAACCGAGTGGTGCTGGATTATTGATCCACTAGATGGTACTACCAACTTTACACGCGGGATTCCCCTGTGGGGCATTTCTATCGCCTTGCTATATCAAGGTACACCTGTATTTGGTTATGTACATTTTCCCCCCATTAACCAAACCTTTCATGGTTTTTGGCGCGGTTCATCCGAACTTGATATTCCAACTGGGGCATTTTTAAATAATCAGCCTATCCATAGTAGTGATGATTCTCCTACTAATAATCACTTTTTCAGCTTGTGCGCCCGTAGTACATCTGTAATGAAACAAGGGTTTCCTTGCAAAATTAGGATGCTGGGTGTAGCTACCTATAATTTCCTAGCCGTTGCCTCTGGTGCAACTCTCGGAGGAGTTGAAGCTACCCCGAAAGTTTGGGATTTATCTGCTGTTTGGGTAATTTTACAAGCTGCTGGTGCAACTTGGGTGTCATTATCACCAAAACCTACTTTTCCCCTAGAAGCTGGTAAAGATTATGGCAGTCATCCCTTACCAACTTTAGTTGTTAGTCGTCCTGAATTAGTGCCAGTATTTGAACCATTGATGCAACCTATTATTCGTCGCTGATTAGATATTCATCTGCATCTGTGTTTATCTGTGGTTGAAACTCCAACCACTTTTTTAATATACTTCGCCTAAAAATAATTAGAAGTGATGAACCAACAAACTAAAGAGCAGTTAGTAATCTCCAGAACATTATCAGAATCTTTACTAAGATTATCGGTATCGCCTGTCAAGGCAGATAGAGAAGCCATAGCTAGATTGGAAAGAGAAACAGGTAAGGATATCCAGGCGATTATTCAAGATCTCGATAGCAATGAAATTGCTTTGCAAGCTATCTATGATCAACAGCCAACGCCTGTTATTAAGAAATTTATTAGTTTATTTAACAGTGGCTTATTTATAGCTGGAGTAATTGGTATTGTTAGTGTATTTACTACGCCGTCCCATATATTAATTGCCTTAATTTTGGGATTTGTTACAGGCGTAACTGGTGCTGCATTACGTCATCAAGAAAAGTAAAAAAATATTGATATTGAAAACAAATCAAGCTTCAGAACAGATCTATTACATAAAGCGATAAAATCTTGGTGGCATCTGCGTCATCTGCGTCCATCTGCTCATATCTGCGATAAAAAACAAGAAATTATTGTGCAATAAATTTAATAAAATAATTTCGTTATTTCCAGATAAAATCTGCAATTTGTTGTTGATTAATTTCCAATTCATCATCTTCTGGGGGATGTAGCAATAAAGATCGCTGAATTAACTGCGGCTGCTTAGTATCCCCATTCTGTAACCGTCGCGCCACACGGCTAGGAATACCATATCCATAAATAATATGACCACTACCTGCAAGTACAATTACTTGATAATTTGGATTAACTTTGACAAAATTTGCGATCGCATCTGCCATAGTTTCATCCCATAAAACTTGGGCAGTAAAATAATTATCTAATTTTTGACTATTCCCTGACAAGTTGTGATGATGTCCTCCTGTGAGTTTTTCAAACAACTGCCGATATTCTTGGTTATCAGTTCTAATTTCTGAAATAGGCGGAATATATTTCCAATCTTCTTGATTTAAACTTTCTAACCCTTGGCGGGAAACTTTACGAGTTACTTCTGAAGGTGTATTTAAAGCTATAACTGGTATTTGATGTTTTTTGGCAAATTCTAGAATTGGAGCATAATATTCCCAAGGAAAACCCCAACGTTGCTGATATTCACTTTGCTCTACCAGTTGTGCTGCGGTTATTTCTCCGGCTAAATATTGATTGATAACTGATTGATAGGGACGCTGGAACATTTCCAGTGCGATCGCTATTTTTGATTTAGGATCTTTATTATTTTGCTTAGTGAAACTATATAGTTTTTCAATAATTTCTAACTGGGTTTCGTGATCTTTAGCGTTGTCGTGAGTTTCTCCCAAATATACTACATCTGCTTGCGCTAGTTTATGGAGAATATCAGCTTGAGTTAACTGCTGTTGTGCAGGCAAATTTAAGGCATTTTCACTTACGCTAGCTGGCGTATACAATAATAAAACGCCTAAACAGCAAGCACATAATTTAAAAACAGAGAGCCTATTCATATAAAATTTAACATTTTCTTAAAATTATAGTTGATATTGTTATAAGTACAAAAGTTACGCAGAGATGCCCCTAAATCCCTTTTAAATTGGAAACTTTATATTTCCCCCCCTCCCCTTAATAAGGGGAGGGGGCTGGGGGGTGGGGTAATACGTTTAATTAGATTGACATACTTATCAATTTTGTCAATTAATAACTATTTGCTTAAAATTAATAATAATCTTATTACTAACAGCGTAGATAAAAAATAGGTAATAGATTACAATCAGATAATAATATAGCTAAAATTCCTCTAATAAAACAAACTAAAAAAGTGATTTTGAGGTAAATTACCAGTGTCAACAATACCACAAACACCTTCTGAACTACCACCCGCTAGTGCCATTGAAAAGCGGCATTTAAAAGTCACAACCGAAAACTGGTTTGAATATCCGATACGGGTTCATCCTCACCATACCGACTATAGCGGTAATGTTTGGCATGGTGCTTACGTTACCTGGTTGGAAGAGGCGCGAGTAGAATGTTTGCATTCAATTGGCATTGATTATGCTGAATTAGTAGCTTTAGGGTGTGAAATGCCTGTGGTAGATCTTTCTATACGCTACCACCGACCCTTGCAAATGGGAATGTCAGCAGTGGTTAAGACGCAGATGACAGAAATGCAGGGTGTGCGGATGAATTGGGATTATCAAATTCAATCTCTAGATGGTGAAGATGTGTATATGACTGCGCGGGTAACTTTGGTAGCAGTTGACCGAGAAAAAGGTAAAATTATGCGTCAACTGCCATCAACTGTTAAAGATGCGTTAGTAAAGTTGAAAGTTTAGAGATGTAGAGACGCGAAATTTCGCGTCTCTACATTTATAGCAGTAGAGTTAAAACCTATACAGTGCCAGCCCATTAAAAAGCTAAAAGCTAACTGCTAAATATTAGCGACCGTTATAAGACCAATGAGGAGGGTCACGATCTAACAATTTATAAACACCGTAGGATGCACCTACATCAAAAAGTAACTTATTTTCCGCACCATTACGAGGCTCGTTAATTTCAATTATACTTCCATTACTATTCTTAATTCTTAGGGTATCTTCCCAGGTAATATTCCAGTCAATTGCTAATCTTTGAGTATGGAGAGATTTTAAGGCTACTGGATTACCACCAATACCATAAATATCTACCATTTGTGAGGCTGCTTGACGAGATCCTGAAGCTGTATAGTGTACCCAGTCGATGTCAACTCCAGCCATTGCTGGCACATTATTAGGACTAATTTCACCTCGATCTATTCTGGCAGCATAGTGCATTAAATAAGCTCGTTGCGGAGGTCGATAGGTAGCTGAGATAATTGTTTGTGCGCCACCATCAATTAACGCTTTTTGAAATGCTTGTACCCGTTCGCGAAACGGTGAAGCTAAGGCAGATATAGCGCGACTTGTAGGAAAGTAATTGTACCAATGTGATCCACTCAGGCGAAATCTTAGTCTTTTAGCGTAGGTGTTCAAAATATCTAATGCTTGCTCAAAATCTGTTCCTAATTTATTTTTAGTGCTACTAGAAATACTATCGGCTAATTCAGTACGCAAACGGACATCTCTTTTTTTATAAGCTTCAGCTAATCCTTGATTACTTCTATTACCAAAGTCACCATCTGTAACTAAAGGTGGAGTTAGTTGTGCGATCGCATTTAAGCTTCTTTGTAAATCTTTCACCTCAGAGGAACCAAACCGCAAATAAGCTAACAGCAGGTTAGCAGAGAAATTGGGAACCTTGAAGATAAATCCTTGACTAAGAGCTTTAACATAAGTATTGTTGCCAACAACACCATCAGCAGATAACTGATTTTTTCGTTGATAGCTACGAGTAGCTGCATCAGTACCGTTGCCAAAGTCTCCATCTACAGTTCCAACCGGAAATTCATTTTCTTTCAAAAATCGTTGCCAAGCAATAACAAAAGTTCCTTGAGATCCTTTTTTAATTACTGGCAGTTTGAGAACACCAATATTGAAAGCCATAAGTTTTTCCTCAGCTATTGTGTTTCTAACTTTTATGTTTTAGGGGAAGAGGAGGGATGAGGTATGTTGTCTCTGATTTTAGTGTTAATACTGATTTAAAACAGTAATATTTGTATTAAATATATAGAATATTATTAATGTATTAGAGCGACAGGCATGAATATTGACTTATTGGGATATCGTCAAAACGCGGGTATGGGTCAAGCAGAAGTGGCTAATGCCTTGGACATTTCTCAGATGCAAGTTAATATTTATGAGCAGGCTCCTGATACCGTTCCAATGGGGCTTTTAGTGAAATGGCTGCAAATATTAGGTATTGACCTCGCTACAGCTATGTCAGCACCAATACCACCACTCAAAGGAATTGATCCAGGAACTCCATACATTGAACTTTATCGCAAACTAAATTTACTGAATCAGTACATTGGTGATACTCCTTCTGTAGACAAACTAGATATACCAACACCACCAGCCACCCCCCATGATTTCCAACAACAGCTTAAGCTGTATAAACAAAAGCCTAATGTAGTTTTGACTGGAGGCTTCGACGCTGGTAAATCACACATGGCAAATGCTTTGTTGGGAAGTAAAAATTTGCCAGTTGGTTATCAGCCAGCAACAAGAGTAATTACATTTGTCCGTCATATAGAAGACCGTCCCAAATGGTGCAAAGAAGATGTATTGATTGTTAATGAGGATTTTTGGCTAAAAGATGAAAAAGGCAAGCAAATCATTGATTTACTACTTTTAGATGACCAAGAACGTTGTGAAAAATATTGTGTACACGCAGGAAGTTTCGATACTTTGCAAAAATATGGAGTGCATGGAGAATATGAGGATATAGCGGCTCATGCAGCTGTGGTCTATATTAATTCACCTCTGCTACAAGCCTGCAACCTGATAGACCTTCCCGGTTTTTCAGATCAACCAGATGAAGTTTCTAAAGATGTGGAGAAGGCTAATAGTGCTGCACAGATTGCTGATGTAGTAGTGTATGCCTCACCAGCCAAAGGTCATATTAATGATCAAGACATGAGACGCATTAGCAACTTACTGAGTTTACTTCCTGCAAAAGAAAATGAAAGCAGTAATTTTCCAACGCTGGGTAATCTTTTCATTGTGGCTACTCATGCTGATCCTAGTATCTCTGATAATCAACTTAAAGAAATACCACCTGGAGCAGCAAGAAGACTCTATAAGCCACTAAATGAAGGAGTATTAAAGACACGCAGAGAACTGACAAATCGTGCTATCACTCAAGAAGATTTGCGAACCAGATTCTTCACATTCTGGTCAGAAAGACCTGATAGATGTCAACAGCTATTTGATGATTTTACTAAATTACTAAGTGATTTTCTCCCTCAAGCGCATCTGTGCCGTATTGAGCGGGAAATAAATGCAATAAAAGAGGATAACACAGAAAAGTACACTAAACAAATTGAGGCTTATCAAAAAACTCTTGCTGATATAGATTCTCGGCGTAAGCAACTACAGGTACTCGAAGAGAATGAAATAGCTCGTAAACAAGAAACTCAGCAGAAACGCGATAGGGTAAATCAAAGTACCCGTGAGTTACAAGGAAATAGCAGAACTTCCTTTCAAAGGTATACAGAGCAGCTTTTAACTGTCGAGGCTGTAGAAAAAATTATCCGCAATCTGTACGATGACAAAAAAGAAGCAAAGGAAGGTCTTTCTGGTTATCTAGTCGAGAAACTTCAACATGAGGCAGAACAGATAATCAAAGTTAATTCTGATAAATTAACACCTTCCATTGAAGCTTTCCTCGGTTCATACCAAGAGGCTTTACTTAAACTACCAAATTTAGATATATCTATGGAGATACCCTTTGATGCTAAAGGAGCTTTTTTAGGTGGTCTTACAGGTCTAACTAGCATCGGCGCTTTATCTGCTTGGGCAGCAGCACTAGGAAATCTTGGCGGTTATATCTTAGTGGCTAAGTTAGTTAGTCTTTTGTCAGCACTTGGCATAAGTATTGGTGGTGGTACTGCTGCGGTAATTTCTTTCGTAGCAGCTATTGGCGGACCTCTAGTGCTTGGTATAGGTTTGGTTGCTGCATTAGCTTTCGCTGTGTGGGGCTTATTTGGAGAATCTTGGCAGAAGCGTTTAGCAAAGCAGACTGTTAAATATTTTGAAGAACAGCGTGTCATTGATAAGTTTACAGACGGGATTGATCAGTTTTGGCGAGACACAACTAAGAGTTTTGATCAAGGTGCTAACGCAGTAGAAGCTGACTGGAACAAATATATTGAACACCTGCGTGAGATAACTTCACCTACGACAGAATCAAAAGACCGTATTGAGGAGATTATCAAAATATTGGAGGCAGGTAAGGATTTTTTCGGAGGAATTCCGTGGTCAAATACTAATCTAAAAGATTGTATGGGAATTTCTGGATAGAACCTGAACCTCAAAGACCACCACTTTTGAAAAAATTAAAAACTTGATTCCATTGAATTAAAGGATTCTTATGAGTAATCTTTACTTTGGTGAGCGCGAATTTGGATTAAAGCCAAGAACTGAAAATGAAATTAATGCAAATGTTTGGGGTGGTTTAGTAGCCTATATTAATAATTTGATTGAAGAACAATACTTTGCTGGAAAATTTCCTGAAAGATGTCCTGATTATGCTGATATGATATATGGAACGAATAAAACAATGATGACAGCAACTATTTTGGCTTTATTTCAAAACATAAAATTTCCTTTAGACGTATTAGATAAACCTATAACTTTAACTATCCTTGAATTTATAGAATTTTGTTATGAATACATAGCAAAACCAATTATATTGGAGTATCATTCTTACGGGCGACACGATCATTTAAGTTTTGATAAAAAAGAAGGACAAACAGAGTTTCGTGTTCAAGTAAATAGGCTATTTGAACGGAATGGTATCGCTTTTGAGTTGCAAAACAATGGACAAGTTACCCGTTTAGCTCCTCCCATAGTTAGGGATATTTTAAATAATGCTATTTTTAAAACGAACGATAAAGAGTTGGATTCATTGCTTGAAACGGCTAGAGTTAAATATCTTAATCCTGATTTAAAGATACGTTTAAAATCATTAGAAAAGCTATGGGATGCTTGGGAAAGAATAAAAACATTGGATTATCCATCAGATAAGAAAAAATCTATAGAGATGCTTTTAGAAAAAGCATCTGGTGAGATAGAGATGCGAAAAATTCTTGACGAAGATGGTAAAGAATTAACTTCTATAGGTAACAATTTTATGATAAGGCACACAGAAGTAGGAAAAACTCCTATTACTTCAAACGCACACGTTGATTATTTGTTTAACCGTATGTTTGCTCTCATCTATCTACTGTTAGGTAATCAGATTGGGAAAAAGCCAGATTCAACTGTAAAAGAAGAAATTCGAGTAGTTAACCCTGCTGAAGAAATGCCGTTTTAACATGGCATTGATATTGGATTTAGAGATTAAAATAGAGTTAGCAAAGGTAGGATTTACTTGATTAGGAGCTTTTATAATGACTTTACAAGAAATTATTAATTCTATTGAAAATTTGCCCACAGAAGATCGAGAGTATTTATTTGAGTTTCTTCGCCAGCAACGAATTGAGAATCGGCGAGTTGAAATTTTGGCTAATGCTCAAGAAGTGATGCAGGCTTTTAAGGATGGGACAGCTAATAGGGGAAGCGTTGATGATTTGATCGCTGATTTACTAGGAGATGATGATGGAAGTTGTCTGGAGTAGTGGATTTAAGCGGTCTTTTAGGAAGATTACAAAGAAAAACCCGCAATTAAAGAATCAAATTGTTAATGTATTAAGGCTTTTGGCAGATGATCCATTTACACCGTCTTTGAAGTCTCATAAGTTAACAGGAAATTTAGCAGGGTTCTGGTCTTGTTCTGTTGCTTATGATTGTAGAATTATCTTTAATTTGTCTGAGGATGAGAAGTTGTTAGAAATGGTTATTTTATTGATTGATATTGGCAGCCATGATGAAGTTTATTAAATTGTATATACTTGAAAGTCTCAATTAATAAATGTAGAGACATACCATGATACGTCTCTACATTATTTCAAGATGTTAGCACATTAAAATTTGGTATTGATGTCTATTATTCAATCTTACACCTTTAAGAACTAATTAGACACTGACGATTTCTAGCCGTTGACTAATTGTTAAAACTTCCTGTCTTGCCCATTTATCGGCAGCGATAATGTCGTCTAGGCTAGGATCGGGGCGGTTTTGGGCAGATGCGCGATCGCACGCTGTTTCTATACAACGAGCAATATCTAAATAACCAATCTTCTCTTCTAAAAATAGTGCTACAGCTTGCTCATTTGCAGCATTTAATATCGCAGGCATTAAACCCCCTGCCCTACCCGCAGCATAAGCTAACTGCATACAAGGATACTTCTGATGATCCGGCGCACGGAAAGTTAAATTACCAGCTTTGACTAAATCTAACCTTTCCCAATTAGTATAAATTCGCTCAGGATACGACATAGCATAAAGTATTGGCAAGCGCATATCCGCCCAACCTAATTGCGCTAAAACTGAAGTATCTTGTAATTCAATCAAAGAGTGAATAATACTTTGGGGATGGATAACAATATCAATATTGTCGTAGTCCATCCCAAACAGGTAGTGCGCTTCAATTACTTCTAAGCCCTTATTCATTAAAGTCGCAGAGTCTACAGTAATCTTACGACCCATTGACCAATTTGGATGCTTTAAAGCGTCAGCAACTTTTACCTGCGATAACTTCTCTACAGGTAAATCTCGGAATGCGCCCCCCGAAGCAGTAAGCAAAATTCGCCGCAAACCGCCTGCGGGGACTCCTTGAAGACACTGAAAAATCGCTGAATGTTCTGAGTCTGCTGGTAATAGTTTTACGCCATACTCCTCTACAAGCGGTAAAACTACAGGCGCCCCAGCAATTAAAGTTTCCTTATTTGCTAAAGCAATATCTTTTCCGGCTTTAATCGCCGCAATTGTGGGTAATAAACCAGCACAGCCGACAATTCCAGTAACTACTGTTTGGGCATCACCATATCTAGCTACTTCAATTACACCCGCCTCCCCTGCCACTATAATCGGTTGTGGGTTAAGGTCTGCGATCGCCTCTTTCAGTTCTGCTAACTTATCTTCATCACAGATAGCGACAATTTCCGGTTGAAACTGTCGAATCTGCTGCGCCAGCATTGTCACATTGCTTCCAGCCGCTAATCCCACAACGCGGAATTGATCGGGGTTTTGATCAACTATATCTAAAGTCTGAGTGCCTATCGAGCCAGTGGAGCCAAGAAGAGTAATCGCTTTCACAATTGCTACAGAATTAACAGCACTTCCACTATAAGATTATGGGGCTATTTCTTAATAGTGTCAGGACTTACGCAGAGATCCCCCGCGCATCCCCCTTTTTAAGGGGGACTTTGAATTTTCCCCCCTTTTTAAGGGGTTGCTCAGGGGGATCTAGGTTTTAAACTTTCGGTGCGTAAGTCCTAAGTGTTTTAGAACCATTGATTCAAGTATTTTATGAACGATCTAACTTTTTTCATGTCCTTGTTTCTCGGTAGTGCGATCGCCATTTATTTATTGTGGTTGATCTGCCACTACAATGGCAAGATTATTCTTTACTTTCTTCATGCAGCTTACAAAGGCTTTGCAAATCACAAAACAAACGTAAATCACAATCCTTCTGGTTTTCTTAATAGCAGTATTTCTATGCCAGCCATTTGCTTAACAGGGGCTATGCCTTTAGCTATCTTAAGCATTTCCACCGCAGCATTAAATCATTGCTTTAACAGTGTATATATCACTGGTATTTTAGAAGCAGTTCTAACTATTGCATTTATCTTGATCCCTACACCAGTCAAAAAACAATTTGATTTATTTGGTATTAATGTTATTAAGCAAAATTTATCGTTAGTTTTCTCTACTGGTTTGTGGTGTTTAATGTTTTCATTATGGGCAGTAGTAAATCATAAAGAATCCTTGGATTATATAATTTTAAATACTAACCCAGATATGTGGGCTTACGTTCGACGTTTCGCAGCAATGAACACAGATAATTTAAACTTCTATGGTGGTTCAGATAGTTTCGTTTTCCAGGGTAACTCAGCTTGTGCCTTTTTACTAGGTAGCCCTAAAAAGTTTAGTTCTTTTATCGGTTCTTTAATTGTATATCAATTTAAAAATTTATCTTTTGGTATAGCGGTGTTTCAGGGAATGTTAGGAGGAACTTTATTTATCTGTTTATTCAAGGAATGGTTAAATGTTAGATTCAACAATAAAGATAAACTTTCTTTTGGGAAACTACTGTTATTGACATGGATAGTGTTTTCACCTCCTCTGTATTGGCTCTTGGCTAGTGCCTATTTTTCTAATACTTTATTTATTATTTTAATTTGCTTAACTTTAAGAGAATCTAAAAAAATTGCCATCTCTGGTGATATTGATGCCCTAGAAAATTTTGTTTGCTTTTTTTCTATTTTAACCATAGTCTTTTCTTTTTACCCCGCATTTTTGCCGATCATTATTGTTGCTTATTTAGCCACAATCTTAATTTATTTACCGTACCAAAACTTAAGATCCGCAAAAATAATTCAAGCCGCTGTTAAATTTATAGCCGTAATGGTCGGTTGTGGCGTAATTTTCTATACTTTCTTCCCATCTCAATTAGGTTTATATGAAGTTAACAAAAGTTTAAATTTGCTAGAGGCGCACGGTTCAAATTTTGTACCTTTAAATCCTTGGAGTCTGCTACAAGAGAAACCAAAGCCCATGCCTTTAGCAAGAGATTTTGGGTGGTATATTAATATTATTATTAGTTTACCGTTAAGTGTATTTTTGGGTAGTAAAATTTGGCAAGCTTATCAAAAAAGCCAGGATAAAAATCTACTTGCTGCGCTGGTAGGTGTGGGAGTGTATAGTGGATATTTATTGGCATATTTGCCACTTGAAAGCAGTTATAGATTAATGAAAATTGCTATATCAATTATTTATCCTTTGGCTATTTTCGGATTATTACCCTTAATTTTATGGTGCAAAAATCAGCTAAATCAAAAATCCTCGTGGATACAGAGTGGAGTATTAATACTGGCGATCGCGCATACAATTTTCCATATTTACAAAGTCTTTGATATTCATACCTTACCTTCTGGTAGTTTTACTTTATCAAACCAAGCTCAATTAGAAAATATACAAACTGTTGCAATTGTTGGTTGTGAAGATGTCCATGAGAGTCAATTTTATGAGAGATTGGTGGGATTTCAAATTGCTAGACAGTACCCCAATTTGCGAGTGAATGTTTTCCACACCTCCAAAAACCTTAATGATAGTCCGACAGCAGACATATTGATCTATGGAAAAACGATTCCATCAGCAACAACAAAAATCAACACTTGTCATTTTTCCATCTAGTAAGTATAAGCACTCCTCTGAAATTACCGTTATTGGAACAATTAAAAAATGCTCAAGCTTCTGAATTAACCTATCAACGTGATGATGTTTATTTGTTTACCAAGAAGTCTTAATAAAACTAATATACTCATCGGGAGATCTAAATGTCATATCCACAAGCGCCTTGGACACTCTGCGGTTACGCAATTCAAACATTACAGTTGATTGATATTGATAAAGCTCGTCCTTTCATCCCTCCAGAGTTTGAAATTGTCTCAATTTTTCCTGGTAAAACATTAGGAGGTATTTATGTCTCTTCCTACGGTTTTGGCTCAGTACTACAATACAATGAGCTAATTGTCGCTGCTGGATTTGTCAGCTATGCAGGCAAATTTGGAGCATGGATTTCTCATATATATGTAGATAACCCTGATTCTGTTGCTGGTGGGAGAGAAATTTGGGGATTACCAAAAGAATTAGCTGATTTTACTTGGGACAATAGTAATCATAATTCTCAAGTGGCGATCGCTCAAAACAACAAACAATTATGTACTATCTCTTACAATAAACCAAGCCTTAAAATCCCACTACCTTTTAAAGGTTCTGTTTTCAGTCAAATTGGGAGTAATATTATCATGTTTGACGGTGACTTATCATCTCAAATAGGACTAACAAGCAGTAAAGTAAATATTCCCGCAGAAAGTCCTTTTCACAGCTTAAACTTAACTCAACCTTGGTTAACTGCTTACTGTGATGATTTGCGTTTTGTCGCAGGTGTACCAGCAGTTGTGGGAGAAAGAGCCGTTGAATTTAGCTATAGCTAAATTGTTTTCAGTTTAGTTGTAGGTTGGGTTGGGGTGCTGGCGTGTTCATTGTCAGGCTAAGAAGTGCGCGTAGCCCATAACCCAACACCAATTTACATTTAAGTATGGAACTTTTCAAAAGCATTAAAGCGAAACTTCATTCATAGATACGACGACTGCTTTCTAAACTCCCATCTGGCATGACGGTATTCAATACAAGAGCGCCACTGAGAGTGGCATTCTTAGCGCCAGTTAAATTAGCTCCAGTAAGGTTGGCGTTCTCGAAGCAAGCTTGATCGAGAATGGCATCAGTTAGATTGGCTTCATCCAAATGGGCATGAGTCAAAAAGGAATTTTTTAGATTTATTCTGCTGAGATTGGCTCTATAGAATGCAGCCTGAAACAATTGAGATCTGCTTAAGTCGGCTCCCTTCAAGTTAGCCAAGCTGAAGTCGCATTGAGTCAGATCGGAACCACTCAAGTTAGCATAACTCAGGTCAGCACTCTCAAAAAAAGCACTCATGATCATAGACTTACTCAAATTGGCTCGACTGAGGTTAGCACCAGGAAAATCGCAACCACTCAAATCAGAATCACTCAGATTGGCTCCACTGAGGTTAGCACCAGTAAAATCGGAACCACTTAAATCAGAATCACTCAAATTGATACCACTCAAATTAACCCCCTTCAGTTTTTCACAAATCAAATCAATCCCAGAGAAGTCTCTCTCGCCTTTCTCATACCTTTCTAATAACTCATCAGTTTCCATAATTCAGATCCTAAATATTGTTATGCTAAATATTTACAGGACTTACTTCTAGATCCCACTAAATCCCCCTTAAAAAGAGGGACTTTGAATTTGTTTCGTTATAGGTTGAGTTGAGGTAACGAAACCCAACACCAACTCGCATTGAAAAACAATTAGCAGATCATTTGTTTTGCTCTAACCAAGTAACCAAATCTGGAATTTCTGAAAAACTAATTAATGCTTCTCCCAGTAACTCAATTTTTTCAGTAGTCAACAACTGAATTTGCTCGATTAAGCGGGAATTAATTTCTCCTAATTTGCGATTAAGCTGACGCATTACTAATGAGGTTGCTTCCTGTTTTCTGGATCTTTCCCAGATATCTTGATAAGTTACAGACTCGCGCATAATATCCTCCCTTATAAATCGACGAATTAAATCTTTTTCAAACCTTAACCCTGCCAGAATATCAAGACAACCTGCAATATTTGTTTTCTGCCGTCGATCGCCTATTCTCTCTACCTCTGCGGCTACTTGCCCTAATAATACTGTAGGGGAATCTGTACGGGTTAATGGTGCTAAAGGTAATAATTCAGGATTAGAGAGAAATAAAGCGGGGTCTTGCTCCCACAACCTAACTACCCGATAGTGGTGAATAGTAGTGTTATCTCGGTATTCTTCGGTAAACGCAGCAACACCTGTCGTTTCCTGCAAAAAAATCACCACTTGCGCCACATCACATCTGTATTGTCGCTTTAACCGTACCGAGTAATCTAGCATTCTCAATGCCATTGGCGGATCGGATATAGGTGAGGTTTGAAATTCGATATGTAAAATTTGGTCAGTAGTTTGTAAAAAAGTAACCGCATCAGCCCGAATTGGTTCTATTGTTAGTTCAGTTTTCAGAACCTCAACTGTTGACGGTTCAATATTCAGTAACCAGCGTACAAAAGAAGCTGGATATTGTTCTGCTAAATACTTACATACATTATCGTAACTCACGCGTTCGCTTATACCTTCTACCAATACTTACAATTCTCACCTTAGCAACATCCCCACTTATTCGCCTTTACTAACTTCTGGCTTTTGACTCCTTGCTCAATTAAACTGGGATAGCGATTCTGGTTGTCAAGGAAACAAACGATGCGGCTATCTCAAATTTTATTCGTCACACTACGGGAAGATCCGGCGGAAGCGGAAATTCCTAGCCATAAATTACTGATCCGCGCAGGTTATATCCGTCGCATCGGAAGCGGTCTCTACGCCTATTTACCTTTAATGTGGCGCGTACTGCAAAAAGTTTCCCAAATTGTGCGGGAAGAATTAAACGCTATTGGCGCACAAGAATCTTTATTTCCACAACTACAACCTGCTGATTTGTGGCGAGAGTCTGGGCGTTGGGATACTTACACCCAAGCAGAGGGAATTATGTTTTCTCTCACAGACAGACAAGATCGAGAATTAGGGTTAGGACCAACACACGAAGAAGTTGTTACAACTCTTGCGCGTGAGATGATTCGTTCTTATCGTCAATTACCAATAAATTTATACCAAATTCAAACTAAATTTCGTGATGAAATTCGCCCCCGTTTTGGTTTATTGCGGGGACGGGAATTTATTATGAAAGATGCTTACTCTTTCCATGCTGATGAAGATAGCCTGAAAAAAACTTATCAAGATATGTATCAGGCTTATAGCAATATTATCAGTCGTTCTGGGTTGGCTTTCCGCGCGGTAGATGCTGATACAGGAGCAATCGGCGGTTCTGGTTCCAATGAATTTATGATATTAGCTGAAGCCGGAGAAGATGAGGTTCTTTACACTGAAGATGGTCAGTATGCAGCTAATGTAGAAAAGGCGGTTTCTTCACCTACTGATGCAGAATCATCACCGTTTACAAGTTATGAAAAAAGAGAAACACCTGGAACTGAAACAATAGAAAAACTCTGCAAATTTCTCAAGTGTTCTCCTAGTCAATTAGTTAAAAATGTGCTATATCAAGCTGTTTATGAAAATGGCATAACAGTATTGGTAATAGTTAGTATTAGGGGCGATCAAGATGTTAATGAAGTTAAGCTGCAAAATGAGTTAGTTAAAATAGCTCCTCAATTTGGTGCTAAAACTACGATCGCTCTACAAGTACCTGACGCAGAAGCACAAGGCAAATGGGCAGCGAAACCTTTACCTTTAGGTTATATTGCACCTGATATTAGTGATGAATATATCCAAGCAGATAAACAAATTCATCCTAAATTTATCCGCTTTGTAGATCAAACTGCTGTTGAATTGAAAAACTTTGTTACTGGCGCTAATGAATCTAATTATCACGTTGTCGGTGCTAATTGGGGCGAACAATTCCAGCTATCACAAGTAGTAGATATACGCAAAGCTAAAGCTGGCGATCGCGCCATCCACAACCCAGAACAAACTTTACAAAGTGCGCGTGGTATAGAAGTAGGGCATATCTTCCAACTAGGTGATAAATACTCTAAAGCAATGGGCGCTACTTATACCAGCGAGCAAGGTGAAGAAGTACCATTAGTTATGGGTTGTTATGGAATTGGTGTCTCAAGGTTAGCGCAATCAGCAGTAGAGCAATCTTATGATAAAGATGGCATTATATGGCCTGTGGCGATCGCACCTTACCATGTAATTATCGCTGTTCCCAATGTCGGAGATGCTCAACAAATGGAAGTAGCTGAAAAATTATACAATCAGCTAAACCAAGCAGGAATCGAAACCTTGCTAGATGACCGTAACGAACGTGCTGGAGTTAAATTTAAAGATGCCGATTTAATTGGCATACCTTATCGAATTGTCACAGGGCGATCGCTCCAATCTGGCAAAGTCGAAGTTGTCGAACGTGCCACCCGTAAATCCCAAGAAATTCCCATTGATGAAGTTGTTTCTACCATTAAGCAGTGGATTGAAACAGCCTTAACCGTAAACAGTAAACAGTAGCCAGAATGTAGAGACGCGTTCGCGTAGCGTGCGCTTCGCGCATAATTTCGCGTCTCTACAATGGTTAGATATAACTACATCTTTAATTTCTGGAGATGTCTGTTAATTGGTAATTGTTAATTGATAATTGTTAATTGTTAATTGTTAATTGTTAATTGAACCTATGGAACTTATAAGTATTTTACTCTCTGGATTACTGATATTTATTTCACCTGCGGGATTAGTTATTGACCGTACAGCAGAAAATGCGATTCGCTCTAGACTAGAAAAAGCCGAACAGCTAGAAGTCCGTGTTGATAACGCTCCTGTTCATCAAACTTTACAAGGAAAAATAGATCGGGTAAGGATAGCAGGTAGGGGTTTATGGC
>JBARVL010000166.1:0-33936 GCA_049646245.1 Crinalium sp. | reverse complement strand
AACCTAAATCTTCTAACAAGATCAACCCCAAGTTATCATCTTCACGCAACCAACGCAGCATTTGTGCTTGCCAAACTTCCCCAGCATTACGACGGAGATATTCTAACCCCCAATAACGATTTGTCTGGCGTTCTACTAAAGTAGCTTCATAAGCAGAACTACTAACACTTAGCACAATTTCTTGTAACTTTTCTGCGCTAAATGGCAACGGTTCACCACGCAAATGAGCTTTAATCTGAAAATGTGCTAACAAATCACTGTAGCGACGGATAGGAGATGTTACCTGAGTATAAGTTTCCAAACCTAAACTCGCGTGTCGTGCTGGGGTAACGCTCATTTCACTCCGAGGCATACACCGTCGCATTGCACAAAAACGCACTGGACCTGCTGGCAGTTGCAATAATTCTTCTTGTGGAGGTAATTCTGGCTGCGGTTGACTGCGATAAAGTAAAGGTAATTGATGATCTTGACCGTAACGACCTGCAACCTCACCCGCCAAAATCATCATTTCTGCTACAAGCTGACGGGAAGGTGAATCTTCTAATACATTAATTGTAATTTCATCACCGTATACCTTAATCGAAGCTTCCGGCATACTAATATTAATCGAACCTTGGGATTGTCTCCAAGATTGACGCAGACGTGCTAAAGCAGCAATATCAGCGATTTCCGGTTCTGCCTGTACGCCTAACTGTAGCATTTCGTCTACATCTTCATAAGTCAGGCGATAAGTTGGCTTGACCGAGGTAGGATGAATACGATATTCCTCAACCCCACCAGATTGATCTAAAATTACGCCAAAACTCAAAGCATAACAAAGCTTACCCTGAACCAAACTCATTGGTCCCGTTGCCAAATCTGGCGGAAACATGGGAATCATCCCTGTGGGTAAGTATAGTGTCGTAGTACGCTTACGCGCTTCGAGGTCTAAATCATCCCCTGGCGATACTAATCTACTTGGGTCAGCAATATGTATCCATAGGCGCTGACGACCATCAGAAGAAGTTTCCACACTTAAGCCGTCGTCAATCTCTTGGGTACTTTCATCGTCAATAGTATAAACCTTGAGATGTGTGAGATCCAAGCGATTTGAGTCGGGGTCGGCGGGTGGATTTTCCACCATTAGCTGGGTCACTTCAACTACCTTATTAGGGAACTGCACAGGAATTTGGCTACGGCGCAAGGACAGGTTTTCGTGAGGACTCCATAAACCTATATCTACCAGGAAATCGAAGGCGCTTTGAGCGTTTTGAGGTCGTCCTATCGCTGCTAAGATATCTTGCGCCGGACGAGATGCTGTCTCTGGTTGCAGGGCAAATCTTTCTACCGCATCAAGTCGAGTGCGATCGCTATCTTGCCAGTGTACTACTTCACCACTTAATGCTTGCTGTATTCTTGTTAAAAAATCTTCTTGCTCTCGTCGTCGTTGTTCTCCAACTTCGAGTTGATGCTTTAATTCTGCTACCTGATTAGCACTACGGGGTTCATAACCATCCCCTTTATTCTTAAAATAAATCTTATCCTCTGACAGCAATAAATAAGCTGCATAACAATAGACAGGACTTTGATCTGAAAACAGTATTGAAGCTAGGGTTGCTGGGTCAAACGTTTCTCCATCTTCTACCAAAAGTTCCCATGCTACTTCCACACTTGATGGGTCTAGCAGTGGTTGGACTTCTGCCAAAAAACTAGGAATATCAGATGGTTTGTATGTTTGACCCTTAACCTCATAGGTAATTTTCCGGGGATGAAGGGTGTGGGATTGACTACGAACGTCGATCGCAATCCAGTGTTTTTTGCCCTCTGGACGGTCTATAACAGCCAGACGGCGCTCTCCATTTTGCCAAAATTCGATTAATGTTCCCTTCTCCACCAGTTTCGATATCCCCGGTTCTGTATTAATTAACACCTACTATCCAGTCTAGCTTTTAGATCTGGTTCAAAAACCAGCAGACGGATATCAAGTGTTGTCTGCTATTAAATCACCCTTACGTCTTTAGCCTTCTTGGTTAATGAATGGCAATAACGCAATCAATCTAGCTCGCTTAATCGCGAGAGTTAGATCGCGTTGTTGTTTTGCTGTTAAACCGCTAATGCGACGAGGTAAGATTTTGCCGCGTTCAGTCACGAACTTACGCAATAAATCTACATCTTTGTAGTCGATGGGTTCATCGGGTTTAACTGGGGAAAGGCGCTTGCGAAAATAGGTCATAATTTTTTGTTACTCAGTAGTGATTTTTGGGTTAATTATTCATTGGCTGGTGGCAAATCGTTCTTTGAACTAGGAACGATGTGCATCCCAGGCAACTAAAAATTACTTAATTTCCTTGTGAACTGTATGGGTGTTGCAATGCCGACAAAACTTCTTGATTTCTAGTCTTGCAGTAGTGTTTCGGCGGTTCTTTGTCGTTGTATAGCGTGAAACGCCTGGTGTTCGCTTGTTGGAATTCGTGCGACACTCAGTGCATTCCAGCGTAATAATAATCCTGACTCCCTTTTTGGCTGCCATAATTCGCCTTCTACAAAATCCAACCTGCGGACACAATTAGACACAAATTTCTATTATTTCATGTTACGGGTAGTATCAGCAAGTAATTTTTTTATTCTTAGATCGAGGGAAAAGCCTCTACGGGTTGCTACTACTTGGGTTTGACTGATGCGATCGTGAAATGCTTGTTGCAGATCCGGATCGGTAAAGGCTACTCCACAATCGGCAGCTAAAGGGCTAATTAGTAGCAATAAGGAAATAGCGTTGCTCAGACCAATAATTAGACCAACAAGCGCCAGCATAGAAACAAATCCCGCAATTCCTTCTCGCTTGCCTAGCTCTACGAGTCCTGGCGTTTTACCAAATTTAGCATTAACAACTTTCATATCTAGGGCGTAGCGACCTAAACTTTGCCCTTGATTTTTGGATACTAGCACTACTCGCAACAGGAACCATGCCAGGATAAAAACTACTGCGTTAGCAAATAAAGTTCCTCCCAATAACACGCTCAAGAGACTGACTGCCAGAAAATCAATTATAAAAGCACCAACTCGTCGCTGAATCGGCACTTTGGGAAAGCGACTGTAGCCTAGTTGATCGCTCATAAAAATTGCCTTGTGCAGATGAACACAGATATTTACTCTGACAAGATAACTTTTTGACTTGGCTGTAAATCTCTTCTCAAGCGACTATGTAATTATTTGATAAATTTAGGCGAAATTTATGGTTAAATAATTTATATGAGAAAATGGGAGGTTAAGCTCTTTTTTTTTATAGGCACAGATTACCCATTATGGAATTATCCATCTGGCTTTACCATAACCAACATCGTAGTTGAGCTACTATCTTTCACGCAATCCTCACTTCACAAAAATTTACAATATTTGTAGCATTACCCTCAACTGACATCTGGCAGCACGAGAATTGCGAGGCGGAGCCTCATCTAAGCTGTTGTGCTTCGTTCATTTTATGTTTGAGGGGGAGAGGAGGGAGGAGGGAGGAGAGAGGGGAAAAGAGTTTGATAACTTTTCTTGTTTATTCCAAATGTACAAATTAAATGCGCGTTAGCTTATCTTGTTTTCAGGCTGAACAGGGAAACGAGATAGATGAAATTTTTGATCAATTTCGGCGCGGTTAATGGTTAAATAATTTATAGGGTAAATTTTGGGAACTATGCTATTTTTTTAAAAAAGCACGGATATGCCATTTTGGAATCGTCCATCTGGCTTTATCCTATAAATATGGTAGTTGAAGCGCGATCTTTTACACAATTATCGCTACACAAAAATTTACACTTTGGGACTGGGAAAAGAGTAGCCAGATGCTTTTAGGGTGGTGTGTTATAGGAAGGTTGGAAGATTTTTTTTAACGCAAAGGGCGCAAAGGTAAGCGCAAAGGACGCAAAGGTGAGATACCGCAAAGAATGACCGGATTTACGTTATAAATGCGTAAGTCCTAGTAAACTAAAATCAGATTTGCTAAACCTGAATGTTATCTGTTAAAGAAGCTGAGGAAGTCATCTTAGGGTTAGTAGAACCTTTAGATGGAAATCAAGATTGTGAAACTGTAGACTTGTCATCTGCCGTTGGGCGGATTTTGGCAACTCCAGTATCTAGCCAGTTGGATTTTCCTCACTGGGATAACTCGGCGATGGATGGGTACGCGGTGCGGTTTGTGGATGTGCAATTTGCTAATGCTCAACAGCCAGCAGTATTAGAAGTTGTGGAGGAAATTCCCGCAGGGTATCAACCTCAAGTTGTGATTAAATCAGGGCAAGCAGCACGAATTTTGACTGGTGCTGTTATGCCTGTTGGTGCTGATACGGTGGTAATGCAGGAGCAAACTAGGAGAGAAGGCTCAAGCATATTTATTCTCGCACCACCTACACAACCCCAAGCTTTTGTACGTCACCAAGGCGCTTTCTATCAAGCTGGAACGCAATTATTATCTGCGGGTATACCTTTAAATGCCCCAGAAATTGCTGTGCTTGCTGCTGCACAGTGTCACCAGTTACCCGTCTATCGTCGTTTACGGGTGGCAATTATTTCTACTGGCGATGAATTGGTAACACCTGAGCAACCTTTGCAAGCAGGTCAAATTGTAGACTCAAATCAGTATGCTTTAGCTGCTTTAGTCACGCAAATGGGCGGTATACCTTTGTGTTTAGGCATTGTACCCGATCAGCCACAGGCTCTTAAAGATGCGATACTCCAAGGGAGTCGCTACGCGAACGCTCAAGCTATATCATCCTCTGATGTAGTACTTTCCTCCGGCGGTGTCTCTGTCGGAGATTATGATTATGTCGATCAGATTTTGGCAGAGTTAGGCGCAGAAATTCACATCCGCGCCGTTGCAATTAAACCTGGCAAGCCCTTGACGTTTGCTACATTTTATGGTAATAAAGCAGGTAATTCTCAACCAGTGTTATATTTCGGGTTGCCTGGAAATCCGGTTTCATCTCTAGTAACTTTTTGGCGGTTTGTACAACCTGCACTGAAGAAATTATCTGGACTAGGGACAGGGTGGGAACCAGTATTTATTATGGCGCGATCGTGGGATGATTTGCGCTCTGACGGCAAGCGAGAAACTTATCTTTGGGGACAATTGCATTTAGTAGACGGAGTTTACGAGTTTCAGCTTGCAGGTGGTAGCCATAGTTCCGGTAATTTAATTAATTTAGCTCAAACTACAGGTTTGGCTGTTATGCCTGTGGATCATAAATTCATTCCTGCGGGAGAAGCTGTCAAAGTTTTAGCAATTAACCATTAGGTTTGTACCAAAATTTGAAACATTTTGGTACAAACCTGAATTTTTACCTGCCGTATCGGTCGTTGCGGTCGTAGCGATCGTTTCTATTGTATCGGTCGTTGCGATCATTGCCATCGTTTCTATTGTATCGGTCGTTGCGATCATTGCGATCGTTTCTATTGTATCGGTCGTTACGGTCATTGCGATCGTTTCTGTCGTATCGGTCATTGCGGTCATTCTGGCGACTTCCAATTAAAAACTCGGCTCGGCAACCATTTTTGACCCAAATACGGTTTCTGTCGTAACCCCAGTTCCCCCGACAACTGCTGTTAGAGATTTGTCTGACGATTCTGACACCGTATCTTGTGTCTGCTGAACAAGTACGTCGCTGGTTATTGCTACTTTCACAAGTCACAACTTGCGCTGCCAAACTTGGCGCAGCAACACTAAAAACCGAGCCTATAGCCAAGCTGACAACAGCAAAAGCAGTAGCGATTACTGGCAGGCGGTTAGTCATTTTTAAATTTCTCCATCTATCTGGAGTAGGAAAATTCATCTCATAATTAACCTCAGAAAAATTACAATTCACCCTGTTACTGGATTACAGTTTTGTAATCTAAAAAGATGAGAAATTGGGTTTTAAAATGCTATAATATTATGCTGGGTTTGTAGGCAGGACGAATTTGCCTCAAAGATCAGGAATTTTAGGGCGCGATCGCCCTACTACAAACCTATGAATGCAACAAGTCTAAGGACTAAGATTTAGGTGGAAATTTGGCGACTAAATCATCTCCTGGAATAATTGCTGTATAAAACAAATATTCGTTATTAGTTTGGTAGCGATCATCTTGCTTGATGAGACTCATAAACTCTCGATGCCCCTGCCGAGAGCGTCCTACCAAGCAACCAGCACTTGCTCTGGAAACATTATTGTAGGGATAGTCAAATCCCCAGTGCTGGTTTACATAAAATAAACCACTATCATGTTTGTCACCAGTACGCTTAAAATCTTCATTAAAGTCACGGCAAACAGTAAGATTTTCCCTTTGTACAAGCGCCTGATGAGGCTCAGCAGTCCCGTGAGACCCAACTTTCCATGCTTTATACTGTCCAAACAAAATTCTGGCTGCGCCTTTAGGGTTCATGGGATTATAGGTGTAATAGCTACCTGGCTCAGTAGTAGCTTGCCAGTTACCCACAATTACTGGGACACCATTTATTACCTGAATCAGTATGCGACGATCATTAAAGCAGTTAGGTTCATCACTGTTGAGGCTGCCATCTTTATCCATGCCTTCAACATAGACAATGTTGTATCTTTTTGAACCTGTAGCAATATGATACCCCTTGGACTGCATATACTTAATAATGCAGCTTGCTAAATCATTGCCTAAATTGAGGGGCGCTGTACGGGCAGGTAAATCTTCTAGCTTTGTTTCAATCAGTTTTTCAGCAGTTTCAGAGCCTAAATAATCTGGTTCATTAATTTTTGTAAGCAACTGAAATTGCTTTAAAGCTTCTATAGTAATGGGACCAAATTTGCCATCAGCAGGGGGATCTAACCGTTTCAATCTAATGAGACAAATTTGGATTTGTTTAGCTAGTTCTAGATTATCACCTACAGCATCAAAACTGTACTTCAAGTTCGTGCCAACAAAGTTTTGCAGTTTTATCGGTGTAGAAGATAAATCCTCTCCTGTACTTTGAATCAACTCTTTAGCGGTAGCTGCTCCCAAATCTCCATCTTCCCAACATAGTTTTAAAATTTGGAAACTTCTCAGGGCTACTGTAGATTTTCTCCCAAACAAACCATCGGCGGGAGGGTCTAACAGCTTAACATTAATTAAGATGCTTTGGATTTGTGCTGCTAAATCTTTGTCAGAGGCTATCTGCTGAACGGTGTATTTGGTGTTGGTGTTCAGAACGTCTTGCAGTTTCATTGATGCTGCCCTGTAATATAATATTTGAAATGACTAGCTAACTGTAATTAATGGCTATACTCTTGGTTGAGGAGAATATAGCCATTAAAGTTGTAGATTGCTAATATTTTAGTCTATTTAGAGTTAATTGCAAGCTAACAATTTCACTACTGCCTTAAGGGGAGGATAAAATTACCAAAATCCTCGTTTCCCATTCGGTAAAACTGTTGCCCAATTTGTCTTAGCTTGTGCTATTTGTTCGTCACTAATTTTGGCTCCAGTGAGATTTGCTCCACACAAGTTTGCGCCTCGGAGATTGGCATAATTAAAATATGCAAAGCTTAAATCTGCGCCACGTAAATCTGCTCCTTCCAAATCGGCATAACTCAGATAAGCACGTACTAAATTAGCATCTCTCAGCATTGCTCCACTTAAACTGGTTCGTCCCATATCAGTATTAGATAGATTTGCCCCCTGGAAGTTTGTTTGAGTCAAGTTAGCTTGATGGAAATTTCCGCCAGACAAGTTAGCTTTTTGCAGATTAAGATTACTGAGGTTTTGTTCACCAAAGTCGCGTCTACCTTTGTTATAAGAACTAATTACACTAGGCGCGTCTAATTTAGAAGGTTGTTTAGGTATCCCTGTTGTATGGCTGATATTTCGATGTGGATGTGTCGCTGGATCTTTACCTGCCATACTTCTATTACTAACTGTACCTCGATTTGGGAAATTTGCTGCTCCTGGTGATGCTGGTGATGCTGGTGATGCTGGTGATGCTGGTGAGCCAGTTTGATTTATTTTGGCTTTTCTAGCTCGAATTGCCATTCCTAATTGGGATGAGGCAGATGTGTTAATAGATGAATTTAATCCGCTTAAATCTCCAGATGGCGGAATATAACCTTTATTTGTTTGTTGATTAGATTGATTGGATTGATTAGGTTTAGTGGTCAAACCTTGAGATAGGCTATCCATATAGGGAGCCATCTCTAGTGCATTGAGAACTTCTTCGGCAGACTGATAGCGGTGGCGGACAGAAACCTCTAACATTTTTCTGAGAACTTCAGCAAACTGGTTGCTGATGTCGAGGTTTTCGTACCACAGCATTTCACCTGTGGAAGGATTGTAATCTAAGTTTTTAGGTGATTTTCCTGTGAGTAAATAAATAGAAGTAACGCCTAGAGCGTAGATATCACTAGCATAAACTGGTCGCATTGCCATCTGTTCTGGTGGTGCATAACCAGGTGTACCAATCGCATAAGCTGTTAATGCGGTTTGATCTGAGCTATTAAATACTGCTGTCTGACTAACTTGATTTTTCACAGCACCGAAGTCAATTAAAACCAGTTTGCGGTCTTGTTCCCGACGAATCATGTTAGCTGGTTTGAGGTCTCGGTGAATTACCTGCTGACCATGAATGTATTGCAGCACTGGTAGCATTTCAGCTAGAAATTGCTTGACTCCAGCTTCACTAAAGGGACCGCCTTGTTTTACTTCTTGTTGTAGCGTCCAGCCTGGTACATATTCCTGTACTAGGTAAAACTGGGTATAGTCTTCAAAATAGTCTAGTAGCCTTGGTACTTGGGGATGGTTCCCAATTTTACCCAGGGTTCTAGCTTCTCGTTCAAACAACTCCCGTGCCATTTCTAAGACTTGGGGGGAAGTTGTTGTTGGTCGCAGTTGCTTAATTACGCTGGTTGGTTCGCCTGGGAGTGCTTCATCAATGGCTAAAAAGGTAGCTCCAAAACCACCTTGACCGAGTGCTTTGACAACTCGATAGCGATCGCGCAATAGTAGTCTAGAACCACACGCCTGACAAGTTTCGGCATGATTGGGATTTTCTGGCTTAGGGCAGTCTGGATTTATGCAATAGCTCATGGGAGCGTCACTATTGAGACATCTGTGCAACGATCAAACTTGGTCAAATTTGCTCTTGATAAATAAATTGGCATGACTGGCTGTAGGTCACAAGCCGATCCTCTTCAGGTCAAAGCTGTAGTTTTACCTATAAAGTTGCCTGCGCTTTTAATTTCTCCTTTACCACAAGGATATCTTACTTGCTTTTTCATTAAATTTTCTTATTGAACACGGTATCTGTTCGCTATCTATAGTTCCCTAACTGTATCCAAAAAATCTTACTCCTCTACTCGCACTTCAAAAGTTTTTAGGTAACGACTACACCTTTTACTTTGTCCGTAAAATTTTCTGCTAGTTCATTGCAGCTACGTTTCTACGTTTATATATAGCATAAAAATAGCCCTGAACTAAATATAAACTATTTAATTGTTAAACTTATTAATATTTAAATATCTCGCTCCCGAATATATGAGTAGGTGTTTATTTAAAGCCAGTAAAACTCAGTAAATGAATGAGCAAAATATATTGTCAGAGACAATATCATACAATATTTGGCAATAATTGGCTAGTGATTAAATCTTATATCTTCTCAAAGATAAGAAAGAGAGGTTGTTGAATTAAGCTGAGGTAAATTGGATTTTAAATTTTCAGCTAACTTTCAGTAGTTATATGTGTTTACTGTTGAACATCAAAAGTTTAGTAAAGTCTGCCCAAGAAGTGTATAAGAATAAATACTTGATGGCAGTCTGGCAGCAGAGCGGTAAAATAATCAGGCTGAAATAGGTAAAAGCAAGCGGTTAAATGCGTATCTCTCTAAACTGGCTGCGGGAACTGGTTGATGTAAATATTGCTCCAGAAGAGTTGGCTCAAATGCTGACTTTAGCTGGGTTTGAGGTGGAAGATATCGAAGATCGCCGAACTTGGGCGGAGGGTGTGGTTGTTGGAAAGGTGATTACTCGCCAACAACACCCAAATGCAGATAAGTTAAGTTTATGTGAAGTCGATGTTGGGAATGCTAATGGTTATTTAAATATTGTCTGTGGTGCTGCTAATGTGCGGGCGGATATTTATGTGCCTGTGGCAACTGTGGGTACTTATTTACCTGTGATTGATTTAAAGATTAAACCGACTAAGCTCAGGGGTGTACGCTCAGAAGGGATGATCTGTTCGTTAGCCGAAATCGGTTTGATGAAGGAGTCAGCAGGAATTCATATCTTTGAAGGAGAAATGCAGATAGGTGCAGATGTACGCCCTTTATTAGATTTGGATGATGTAATTCTAGATCTAAGTTCCACTGCTAATCGCGCTGATGCTTTGAGTATGGTGGGAGTAGCGCGGGAGGTGGCGGCACTTACGGGATCTGCTTTAAAACTACCGCAGGTGGTAGAAGCAACGATTCCACCTGAAAGTAATTTACAGTTAAAGATTTCTGAGCCAAAAGCAAGTCCAGCTTATATTGGTACTGCGATCGCTAATGTTAAAATTGCTGCTTCACCTGATTGGTTGCAGCGTCGTTTACAAGCTGCGGGTGTGCGACCAATTAATAATGTAGTAGATATCACTAACTACATTTTATTGGAATGGGGTCAGCCGTTACACGCTTTCGATCGCGATCGCTTACAATCTGTTGCTGGTGGAGATAACCTTGCTATTGGGGTACGCTTTGCCAATAGTGATGAATCCTTCAAAACACTAGATGGTCAAACGCGCAACCTGCAATCACAAAATTTAATCATCACTGCAAATGACAAAGCTGTTGCTCTTGCAGGTGTGATGGGTGGTGAAGAAACGGAAGTTTATGATGGTACTGAGAATTTAATTTTAGAAGCGGCAATTTTCGATCCGGTAGCAATTCGCAGATCTGCTAGAAGTCAAGGTTTACGCACAGAAGCTTCTACTCGTTATGAACGGGGAGTAAATCAGGCAGAATTAGAAATTGCTTGTAATAGAGCGATCGCACTGATTTCTGAGTTAGCAGGTGGGACAATTGTAGCCCAAGAATTTGCTGATTTCCGACCCGATAAAGCTAACTGGAGTCGCTCAATTGAATTACGCCTGGAACGACTTAACCAAGTTTTAGGGGCAGTAGATTTAGAAGATGATCAACTAGGGGAAGTACAAGCTGAAGATGTTGAGCGGATTTTAACTGCACTCGGATGTACTCTACAACCTACTGATCGAGAACAGGTTTGGATGGTGACAGTACCACCATACCGTTATCGAGACTTAGAGCGAGAAATTGATTTAATTGAAGAAGTTGCTCGTCTCTACGGCTATGGCAAATTCTGCGATACTTTGCCTAGTAAAAGTGAAGCTGGATATCTATCTTTAGATCAGCAGTTAGTACGGCAATTGCGCGAAGCATTTCGGGCAGCAGGACTAACAGAAGTGATGCACTACTCTTATGCAGTGGGAAAGTCTGAAGATGATAAACAGGTGAGAATCGCTAATCCGATGTTCACTGAATATTCACTTTTACGTTCTGAGTTAGTAGCTGGTTTAATTAATTCTTTCCAGTACAATTTAGAACAAGGAAATGGTGCTTTAAACGCTTTTGAGATTGGTCGCGTTTTCTGGAGTGACGAAGAAGGTTTAGCGGAAGCAGATTCTTTAGCTGGAATTTTAGGCGGCGATCCTACTGAAGGAAAGTGGATCAGAGGAGGGCGCGAACAAGCAATGACTTGGTTTGAAGCTAAGGGAGTGCTTGAAAGTGTATTTCAGCGCCTAAGTGTACCAGTAGAGTATCAACCTGATAGGCGCGATCGCCGTTTACATCCAGGGCGGACAGCATCTTTGTGGATACAAGGTGAACGTTTAGGTACTTTTGGACAATTACATCCCCAATTACGTCAAGAAAAAGGTTTACCAGATGCGGTTTATGCCTTTGATTTGGATATGGATGTGTTATTGAACTACTTAGCTGAAGATGAACATCTTACCCCGCCGTTTCAAGCTTATTCTACATATCCGGCTGCTGACCGAGACATTGCATTTTTTGCTCCTGTTGAGGTAACTGTGGCTGAAATTGAACGAGTGATTAAAAAAGCTGGTGGTAAGTTATTAGATGCTGTGGAATTGTTTGATGAATATAGGGGGGAAAACGTTCCAGATGGGCAAAGAAGTTTGGCACTGCGGTTAATTTATCGTGTAGGCGATCGCACTCTTACAGATGAAGATGTGGAACCCGTACATCAAAAAGTCCGCGATCAGTTAGTAGAAAAATTCCGAGTTAACCTCAGAAGTTAGGTTGTAAAACCCCACCCCCTACCCCTCCCCGTCTACAGGGAGGGGAGTTTTTAGGTTTTATCTTTTTTAAGAAGGAGTGACTTATATTAAATCCGGTTGCATTGGAATTATATATTTTTTTTAACGCAAAGGTCGCAAAGGATAGCGCAAAGGATCGCAAAGGTAAAATAAATTTATTTTTGCATCATTTTTAAGCAACCGGATTTGATATTATCTGATAATTGATAATTGAGGGAGTTATGACTAAATATGTAATGTGGGGAAGCTACTGCGGGGATGTTCTAGAAAAACGTGCGCCTTACCGCCAAGCACATTTAGATGGGCTTGCCAAGCAAAAGGAAGCTGGAAGTTTAATTACCATTGGTCCTACTAAAGATTTAACTAAAGTTTTTGCTATTTATGAAGCACCGGATGAAGCTACTGTGAGGCAATTGGTAGAAGCTGACCCATATTGGCAAAACGGTATTTGGACAGAATACGATGTGCTTGAGTGGATTCAAGCTTTGTAGGAATAGTTCCGTCAGGGTTGCTAAGCTGTTGTGTTTCTAGATTTTATGTTTTGGTGGGAGAGGAGGGAGGAGGGAGGAGAGAGGGGAAAATGGTTTGATAACTTTTATCTAAATTAAAAATGTACAAGTTTATTTGCGCGTTAGCTTATAATTTACGACTTCAAAGCGATATAAACTTTAAATTATATATTTTTTATTAAAAACAAAAGCTAAAATTAACTTATTGAACCAAGTATTTTCTTAGAAAAAGTGTTTTAAAATTAATAATTTTAAGTAGGGCAGTAGTTGCCTGAACATTGAAATAAAAGTATTAGGAAGCTGATCAAAGATGAAGAAAATTAAATACACATTATTAGGTTTGCTAGGAATTTTTGGTCTACTGCTGTTTTGGGGCTTGCTCGAACCGTACCTAATCGACACAGAAGAAGAAGTTGCAGAAATCCCTAATCTTCCCATTGCTTGGGAAGGGCAACGAGTTGCACTCATAGCTGATTGGCAAATAGGAATGTGGATGGGCAACACCAGTACCATCCGTCGCATTGTGGAACAATTAATTGAGAAGCGTCCTGCAATGGTGCTAATTGCTGGTGACTTTATCTACGATTCAGGTAAAGACCCAAGCGAAGAGATTAACAAAGCTGTTGAAATTGTGCGATCGCTTCCAGAAGCAGGCATCCCCACTTATGCTGTCTTGGGCAATCATGACTATGCAATGAAAAGCAAGCACGCAACGCCAAATAAGCAGTTGGCGGCTAAATTGCACGATCAGCTTGAAGCAGTGGGCGTGCAAGTTCTCCAGAACGAGGCGGTGGCAATTGGCAAGCCAGGGCTAAGAGCGATCGCACCGTCTGGGAATCGCAACCAAACGACAGCCCAGCCAGTAGGCAACACACCCTTATACCTAGTAGGCATCGGCGCACATTGGGCTAATAACGATCAACCAAAAGTTGCGCTAGCCCAAGTACCAGAAGGAACACCAAGGCTGGTAATGATGCACAACCCAGATTCCTTTGAAGCATTACCTCCTAGTACTGCACCTTTAGCTGTCGCAGGACACACGCACGGTGGGCAAATTCGTTTACCCTTAACCCCAGAATGGTCTTGGATGACTTTTAGTAAGGAGGATGAGGTACACGCTGACGGCTGGATTGAGGGATATGGACAATCGGGGAACCGTCTTTATGTAAATCGAGGAATTGGTTTTAGCATTATACCGATACGCTTAAACTGTCGACCAGAGGTCACTTTATTCACACTCCGATCCTCCCTCTAATTAGGAAAAAGAATACTTAGGGGATTGGTTTAAAGCTGGACTTATTTATGCAAGAGGTCTAGTGTTAATTAGTAAGATTTTGGTGACAAAACTCTAGTGCTGCTGATAAGTTACTGGTTTGTTGCGGATAGTCAACTTTTGGGCGATTAATAACTATTAAAGGAATACCTAACTCAGCAGCAACTAGGCGCTTAATATCTTCTCCCCCAGGAGTTCCAGAAGCTTTGGTAACGACTAAAGAAATTTGCCACTGTTCCCACAATGCCTTTTCTAAATTAGCTGAAACAGGAGGACGTAAGGCAATTAGGCGATCTGGTGTAAATCCTGCTGCTATGGCTGCTTCCATTGCAGTCACCGAAGGTAGAATTCTCGCAAATAAACTAGCTTTTTGTTGCCAATTATGAAATAACGGTAAGGGTCGATAACCTAATATTAGTAATGCCCTTTGTCCCTGAAGATATACTCCATTTATAAGTGTATTGAAACTATCTAGTTGAATTATTTGGGGAGAATTTATTGCAGTATCTACAGATAAACGTTCATAGCGCAAGTAGGGAATTTGTAGCTGATTTGCAGATGCGATCGCACCAGTAGAAATTTCCACAGCGTAAGGATGAGAAGCATCTAAAATTGCACCTATCTTCTCATCAGTTATAAATTTTTCTAGTTGACTGATATCTAAACGAGTTACTAATACTCGTATATTTGATGCTGAAGGATAAAGCGATCGCGCAGGTTCAGTGGTAACAGTAATTGTACAAGGTAAGTTAGTTTGGGAAAGTGCGATCGCTAGTTCCTTACTTTCTTGAGTACCACCAATTAACCAAATGCGTTCACGAAGTGTCCCCGAAGGGGAATCGCGAAGCGTCGATAAGAGCGAATCGCCAGCATTTTTTAGGGTCATTTCACACCCTAGATTCATCAGTAAACTGTGTTAACGGGATTTAAGTGCTTTTTGAAAGTTTCTACGATAAGACTTGTTATACATCAAAAATGGCCACAGTGCAGACATTGCCACCCGATTTCCTAAACCTTGGTTAAAAGAAGTGCGATCAAATCCATTCCAGAATTTCCATGCACCTACACCATAACCCCCAAGCAAGGCAAAAACAACTAATGGTCCCATCGCTTAACCCTCATTAGATTTAACTTGTTTAATTACACGCCAGTAGCTATAAGTTTTTTGTCAAAGCTAATTACTAATTTAAAAGCTAACTTGCATCCATTTTAGATTTAGTTTATACACTTATACTTTAAATATAAGCTAATCTAGCAGGTTAATTCCAGCTAAAGGCATATATAGTAGCCTTTATTCAGTTATATTCTCACCAAAGTTAACTTTTAATACCACAATAAATCAACAATTGCTTTATTCCTTAAATATTCTTAACTATAATTTACTGGCAACGGTATTTTTTCCGACTAAGTGCTTAACTATCCGTTACCCCTCACTCTTAGCAACACTAACACCTCTGGCTTGCACAATTATATATGTCTATGCAGCCTAGTATTAAACTCCCAGCATAAGCCAATCTAAACAACCTCTACAAGCGCATCTAATGACGGATACCCTAAATTTGATAGTTATATGAAACTTAAGAACAGAACTATGTCCATAGAAGTATCGATCGCAACGCTGTGAACAGTAAAAATAATTAAGGAGAAATTATGCGAGCAGTTTTAATGGCTGGTGGTTCAGGAACACGACTTAGACCCCTAACGTGCGAACTTCCTAAACCAATGGTACCCATTCTCAACAAGCCAATTGCAGAACATATTATCAATCTGCTCAGAAGGCATCACATTACCGAAATCATTGCCACATTGCACTATCTACCTGATGTCATGCGAGACTATTTCCAAGATGGTAGTGACTTCGGTGTTCAAATCACTTATGCCGTTGAGGAAGACCAACCATTAGGTACGGCTGG
The DNA here is from genome assembly GCA_049646245.1 of Crinalium sp. GTDB lineage: Bacteria > Cyanobacteriota > Cyanobacteriia > Cyanobacteriales > PCC-9333 > Crinalium. The sequence goes on along the minus strand of JBARVL010000166.1, from coordinate 17,968 downwards.
TTGTGTTAAAAATATTGCTGAGTTACTAGATGAAACCTTTTTAGTAATCAGTGGTGACAGTATCACAGATTTTGATTTGAGTGCTGCCATTCGATTTCATAAACAAAAGCGATCGCAAGCTACCTTAATTTTAACCCGCGTCCCAAATCCGATTGAATTTGGTGTAGTAATTACAGACGAAAACCATCGCATCAGCAGATTTTTAGAAAAACCTTCTCCAGGTGAAATTTTTTCTGATACGGTCAACACTGGCACATACATTTTAGAACCAGAAGTATTACATTACCTGCCAGGTAACACGGAAAGTGACTTTTCTTCCTATTTGTTTCCATTACTGTTGGAAAAAGACGAACCCATGTATGGCTACATTGCCGAGGGTTATTGGTGTGATGTTGGTCATTTAGATGCTTACCGCGATGCTCAATATGACGCTTTACAAAAAAAGGTAAAACTAGAATTTACCTCTGAACAACAATCACCTGGAATTTGGGTAGGGCAAAATACTTATATTGACTCAACAGCTAAAATTCAACCTCCAGCAATCATCGGTCGTAATTGTCGCATTGGTTCACGGGTGCAAATTGAGGCGGGAACAGTAATTGGTGATAATGTCACCATTGGTGCTGATGCTGACCTCAAGCGTCCGATTATTTGGAATGGAGCAATTATTGGTGAAGAAGCACATTTACGTGCCTGTGTAATTGCTCGTGGAACCCGTGTAGACCGTCGCGCCCATGTGTTAGAAGGTGCGGTAGTAGGTTCTTTATCTACTATTGGTGAAGAAGCTCAAGTTAGCCCTAATGTGCGTGTTTGGCCCAGTAAAGAGGTAGAATCTGGTGCTACCTTGAACATTAACTTAATTTGGGGTCAAACGGCTCACCGTAATTTATTTGGTCAACGAGGTGTCCAAGGGTTAGCAAATATTGATATAACTCCAGAATTTGCTGTCAAGTTAGGAGCCGCTTATGGCTCTACTTTAAAGCAAGGTTCTTCTGTAACTGTATCTCGCGACCAGCGCAGTATTTCGCGGATGGTTTCTCGCTCTTTAATTGCTGGTTTAATGTCGGTGGGAATAAATGTCCAGAATTTAGAAGCAACTGCTATTCCTGTCGCCCGTACAGTTGTGCCTACGCTTTCGGTGACTGGCGGAATTCATGTCCGGGTACATCCAGACAGATCCGATTATATATTGATCGAGATTTTTGATCCCAAGGGGATTAATATCTCGAAATCTCAAGAGAAAAAAATTGAAGGAGCTTATTTTAAGGAGGATTTACGACGAGCGCAAATACATGAAATTGGTAACGTTACCTACCTCAACCAAGGAATTGAGATTTATAGTACTGCCTTTGAAAAACATCTCAATGTACCAGCAATTCGCAACAGTGGTGCAAAAGTGGTAATTGATTATGTCTATGCTGTTTCTGGTGCGGTGTTACCTTTACTGTTAGCTAAATTTGGCTGCGATGCGGTGGTACTGAATGCTAGTTTGAATCAAAGCGCGTTAGCTGTTCCTGAACGGGAGGCATTGCTAAATCAGTTAGGTCATGTGGTTGAGGCACTGAAAGCTAATTTTGGGGTGCAAGTGTCAGCACATGGGGAGCAAATGATTCTGGTGGATGAGTCAGGGTTGGCAATTCGGGGTGAAATGTTGACAGCTTTAATGATTCAGATGATTCTGACAGCTAACCCTAGAGGTACTGTGGTAGTACCTGTCCATGCTTATAGTGGTGTGGAACAAATTGCCCGTCGCCATGATGGTAGGGTAATTCGGACTAAGGCGAATCCGACAGCGTTAATGGAGGCGTGTCACACTAATCCTAATGTGGTTTTAGGTGGTAGTGGTGAGATGGGGTTTATTTTCCCACAACTGCACCCAGGGTTTGATGCGATGTTCTGTATTGCTAAACTAATGGAGATGCTAAGTTTGCAAGAGCGATCGCTTGGTGCTATCCGTTCTGAGCTACCGCGTGTTTATCACAGAAATTATCCGGTGCGTTGTCCTTGGACAGTTAAGGGAGCATTAATGCGCCATCTTGTCGAAACTCACCCAGCCGAGAATTTGGAATTGGTGGATGGTGTGAAGATTTGCAATTATCAAAATGATAGTTGGGTGTTAATTTTACCTGATGCTAGTGAACCTTTAGTAACTATTTACGCTAATAGTAATAACAAAGATTGGGTTGATGAAACTTTAAGAGAGTACCGCGCTCGTGTTCAAGAATTTGTGGAACATGATAAAGGTATGGACTTTTTATCCTAATAATCATTTCTGTGAAAATGTCAAGACATTTGTTGCAGTATTTTAGGAATATTTCTACAAATACACTACAAATGTTGTCAGCATTTAGCTAAACTGTTACCAGTTAAATTGCATTGATGGTTAAGGTTGTTGACTGTTGACTAGAATTCTTAACCTATCAACAGTTATAGCTGTAGCAGGATAGGTGAGGACATAATTTATCTTCGCCAAACCCTTGCTCACAAAAGCGCATGATGTAGAGACGCGAAATTTCGCGTCTCTACGCTAATAGCTGACTGCTATAACACAAAACATGATTTTCGTTTTGCAGTTTACTACAGAAAACAGTACAATTGTACTAATACCCTGAAAATTACAAACTAATCGACTAGGAGCATTATTAAATGAATAGCTGCGTTTTAATGGCAGAAATTATTAAAGATCCAGAACTGCGTTATACTCCAGACAACCAAACTGCAATTGCTGAAATGTTAGTGCAGTTTCCAGGGATGCGGACTGAAGATCCACCAACTACATTAAAGGTTGTAGGGTGGGGAAATATCGCACAAGAAATTCAAGAACAGTATCACTTAGGCGATCGCATTGTAATCGAAGGTCGCTTACAGATGAATACTATTGAGCGCCCAGAAGGTTTTAAAGAAAAACGCGCCGAGTTAGTAGCTTCTAAAATCTATTCGTTAGCGAATAATGGCTATCAAGCAGCATCAGCATCAGAATCTCCTGCAACCAGCAATACTAATAATGTTGTTTCCTTAAGAGCAACCACAGGGAATGTCAGTACTCAAAAAGCTGATCGTGGGATGTATGAACCGGAAACAGCTTCCTTGGCGACAGAAACTAGACCCCTGAAAGCTGTCAATCCTAAAAAGCCAGAAGCAGGTCAAGATTTGGATGATATCCCGTTTTAGAGATATTCACTTAAAAAGTCAAAGGGGTTATCTTCCCAACATGGTGCAGGGGCTAACCAAAGTAAATTGCGATCGATCTCAGCTTCAATCTGATCAATATCTTCTCGTTCAAATAGAGCGAGTAATGCCTTTGTATCTCGCTCATTTAGAGGCATGAGGATCGCTGCATACCCTAAATCATAGCTTGGAGTTTTTGCAGCATTGTCGCGCGATCGCACTTGCTCTTTGAGACTTTCAACCTGTGAACTATAACGAATTAGTTCAGCAGGAAAGCCAGAGCGATCGTCGCTAGATGAAGGGATAGACATGGAGTGCATCCAGTAAAACTGCTATGGCGTTTGGATGATGCTGGGCTGAACACAAGTTCGCCTTGACACCAGTTGGAACTAGCTTGATTTGCGCGCTTGTAATAGCCGTAGGCAGTTACAGTTATGAAGATAAATAAACCTTATTAAAACTCACTCGCGCACAAGTGGCATCGCTAGAAACAATACAATTAAAATCAAGCTATTGTATTTTAGCTTGATCGTCTGAGTAAGTGCATCGTTTCCAAAAGCTAAGTTTTAAGCACTCAAACTAGCTTCAATTTTAAAATTGAACATTTTGAGAGAGATAATTCCTGTTAATAAAATTTAAATTAAGTATATTGATAATTAGGAATGACATATACTTGAGAATTTTTTAGGTTTTCTTAATTTACCAAACCCCGTGAATAAATTCAGATGTGCTTAATTTATCAACATATTTGCTCATTTTATTCTAATTAAGGGATGAACAGTGTTTCAAATTTTATATCCCCTGGTGCAAGCCATCCAGCCTTTTTTAGTGCAGATCTGCTTTGTGAGTGCCTGGATCATCATAATTTTGGCATTCAGGAGTCTTTGGCTGAGTATGAAACACGGCTTAAGCAGGGCAAAAAAAATGCACGAAATTCCCTGTACTGGCTGCCAATATTTCACAAACGATTATCGTCTTAAATGTACAGTGCAGCCTCATATTGCCAATTCTGAGGATGCTATTGACTGTCCTGACTATCGGGAAATAAAAAATTATTATCATCTTTCTTCCGAATAGTCAGTCAGATTAATATTATCTAGGCATTTCTAGCAAAACTTTTAATACACCTCGCTTTTGGGCATGATCGAAGGCTGCAAGCCCTTCACCTAATGGGTAGCGTGCCTGAATTAGCGGTTCTACGTCAACTTGTCCTGTAGCTAGTAAATCAAGGGCTGGGGGAAAGGAACCGCAGCGTGAACCTATCAGAGTAATTTCGTCTACTACTAGAGATGAGGCATCAAAAGTCAGTTGTCCTGAATAGGTGCTTTTGAGGACGAGGGTACCGCGAGGACGGAGGGCGCGTAGTGCGATCGCAAAACCTTCGGCATTACCAGTACACTCTACTGATAAGTCATAAGCTCGCTCTGTTACTGCCTCAACAAAATTAGTTTTAATACCGCGCTTGGCTAGGTTAGCAAGTTTCTCTTGATGTCGCCCCACGACTAAAAGATCGCACCCAGTAAGCGCCAGTGTTTGCGCCACCAGTTGCCCTAATTTGCCATCACCAACTACCAACACTCTATCCTCTGGGCGTACTTGCACCTGTTGCTGAATTTCCAACGCGGCTGCTAGGGGTTCTGTGAAAGTAGCTTTTTCTGTTGTTATACACTCCGGTACTCGGTGTAAATTCTTAATTGGCAAGGTAAGATACTCAGCAAAAGCTCCATTGCGGTTAACTATGCCTAAAACAGAACGGTTTTCGCAGTGAGTAGGTTGCCCAGTTACACAAAACCTACACTCGCCACAGGCAGCATTAATTTCTCCAACAACACGCTGACCAATGAGTTGTTCCGATCCTTGTTCTACAATACCTACAAATTCGTGACCCAAAATCCCCGTATAAGGATAGTAGCCTTTCAGCAGTTCTAAATCTGTGTTACAGATGCCAGCAGAAACTACACGCACTAATGCCTCCCCTGGCTGAGGTTCGGGAATGGGGGCATCTGTGCGTAGCTGTAGTTGCTGATTTTCTAGCCAGATCGCTTTCATAGTGAGTTTTATGGGATTTGAGTAGGATAAAATTATTTTATTGACTGTTAAAGAAGTTAAGATATAACTCGAACCTTATATAGCTTATAGGTAAAATCTGCCCATCGAAGTAGCTGCAAGGCAAATGGCATGATACCTTTAAGTATGGCGTAAACATCCTGCGAAAATAAGATTAGAATAAAAAGCTTGTGTAAAATTTCTGCTGTCACAAACAATACATCTGGAAATCAAAAGCCAAGCATTCGACGCAGGATAGAGATTAACCTGGTTCTACTGCACACATTGATGTTTTTACTATTAGCTAGAGAAGTACGAAAATTGACCTGGTGGAGCAACTTGCGTCAAGATAGTGTTTCCTTAGCTAATATCATTTTGCTGCCTGCAAGCAAGTTTGTTTGAATCCAAGTCTGGAGGTATTTTTCATGTCTATTCGTCTTTATGTGGGTAATCTGCCAAAAGAAGATGTAGAGCGTCAAGATCTACAAGCCATCTTTGCCGAAGCAGGTGATTTTGTTTCCACCAAAGTAATTAAAGACCGTAAAACTGGTAAATGTCGTGGTTTTGGCTTTGTAACTGTAAATACAGATGAACAAGCCGATCAAATTATTGAGCAGTTCAATGGCTATATGTTTCAAGATGCTGCTCTTAAAATAGAAAAAGCATTACCAAGGTCTAAGGGTAAAGGTGATGAGGAGTTTGCCCCAGCTACTGAAGATACCAGTAGCAGCACTCCCAGCAGCAACACTCCTCCTCCGACTCGTAATCCTGAGCGTAGTGCTGCTGGTGGTGGTGGTAGTAGTTCTGCGCGTCGTAATAATAAGAAGTCAAGGCGGTCTACTACAACTGCAAGTACATCATATAGCGGCAGTTCAGATGAGTTTCAACCTGATCCACGTTGGGCTGGTGAATTAGCTAAGTTGAAGGAAATGTTGGCAACTCAATCTACCAATTCTTAATGGCACTCGGAAAATCAACTTGGGTTTTTCAGTAAGAGCCAAGCACAAGTATATGTTTGATTGCTTGCAGGAAATTCACTGACTCTTTGTGATGGGGAAGGCTCCATTTCTTGGATCAATTGAGAAAATTAAGCCCCAACCTGGATTAAGCTGGCACTATGAGTAGCCAGCTTTTTTATTTATAGCACTTAGCACTTACAGGGCTTACGCATCATTAACGCTAAAACAAACTTTTCAGCCGTTGTAGATCCCCCTAAATCCCCCTTAAAAAGGGGGACTTGCGTAAGTCCTGACTTAGCAATTAGCTTTTAGCGGTTAGCTTTTTTTTATGTCCGCGCCCTATCTGGTTAGGGCTATATCACAGCTTGTAGTTGTGCTGGTAAGCTGAGTTTGGATTAAAAGGAGTTTTTGGCATGACCGCAGAACAAGACCCAGTTAAGGTGATGAAGCAGGAAGTTGGTAAGGCTGCTGCTGCTCGTGTACAGTCTGGTGCTATTGTGGGGCTAGGTACGGGTTCAACGACGGCGTATGCGATCGAGTATTTGGGACAGCGCATTAAGTCAGGTGAACTTAAAGATATTTTGGGCATCCCAACGTCGTTTCAGGCATCAGTGCTGGCTAAACAGTACGGTATTCCTTTAACTACTTTGGATGAAGTTGACCATATTGATATTGCGATCGATGGCGCTGATGAGGTTGATCCTCAAAAGAATTTGATTAAAGGCGGTGGTGCGGCTCATACCCGCGAGAAAGTAGTAGACGCGCTTGCTGATTTGTTTATTGTAGTGGTCGATAGTTCTAAGTTAGTTGATAAGCTAGGTTCAACTTTCTTGTTGCCTGTGGAAGTAATACCAATGGCGATGACTCCTGTGATGCGGGCGATTGAAAAGTTGGGCGGTAAGCCAGAATTAAGGATGGGTGTGAAAAAAGCGGGACCTGTGATTACTGACCAAGGCAATATGGTAATTGATGTGAAGTTCGATTCCATTGATGATCCTGCTGAGTTGGAAAAGACTCTAAATAATATTCCTGGTGTGCTTGAGAATGGTTTGTTTGTGGGGGTTACTGATATTGTGTTAGTGGGTGAGGTTAAGGATGGTCAACCTAGTGTACGGGAGTTTTAGAAAGTTGATAATTTACTCCCTTCCCGCTTAAAGAATACCTATTTTTATAACCGCCAAGACGCAAAGTCCGCCAAGGAAGAGCAAGAATACAATCGGTAATCTTTTAGTGGGAAGGGAGTAGGATGCGCCTATTTCGGGTTAATTCTGTAAAAAGTTAATTGTGTTACAAAGCACGATTGATGGTGCGTTAGGCACGTAAATAGAATTATTGGGTGAAATTTTCAATTTATCACCCGTGCCTAACACACCCTACAGTTAGAAAAGATTTTATGATTACCATAAATAGGGAAGAGCTATTTTTGTTAATGGCAGGACTTACTTCTAGATCCCCCTAAATCCCCCTTAAAAAGGGGGACTTTGAATTTTCCCCCTTTTTAAGCTCTGTAGGGGGGATCGAGGTTTCAGACTTTCGGTGCGTAAGTCCTAAATTGTTAATTGTTAATTGTTAATTGTGATGATGCAGTATCGACGCTTCGGACGTACAGAATTGCAGATGCCTGTTTTTTCTTGCGGTGGTATGAGGTATCAGTATAAGTGGCAAGATGTGGCAGGATCAGAAATTCCTTTAGATAATCAGCAGAATTTAGAAACTACTATTTTTCGGGCGTTAGAAGTTGGGATTAATCATATAGAAACTGCTCGTGGTTATGGTACTTCAGAAATGCAGTTGGGTAAGATTTTGCCGACTTTGCCACGAGAAAAGCTTATTATCCAAACTAAAGTTGGTATAAAAGCTGATCCAGAAGAGTTTAGGCATAATTTTGAGAAGTCTTTGGCATTTTTGCAGTTAGATTATGTTGATTTACTAGGGTTGCATGGAATTAATCATGCTGAAACGTTGGATTATAGTATCCGTGATGGTGGATGTTTGGAAGTTGCCCAAAAGCTGCAAGCTGAAGGAAAAGTGAGGTTTATTGGTTTTTCAACTCATGGTGCTACAGATTTAATTGTGCAGGCGATCGCCACTAATAAGTTTGATTATGTTAATTTGCATTGGTATTACATTAATCAATTTAATTGGGCAGCTATAGAAGCGGCGACGCGCCACGATATGGGGGTATTTATTATTAGTCCTTCAGATAAGGGAGGACTGTTATATAAACCTACGCCAAAGTTAGTTGAACTTTGCCATCCACTTACCCCTATGGTGTTTAATGATTTGTTTTGTTTGAGTCATCCACAGGTACATACTTTAAGTGTTGGGGCTGCTAAACCACAAGATTTTGATGAACATTTGAAGACGCTAGAGTTATTAGATGGTGCTGAGGAGGTTTTACCGCCAATTTTGCAGCGTTTAGAAGAGGAAGCTTATCAGGAGTTGGGGGAAGAGTGGGTGAAAACTTGGCATATTGGTTTGCCAACTTATGAAGAAACGCCTGGTGGTGTGAATATACCTGTGATTTTGTGGTTGCGGAATTTGGCGATCGCATATCAGATGATTGATTATGCTAAGATGCGCTATAACTTGTTGGGTAATGCTAGTCACTGGTTCCCAGGTAATAAGGCGGAAAATGTCAAGGAATTAGATTTAAGTGAATGTTTGGTTAATAGTCCTCATGCAGATAAAATACCAGGATTTTTGGATGAGGCGCATCAAATGTTGGTTGGGGCAGAAGTTAAACGCTTGTCTCAGAAGTAGTATCAAGCGTGATATTTTGTCTTTGAGGATTCTAGATAGAAAATTAACCACAGATTAACACAGATGGTTAGATCCCCCCCAGCCCCCCTTGAAAAGGGGGGAGAATTACATCAAATTCCCCCTTTTTAAGGGGGATTTAGGGGGATCTACAATTTGTGGCATTATTTTTTTAATTAATATTATTTAATAGTTGAAAGAACAGAAATAAACTAAAGTGGCTTTTGTGTAGGTATGCCTACTGGACGGGGAAAATAAGCAGGTGTTGCTGTTATTTTCTTTAAATACAAACAAGTTCGCTGGCTTTGACTAATGGGTGTGGTAAATGTTTCTATAGAATCAATTACGCCACCTAATTGTTTAACTGCTTCTTCTAGAGTTTTTGTTTCTTCTTCAGTCCATTGTCCACGATATAGAATTGCTAAACCATTTTTTTTAAGTAAAGGTAAGGCATATTCTGCACAAACGGATGCTGGGGCAACGGCTCGAATTAAAGCTAAATCGTAAGCTTGGCGATGCTGTTTTTGTTGTCCTATTTCTTCGGCTCTACCAGTTAATGTGGTGAGATTATTTAAGTTTAATTGTGGGATTAGGTTTTCTAGGAAGGCGATTTTTTTACGGGTAGAATCTAGTAGGGTAACGTGACAGTTTAAGAGTGCGATCGCCACTGGTATTCCTGGGAAACCTCCCCCTGTACCAATATCAATTGCACGTAATGGTGAGGTGGTAGAGGTGTTAAGTAATTGAGCAATTCCTTTTAATGAATCCCATAAGTGCTTTTCCCAAAAGTCTTCTGGTGTGGTAATGCGCGTTAGGTTGAGATGTTGGTTTGCGGCTAAAATTAGTTCGTAAAGCTGCTGAAATTGCTGTTGTTGAATTGGGTTTGGTTGCCAGTTTAAGGTTTGCTGCCAAATTTCTAACATCTCAGGGATGGAGTTTTGGGATTCTGTAATTGTATTCACTTTGAGGTTATAGAGATTTGGGATTTTTTTGACGGCAGATGCAAGCAGATAAATGTAGATAAACGCAGATGTTTTTTTAGGTTAATTGTTTGTTGGACAAGTTTTTCTTTTTTAGATCAACTATGATATATTTCCTTACTTGTCACTTTATGGAGTAACGGCTTGGGTTTGATTATCTTTAGTTACGAGTGATTTTGGATCAACTGATTGCATTTCACCATGATTGATTGTCCAGCCGCAATCAGCAATTGGCAATAAATCACTGGCATCGTGAGTCACTACTAAGAGTGTCCAATGGGTTTTGAGTTTAGCTAATAAGTTCACCAGTTGCCGTCTCATTGACCAATCTAGCCCTGCTGTTGGTTCGTCTAATAGTAGAATATGGGGTTGTCGAATTAACTGTACTGCTAAGGCAAGTCGCCGTTGTTGACCACCGCTAAGGGATTGCGGGGAGGTTTGGAGGGAGAGATGGGCAAGCCCTACTTCTTCAAGTGCTTCTTTTATTCGCGTTGAGCCTAACTCTGGGTGTCCTAGTCGCAGTTCTTCTAAAATTGTGTTGCCACAAAAATGCCGTTCTGGAAACTGAAATACTAAGCCGCACAATTGTTGTAGGTGATCTGGTGTAAGTTCTTGGTCTCGCCACAAGAGACCGCCGGATGTTTTTTCTGCCAGTCCAGCCATGATCTCTAGAAAGGTGCTTTTCCCAGACCCACTGGGACCGATAACCAGCCCTAATTGCTGGGGGGCAAGTTCGAGGTTGATAGATTTGAGGATAGCTGTTGGGGTAGCTGGGGGGTGGTAAATCAGGTTTTTGAGATAGAGCATTAAGTACGGATGTGATTAATTATGATGCGATCGCTAATTCTCGCTTCTCACTCTCAGATTAACAATTGTATATTATGGTATGAGAGAAAAATTTGAGGTAATCTTCTTTTCAAAGACAGGACTTACGCAGAGATCCCCCTAAATCCCCCTTAAGAAGGGGGACTTTGAATTTCCCCCCCTTCTTAAGGGGGGTAGGGGGGATCAAGGTTTCAAGCTTTCGGTGCGTAAGTCCTAAAAGAGTTAAGTAAATATTCCTTGCCTCTACTTCTTCTATAATAAAGGCTAGTGACTGAAGGCTTAAGCTGGAACTGGCAAATAGCGATCGCGTCAAGGTGATCTATTGGAGTTGTGTATATAATCCCTGTCGGCAGTTATCTAATGCGCGAACTGACAAGCGGAATGGGAATAATAAAACAAAAGTTTTTTTGAGGATAAACATGAAAGATTGGTTGTTTTCACATCTGAGGATGGGTTCTGCTTTCGCCACATTTACTGCACTTAGCCTGTGGGTAACTCCAACTTTTGCCAAAGATATATTTCGTACTACTAATACTCGCAATATTGGAGACAATACAGAAGCGGCTTTTAAAGCGCTGTTTAAGGAAGGTAACTATCCTGAAGCTAGACGTTATCTCAAACTGGCTGAATCTACTGACAAAAATGAGCCTTTAGCTTATGCTATCCAAGCATCTTTTGCTTTTAAAGATCAAGACTGGAACGCCTTTAAATTTTATTCCAATAAAACGATGCAATTAGCGCAACAGATCAACCAGAATGATCCTGTGCGTGGAAATCTTTACACTGCTGTTGGTTATTTTTTAGAAGGTACTTACAGCTTTAAGCAAGAAAACTCTTTGGCGGCTTTAACAAAATTACAGCAAGTTTTTCAGTATTTGGATGAAGCTAAGAAAATTGCTCCTAACGATCCAGAAGTAAATTTACTTAAGGGATATATGGATTTGATTTTAGCCGTAAATCTGCCGTTTTCTGACCCGAAGCAAGGAATTGAAAGCCTAGAAAAATATGCCAGTCCAGGGTATTTAGCTCATCGTGGGATTGCTGTTGGTTATCGGGATTTGAAGCAGTATAATAAGGCACTTGAGTATGTAGATAAGGCATTACAAGAAGCTCCTAAAAACCCAGAATTATATTATTTAAAAGCCCAAATTTTAGCATTCCAAGGAAATACTCAAAAAAATCCTGCTTTGTTCAAAGAAGCTAATAATAATTTTCAAACTGCTTTGAATAAATCAAATCAACTGCCAAAATGGATTGCTTCACAAATCTTTTATGAACACTGCAAGACTCAAATTAAGATTGATCTTAAAGAGCGTGACTGCTATGCTTACAAAAAACAGATTGATAATGGATCTGGGACATGGGGACCAGTTAAATTACCGCAATTAACAATTAACAATTAGCAATTTAGGTCTTGAGTCCGATGCACGTACAGTTTCGCGAATATAACTCTTTTGATTTGTGGATTTGGATTGAGTTCAATAGTGTTCCTTCTCACAGAGAGAAGCAATATGTTGAAGAAGTTTTTAATTCTTGGTTTTTTTTAGGAAAACTGGGGGCTTTTAATGCTGAAAATATCCAAGTTCAGGAAGTGGGAATGGAATTGAGTTATATGGAGTATGACGCAGAGGCGGCTGATAACAGCTTGTCGGCGTTGATGCACAATATGGCTGATTTTGAGTATGAAAAAAACTGGGGTCGCTGCTGGTTTGATTTAGGAACCAGTGATGCGATCGCTCTTGATATCCTAATTAATGCACTGAAACAATTGAGTAAAGAATACGTTGATATTAAGCAATTAATTATTGGCGGTGACAATGAAGATTGGCAAATAGATCCAAGTCGCCGTCAGGCTGCTTTCTATGAACAAGAGTTTGACAATTAACAATTAACAATTAACAATTAACAATTATCTGTTGAGTTGTTTTTGATGCGGGTTGTCTTGAGAATTTAAAACAATATTTTGCTGATTTCGTCAGCGTCTTTGTAGATGCTTTCAAAAGCATTTTGATTAATGTAATTAGTATCTTTGAGGAGGGAAAGCCAATATTTTGTTTCCAAGCATTCTTTATAAGCAATAGACATTTTACTGGAAAAGTCAGCTACTGATATAGCTCCATTAGCTTCAGCAATATTGGCTCCTATTGATGTACCACTCTTAAGTAGTTGTTTTGATAAAACAAACTCCTTTTTTTCAGTAGTTAAATATTGATAAGCCTTAACAACCCTAATCGCAAACTTATAGGCTTTTTCATAAGCAGCATTCTCAGATTTGCTATTCATTGATAATTGTTAATTGATAATTGATAATTGTTAATTGATAATTGATAATTGTTAATTGATAATTGTCAAGAGGTTGGAAATCATAATAGCTAATTCAGCCGGATTAATAGGTTTGGGAATGTGAAGTTGGAAACCTGCTAAAATAGCTTGATTACGGTCTTCAGATCTAGCATAAGCTGTTAGAGCGATCGCAGGAATTTTGCCTCCTTGTTCTGGATGCAGCGAGCGAATTTTGCGAATTAAGGCGTAACCGTCTTCATTAGGCATACCAATATCACTTATTAACACATTTGGCTGCAATTTTTGCAGTAGTTCAAATGCCTCAGTTGCAGAATTAGCTGCTGTGACTTCTGCGCCATAATCTTGAAGAATAGCAATTAATAACTCTCTGGCATCAGGTTCATCATCTACTATTAGGATGTGTAAATCGGACAAAAGTGAGGAGGAAACGCTATCAGTAGACGGAGATAAATCTATATTTTGATTGTATGAGCTAGTTTCTGGTTTTACTTGATTGTGGTTGTGTGCGATCGCAGGTAGTATAACTACAAATGTAGCTCCCTTTCCCTCACCTGCACTCTCAGCATGAACTGTTCCTCCGTGTAATTCTACTAAATGACGGACAATTGCTAACCCTAAACCTAACCCGCCATAAGATCTAGTAATGGAATTATCAGCTTGACGGAAACGTTCAAATACATAAGGTAAAAACTCGTTCTTGATTCCTTTTCCTGTATCTATAAATTCAATATATACATCATTATTAATTTGTTTTAGTCTGACTTCAACTCTTCCCCCTTGAGGAGTAAATTTAACAGCATTGGAAAGCAAATTCCACACTACTTGCTGCAAACGGTTGGGATCTCCTAAAACTTTTCCTCTATAAAAGTCTAATAAGCACTCAATCTTAATATCTTTAGCGTTAGCAGCAGGTTGTACTGTTTCAATAGCTGCTTCAATTACAGGTACAAGTTGAATTGGACGAATATTAAGCTGTAGTTTCCCTGTAATAATCCGAGAAACGTCTAAAACATCCTCAATTAGTTGAGCCAAAGATTTAGTATTACGATCAATTGTTTCCAGCGCCCGTGCTGATGTTTGAGGATCAAATGTGCGGGTGCGTAATAGCTGAGTCCATCCCAGCATAGCATTAAGAGGGGTACGCAGTTCATGGGACAGGGTGGCAAGAAACTCGTCTTTCATGCGGTTAGCTTCTTGCGCTTCTCTATACAAACTAGCGTTATCCAAGGCTAAAGCTGCACGATGAGCTAAATCATAAGCTAACAGTAAATCATCGTTGGTATAACTGCGATCTGATTGAGATGTTACACAAAAAGTTAAAGTTCCTAATTTGCGATCGTGGGCTATTATTGGGACTGTAATTAATGAGCTAAAGTTCAAACTACGCCAAAAATTCAAATGTTCAGAATTAATCGCAACTTCCTGTAGCCAATCATCAGAAACCTTGGAAATAAACTGGGCTTTTCCTGTTAATAAAACTGAATTTACGGGGTGATCTTGAATATCCTGGGGTGGGACATAGTACTGCACCTGATCGAACCATTCTTTCTGATCTGGATCGCAGTGCCGCCAGACTACGCGCTCTATTTTATTCTCCGGTGTTACGGCATCAAAAAAGCAGAAATCCGCCATACTTGGCACAACTAAATCAGCGATAGTCGATAGTATAATTTTGTAATCTAAAGAACTTGACAGCACTCGACTTGCTTCAGCTAAAAATGCTAGTCGCTGCTGTGCTGTGGCGCTTCGTGCTGCTTCGTTAACAGCAACAATGCGGGCTGCTTGCTCAAGTTCTAACAGCTTTATGCGTTCTACCTCAGCTTGCTTGCGCTCTGTTATATCACTAACTAAAGCGACAAATCCTTTAACTTGTTTGTTATCCCCAAATTGCGGAATATAAATAGCATTAACGTAACGTTTACCAATATTTTGATAAGGGATTTCGGCTTCAAAAGTTACTTGCTGTCCTGATAATACTGTTTCAATATAAGGAAGAAATTTTTGATAAGCTGTTACACCTAAAACTTCTCTAATGTGCTTGCCATATATTTCTGTAGGAGAATTACCAAACCATTCTTGGTATTTCTGATTATTAAAGCGATAGCGTTGTTCTGCATCAATATATGAAATTAACACAGGAACAGTATTAGTAATTAAACTTAGTTCAGCTTCTCTTTCTTTTAGTGTATCTTCTGCGCGTTTGCGAGCAGTCCTATCTTCATGTATCACGACTATTTCGCGGATACTACCATCTTCATTTTTTACGGGATAAGCAACAGCACTCACCCAGCGAATCGGGTCTTGATTAATTGTGCGATCGGGAATACTTTCATTAGGATCATACTTGGCTGGGGGAATTATTACCGCTTCCCCAGCAAATGCTTGTTTAATATAAGGAATTATCCCCTTTTCTTCTAATTGCTGATCTTCTAACATATTATATTCTGGAATTTGGTCTAAAGTTACTCCCCAGAGTTCTTCCCATGCACGATTAACTTGGAGAGTGCGACCATCAGGAGCAAGAATTTGAATACTTAAAGGCGCTTGTTCTACTAAAGTACGGAATCTAGTTTCACTTTGCTCTCTGGCTTTTTCTATTTGTTTGCGTTCACTAAGATCAATTAAAAATCCAATTCCAACAGGCTCATCGCCTGGAATATATGCTGTCCCAATTAATACGGGTATACGGCTACCATCTTTACGAATATATTCTTTCTCGAAGGGAGAATGTTTATTAGTAAGCTTCATCTCCTCTATCGCTAGTTGATCTAAATGGCGATATTCTGGTGGAGTAATTTCTAAAAAGTTAATTTTTCCTGAAATTACTTCTTCGCGTGTATAGCCTAAAATATTCAACCAAGCATCATTGGCTTCAATCACATTGCCGTTAAAGTCGGCAAAGATAATACCAATTAAGTTAGAGTCTACTAAATGCTTAAGGCGAGATTCACTTTCTCGTAGAGCTTTTTCCGCCAGCTTACGCTTAGTAATGTCTAAAACAAAAAACGCACCTTTGTCTGTACATTCCTCAAAACTACCACCACCAATCAAAACTGGTACACGACTGCCATCTTTACGAATGTACTCTTTTTCAAATGGTGTACAAAACCTATTAGTTTTAATTTCTGTCAGCGCTAGGGTATCTAAATAAGAATATTCCGGTGGCGTTAGTTTTTGCCAGCTAATTTTATTAGGAATAACGTCTTCTTGGGTATATCCAATTATGTTCAAAAAAGCGGCATTTGGATCTTTGACAGAGCCGTCTGATTCCCAAAAGGCAATCCCAATCATATTAGATTCAACTATGCTGCGGAACCGTGCTTCGCTTTCTTTTAAAGCTAATTCTGCTTGCTTACGTTCTGTGACATCGGTGAGCATAGCTATTCCACCGATAGATTCCCCATTTTGATCGATAATTGGACTACTGGTAACAATTGCCCAGAGTTCTGAATTATCTTTACAACGAAAACAAAAGTCGTATTGCTCTTTAATACCTTGCTTACGCCTTTGAAGAATTTGTTCTACTTGCCCGCGTTGATCTCGATCTATAAAATCAAAAACTGGGCGACCAATCATTTCTTCTGGGGTATAACCTAACATTTCGGCTAAACGCTGGTTGACATATTCTGTTTTTGCCTCAGAATTATATTTCCAAATACCTTCGTAAGCTGTATCAACTATTAAGCGATATTGTTCCTCGGAAGCTTTGATCTTGAGTAGACTTTTCTCAATTCGCTGTTTAGCTGCGCGTAATTCCCAGTTCAATGAACTGATCAGTAGTGTTACTAATATAAATACACCCAGGCGTACAAGATGGGTTAAATCATTAATAGCGAAGTTAGGTAAGGGCGCAATAAAAAAGTATTGGATAGCTAAAGTAGATAAGAGCGTTGCTAGTAGTCCCGCCTCCATACCGCCCGACCAAGCACTAACTGCTACTGCCCAATAAAATAAGGGGAAATTTATTGTTCCCAGCAGTGGTTTTAGTAAGAATGTTAGGAGTAATGCACTAGCAACTATTCCTAAACTAATTAGGTAATGTTTGGTGCGATCGCGTATTCCTCTTAACATTTTGTCTACTCCTTGATTTCGCCAAAAATAATCATTTGCTGGGATAATTTATGAAATATTCTCTGTTTAGTTGCGAAAAATAGATGCGATCGCACACTTCCCCCATCCACTCATTACCTTAGAATAAACAGGGTGTTTGCTTTAACATAATGGCTCGTACCCCCACACTATCTTATGATCGAGGCACTCTAATTTTCCATCCACCACCAAGGGGAAAAGTTTGGGTGGAATATGCTACTTGGGACGACCGTGTAGAAAAATTTCGTATCCCTGCAATTTACTATCGTCCTCTGGTAGAAGCACTACAAGCAGAGAAAATTAATTTTATTGATGAAGCTAAGGCATTTTCTCCACTGGAATTAATACCCAGTTTGGAAATGGAACCTTATCCCCATCAAAGTGAGGCGTTATTAGCTTGGAAGTTAGCAGGAAGACAGGGAGTTGTTGTATTACCTACTGCTGCGGGTAAGACTTATTTAGCTCAATTAGCAATGCAGTCTACGCCCCGCAGTACGCTGATTGTAGTACCAACGTTGGATTTAATGCACCAGTGGTATGCTCAACTGGAGGCTGCATTTCCTGGCGTGGAGGTGGGATTATTAGGGGGAGGTTCGCGCGATCGCACTCCTATTCTTGTAGCAACTTATGATAGTGCGGCAATTCATGCAGAAGCATTAGGAAACTTATATGCCTTATTAATCTGCGATGAGTGCCATCATTTACCGACGGATTTTTATCGGGTAATTGCAGAATATGCGATCGCACCTTATAGATTAGGATTAACTGCAACACCGGATCGCTCAGATAATCGTCATAATGACTTAAATACGCTACTAGGTAAAGTTGTTTATCATA
>JBARVL010000165.1:0-49725 GCA_049646245.1 Crinalium sp. | reverse complement strand
TTGCCAGAGCGGTTGAATCAATCACGAGAACTATTACTAGGGCAACCCGCTAGTTTTGTAGATCCGAGAATCAGTGAGCCACGCATCCACTATATCAAACGAGCGTTAGCTAACGGTCAAGTAGAGCATTATAGCTACACCTATTCCGATTCACACTTCTGGCGGTTCAATGTCACGGTTGCCCCAATACCTGGGACTGAGGAAGTAATGACAGTCGTTGAGGATGCGGAAGACTGGCAACTCGGACATTGGATTAACCGCATTACTAACTAATTTTCACAGCCTACAAGCACTTCAAACAATTCTGATACCTGGAGAGAATTATCATGCCATACAAAGTAATTGCAGTTGTCACTGTTTTACTACTTCTCGTTGCTGCCACCCCTGCCCTAACTGGTGATGCCAAGCAGCAAGACAACATCCCACATCGTGGTACTGGACGTTAAAGCAATTCAATAATTTATAACTTTGAGGCGATCGCACTAGGTCGCCTTTTTCTGTTTTAAGTTTTTTTTCTCTCAATGATTATTCTCTTCTCAAGCAAATCATAAACCTGATACCAATCAAATTTATTTGGCTGCGGCACATCTAAATCATATTTTGTGTAGCGATCCAGCCAAGAAATGCTTACTGCTTTGTCTAAATAAAAGTGGGCTTCATCTTCTGTTAGGCAATCAATGAAGTCGGCTTGGTAATCATCCGCGTCCATCAGTAAATCGCCAGCCCCACCCGCCGAATTGTAACGTTCCCCCGCAAAAATAAGATACCGAGTCATGTT
This sequence comes from Crinalium sp., assembly GCA_049646245.1. Lineage (GTDB taxonomy): Bacteria > Cyanobacteriota > Cyanobacteriia > Cyanobacteriales > PCC-9333 > Crinalium. The sequence goes on along the minus strand of JBARVL010000165.1, from coordinate 48,947 downwards.
AATTAGGTTGCTCCAAGTTTAGTGACTTACATTTTTAAGGCGATCGCACCAGGTCGCCTTTTTTTTACAGCCATAATTGTATTATTAATTAAGTCCTTTACAACTAAATAAATTTATGTCAATTCCAGTTGAAAACTATTTTAGATATCATCCTCCTGTAACAGAAAAGCGAAAAAGCGCACACAATCAAATCAATGAAGCTGCACTAAATTTCGCCAAGGCTGTAGATTCTTTGGTTGAAGACGAAAAAACGAAGGAATACGCAATTTTCGCAATTCAACAGGCTCGTATGTTTGCCAACCAAGGAGTTGTTGTGGACGAGCTTGAATTGATAAACGCATCAGTAACTAAAAAGTTTGAGGCATTCGATAATGCTGAAACCCTTGGTAGCAAAGGTACATGATTAAAGTGATTCTTTACCATTGGTCGCCATCTTACAATCGTGACTCAATTTTTAAAGACGGTTTAAAGGTGGCTACAAAGCCAACAATAAACACTAAGTCTCAAAGCTGTATATCTTGCAGTTTAGACCCTAAAACTGCATGGAAGCTCTCAGCAGATTTAACTGAAATAGCTTCTTGGGACTTATACCAAATAACCTTAAGTAGCATGGACGAGGTACATATACAACCTTGTTGGAGTGGCAATATCCAAGAAGTTAGGGTTAAGAATAGTGTTGCTCCACACCAATTATTTTTCGTAGGTACAAAAGAACGGTGCGATCAGTCCCCATTGGTAGATCTTTAATGCTTACATTGTTGAGGCGATCGCACCAAGTCGCCTTTTTCCATCTTCGGTTTAACCGAAGATGAAGGAATTGTGTAGCAATCAACTTAACTGGATGCCAGCTTTGAGCTTGCTCTATTATACTAAATCAGTAGCAACACAACTACTGATATGAGAAACAATTTACTATATCGACGTAATCAGCCCAATAATAGAGTTGACGCGATCGCAGCATTACCTTTGGAACCTCTAGAATATTGCCAAAAATGGGTCAAGACTCCTCATAGAGAAAGGGGGGCGCGAAAACACTACATCAGTGCTTTGGCAAAAGCTACTGGTCTTAGCCCCGAGACGATTAAAAACTGGGGAGCAAATTTTGAAAAGCGACCAGACTATGTTCTCCATACTTTAAGGCAAGCAGATGTAATTAATCAGATCAGGAAGCTAACGCTACCATTTGATTTCCCTGAAGAATGAGTCTATACCCAATCAAGAATGTATTTGCTACTAATTCAGTAGTAAAACCCTTGCCAAACAGGTGAGGTTTTTTTATTGTTATGAGTATCGACATCTTAGCGAGTACCAAGCGAGACGCAATTGTGAATAATGGTTAGCTTGCAAACCGATTACAAGTCGCTCTCGAAAGTTTTGCCAGATTACGTTACTTGGATTCCAAGGGCAAAAGCCCTAGAACTTCTGGAGATTTCTGATCCACAGCTACGGCTTGACCAGGCAATCCTGCTCTATTTAGAAACAGCAGGTTTTGACTACGAGCCACTTGATAGAGGTTTTTCATGGAATGCCTTTAACTGTTTGTGGGAATTCCGGTATCTAGTAAGACAGCAAGGCAGGAACAGAGCGATTGCTCAAATAAATCAACGAATGGAGGAACTGAACAATGAACGAACGGGACAGGAAAGCGGCAGAGAAGGTAAAAGCAGCCACCAACGGCAAGTCTACTGCGAGTAATGGCTCAACCCGCGCATCCGAAAGAACCAACGAAGCAGGGAGAAACTTTAGCGATCGCGTTGACGGTGCTGCTGACAATCTTAAGCAGAGTATCAAGGCTCAAATAGTTGCCAAGGCTGTTAAAGGTGCATTTGAAGATTTAGCCAATGGTGATTTTGGCGAAATTGGCGAACAATACTTTGACGCTTTTGAGCAAGCTACCAGTGGTTTTCGTGACAATACTTTTGAGGAATTACAGGCGGAACTTGACCCAAAATTCTTGCTGAACTCCAGCGACTTATCGAGCAACAACTTAACCAAGTCATTGCCAGTAAGTACCACGATAGAGGCAGAAGCAGTAGTCAATTAAAACCAAATCCCAAAACAACCAAAATCATCATCGGCTTACCCGAAATATTGGTTGCATTGATTGCCTTAATAGCGATCGCAGGAATAAGTTTTGTTGCCACGATCGCTATTAAAAACAACTCATTTAGGGAAGTTAAGAATGAGTCTACAGGATACTACCACATCATCAAGCAGTAACAGTGGTTTTGAAGTAACCTTAGTTTTACTTGTTGCAGTTTCAATAGTTTCGCTGCTTGGATTCAATCACTTCACCGGATTGCTGGAAGCAAAAGCATCGGAAGTGGAGAAGTTGCAATCTCAAGTTGAAAAAAAACAGGACGAGATTGAAAAGCTCAAACAAGCTGAATTTGAATGCAGATCTGAATTTAGAGGATATAGGGACGGGAGAAGATGAAACAGCAAATGAATATGCTCACGGAAAAAATTGAAAATATCAAACTCCAACGACAACAAATCAAGGTACAGATTGAAACGGAGGGATTATCACAAGACCGGATCAACTTAGCGAAAGCCAGGGTAACGACTAAAGTTACTCACGAAGGTTTTCTGACTGAACAACACAAACTAACAGGAGCTAAATTTGCAACTCAAAGTGCAGCTATTAATGCGGACAAAACTGGTGATAAAGTGAAGTTCGATCAAGCTGATCGGCTTTTGTCTCAACAAGAAATGATGAGTAAGTTACAGCTTAAGTCAATCAGCGTTGCCTCTTTACGCGAGGATGTGCGCCACCAAGCAGTAATTACTGGCAACACACCTAAAGTAGCAGGGTTTAACGCCAAATAATGCTGTACCGACCTTTACAGTTTCTAACACTACTAGAAGCGTATGCAAGTTTGTTTTCAATACTCACATACGCTTCTAGTTTTCTACCAGCTGATTTATGTCTTGTTTTAGTTGGTGTGATTGTTGTTGTAACAATTGGCGGGTGGACTTATTGGCATTATTCACAACAAAACGCCATTCACACTAAGGTTTGCTTACTTGCGATCGCTATTGGTTCATTACTAGGAACATGGCTATAGAATTTGAAGTTTCTCCACTCTCACCTCGACAACGCTTAGGCTTATTAGCAGCCTCTGTAGTTGTCGGGGTGATTTCCTTACTAACAATTAAATATCAAGATTTAAGCTGGAAAATATTGCGATTGTCGTTGGTTGGAAGTGGCGCGATCGCAGGCGCAGTTCTACTACACGAGTATCGCCCTAAAGCTGAAGAGGAAGTAAATAGTTACGAATCTTCACAATTAGCAATGGTTGAAGATGAAAGACTGAGACTAATTCAAGAAAATGAACTACTGGATCAACGTCTTCAACAATGGGCAGACGAACAAACTCAACAATGGCAGCAACAATATAATGATCAAGCTCAAATGTATGAGCAAATTATCAACCAACAATACCAGAAGATTGCACAGCTAGAGGGTATCAAGCGACCCAAAGGTAATAGCAGAATTGAGTGGGTCGCAGATCAAATCATAGATGTGCTGCTAGAGTACGAAATCTATTGCGATTACAAAGATAGTCACGCTGTACCAGGGTGCGATTTAATCTGGGTTATCCCACGCACTGGCGTAAGAGTACGGAAACTCAAAGATATTGCGGAAGAAATTCAATTGCGAATACCAGGGATTGAAGTACCGCCAGAAATTACTGTAAGTGATGGTGCGATTCAAATTAGTTGTAGTGCGGATAAGGCGAAAGTTGACCGCAAAGCTGTTGAAAAAGGTAACAAGTTAATTGAACCATCTGGTGATTGGTTCCGAGCTATGACTACACACCCAGATGTTAATCACCTATTCTGTAATGGTGATACTGGATCTGGCAAATCAACATTAATTGACAATTTCATTTGCCTTGCCAAACAAGAATTAGGTAACAATGTTGAAATTATCATCATCGATCCAAAGTTCCCCGATTCAACTTGGGTAATTGATGGTGAGGAAATTCTTCCGCAGTACAAAGGATATGAGCCACTAACTGATGAATATGGGGAGGAACACCCGTCAGCTTTAGATGGCTTAAGGGCAATGTATGACGACGTGCGATCGCGCCTTGAAAACGCAGCACAAGCCAAGTTAGCTGGTAGAGAAAAGCCTAATCGTATCCCTCGTATATATGTAATTGACGAGGCTGAGGATTTAATTGCAACATTTGGTGATGACGCAGCCGAACCAATCAGAAGCGTGTTGCGTGTAGGTCGTTCAACTAAAGTTAAGGCTGTCATCATAGGGCAGAACCCAGGCTGCAAAGCCTACAAGATGGAAAAAGCTAACCTGCGGAACTGCGGTCAACTTTATCTCAGGGAAAATGCTCTGGCCGGCATCGATCAGGTTGCCCCAACTGCTGCACTGAAGAAACAGTTGCGCGACCAGATTTCGCTTAGGCAGGTTGAAGGCGAAAAAGATAGAAGCAAGCGGTTTTACACTCTAATCAAATATCCTGGTATGCCTGCTTTTACTGCTCTCTGTCCGCCACCTGCTGCATACTCTGGAGATTCTACAGAGGATGTTATCGGTTCAATTGAAGATTTAGTGGAAGCAGCGAAACATGGCGAATTACACAATTAGGTATGCTGCTAATTGGTCGGAACTAGCACGTCAAGCCAAACGATTAACTGCGGGTAAATGTTGTTTATGCGATGAACCAGCAACAGAAGTTCATCACGCATTGTACAAGGACAAGGAAGGTGCGATCGCGGGTCGGGAAATTCCAGGTGTTCATGTTTTTCCGCTTTGCGATCGCCACCATAGCAATGAACCAGGCGGAGCGCATCATCGTAGCAACTGGCGCAGAGACAAATACCGCCCAGAATTAGGAAATAAGAACACACCTAGTTTTTATACGAAGCTTCGTCAAGGTTGGCTACAACGGCAACATCTAATTGATGAAATTAAAGGCATTAAAAATGACCATCAACATACTTAATGGCTATCAATCCGGCTGGGATAAAGGTCACTACATTGGTCGCGCTGGCAAAGGAAGGAAGGGAAGTGCGTTAGCAAATCCCTTTAAGCTGGTTAATGCAGAAGACAGCGCACAAAGAGCTTGGGTTATCCAAAGGTACAGGGAATGGCTATGGCAACAAATTCAAGCCAGCAATCCCGTTGTAATAAATGAATTGTTATTACTAAAGAAACAGGCGGAGGAAGGCGATTTAAACCTGCTGTGTTTCTGCGCTCCACGCCCTTGTCATGGCAATGTTATTAAGTCTTGCGTAGAGTGGTTAATTCTTTCTGACAACTCCAGCGCCGGGGATGTTAGGAATTAACACCAAACTCAATTCCCCCAAGTCGTAGACACCGCTTCTAATAAAATAAGGAGCGATTTTTTCGTCTATATCATTAGGTTCAGACCAGAAAGGTTCTGGTAAAAAGTGCGGACAATGTTTATCCAAAAAAGAAGTTTCGCATAACGGGCAAATGGTATCTTTGTATACGAATCCACCCAAGCTAACTTTGCCTAACATTCCAAATTTTAATGCACTAACAATTGCACTTGTATTCGGAAAAGCTACATCACACTCGCAAACGATGTATCCTTCTTTTTTAATAATTTGTGAATTACTATCATAGTTACCAGCCGCCGAAACTATTTCATCTGGTGCTGAATCAGTTTTGACTACTCTCGTGTTGTAAACTAACCCTTGTGACTTAGCTACATCGCCCCAGTCGTGATCAAGGGTGAATGGCAAACCAGGAAGTAGTCGAGCCAAAGTCACCAGATCATCTGCTGCCCACTTTCCCAGGCTGCGAGTTAGCAAATTATCAGTGGCGACAAAGGGAATCGTGATAACTTCTTCGGGCGTTAGATTGGGTAATCCAACCGGAGTAAATCTATTGATTAGTGCCAATTGTTCTAATGTAGGTTCCATATAATTTCCTAGTAATTAACAAGCTTTAAACTTTTGTTTCAAACTTCCCACCCAACCCCAGCGAGATTGCAACATATCGGCGGGTTTGGCTGCATCTTTGGAAAATTCCTTAAAGCAGCCACACCTAGCACGGCAGCGACACTCCATTCCTGGATTGGGTAATGTGTTGATCGGTTGCCAACCTCTAGCCTCATAGCTGATACATTCCGGGCAGCTGTCGGTTTTAGTCCTTTTCCGCTTTTCCCAGCGATAGCCAGATTTAGAATGCGCTTCTGTTCGTCCACGTTCAAAGGTATTTCGAGCGCCCTGGACATACATCTGTACCCTAGCTCTGAACTGTGCTTCGGTTATTTTTCCTTGGCGCAACTCTTCAGCAAAATTTCTTAAATGCTGATATTGACGTTTGAGTTCAGCACCTAGTACGCCATACTCACGCGCACCAAGATTGTTGATGCCGCCAGCGCCAAGGGTAAAATTCCAGGTATACAAATTCTTCAAGGCTTTAGCAGTAGTCTCTTCCCAAGTTGCGATAGTAATTTTTCGCTGTATTAATAAGTCAGCAATTATATTAATATCAGCCGTAACTTGGTTAATTGCTTTTTGGGTTAAATTTCTAATCGCTTCTTTGCCAACAAACTTGCCAGAATCCTTATAGCGATAGCGTTGGGTAATTGGGTCAAACGTGAATTCAAGAGCCATTTGATACCTCTCTTGAATGCCAATTATCAATCCTTTTATTGGCTACAGCTAAATATTTTTCAGTTTTTTCAACACCGATGTAATTTCTGCCTAATTCCAAGCAGGCGATCGCAGTAGTCCCACTCCCCATGAATGGATCTAAAATAATATCCCCTTCCTGAGAACACATTTCAACCAAACGTTTGATAACCTCTAAAGGTTTTTCTGTAGGATGCAAATAATCAGATTTACCTGCGCGTCCTGGCTGTTTACTTGGCGGTAAAAATGACCATACATTTGTAAAATTGCAGTCAAGTGTTGTCTTTGAACCAAAATTAAGCCTACCAAAAGCTTCTTGACTCTTGCCTGACAAAGAGGATCGCTGAGGTTGATGCCCAGTTTTTATCCATCTATGCAGTTGTGATATATAGGAATGTACGGATTGCAAGGTGCAAACATCTACTAATACCCCCCCCAATTTGACATCTTGATACAATCCTCTTGCTGTGTAAAACGTTTTCTGCTTGCCAGTGGCATATATAAAAATTGTTTCGTGGGTACGCTGCAATCTTTGCGAATTAACGGGAACTGCATTACGCTTTACCCAAGAAATATGCTCTAAATAATGAAAATTATTATCTGCTTCAACTAGCCAGTCTACCAACGTCGGCATTTGCCCAAAGAAGGCGTAAAATTTAGTAGTAACTCGTTTTACTTGATTAACAAATTCTTTGATATCAATAGCTTTATCCCACTTATCTAAACCAATGCCGTAGGGTGGATCGGTGATAATAGCATCAATACTTTTATCCGGTAATTGTTTTAGAACATCAATGGCATCTCCTAAAATAATTTTGTTTAACTGGCTAGATAACATCTTCTACACTCGCTCTTAATATATTCTGAAATTCTTCGTCTGGTGGGTTAGCTTCCCATGCAGTAATTGCCTCTTCAATATCCGCTTGTGCAACAAGTGCCAGTTTTAGCAGATCTTCAATAGGCGGCAGTTCTTCATTAGGTAATTCTAAAAAGTTACTCATAGTTTAAATATTTCTTAATAGCTAGTTAAAAGCGAGTATGAAATATTGCATTTAAGATATAAGAATGAAAACTAAAACAGATTTAATTAGGCTTCAAAAATTAATTAACTCAGTTGTTTTGGGACTGGGAGGCAAGCCTTTTGCTTGGGGCGAAGGGCAACGTCGTTCATGGGTTCCTATATTACGGAAGATAGGGATTACTTTAGTTAGCAATTCTCGAATAGAAAAGCTTGGTTATAGGTTGAAGCGCAATGCTCAACCCGTAGGCAGTGCTTACTATGGTGCGCCAATACAACGGATAGTTGACCTATATTTTCTAGAATTACAATGCGTCAACAAAAAGTTAGATATTAAGGAATGCTGGTTGTTTTTAGACTGTGAACAGGTTACAGGTAAAACTCCTGATAAATGCCCGAATCATAAACAATGCAAGCACAATGCTTTAAACAGCAACAATCGGGTGTGCAGATTACCCTATACGTTTCAACACTGGCATCCAAAGAAAGATGGGCTTTTTAAAAATGAAGAATATTGGTTGGTTGTTGACCGCGATGCGCCTGAAGAAGCTTATGAGGCAGGTTGGTATCCACCTATCAGTTTGTTTTACGAATATATAAATAATATTTTGATTGTTAAGCGTTTCTCAAATTCATTACCTAAGCCAGATCAAGAGATAGCTAAACAACTAGGTTGGGCAGAAGCACACAGCCTTCCTTTCCATTACTTTGAAGAAGACCAACGCTTGGCTGTAATTGGCTATATACAAATGGCTTCTTATCCACAGATATTTGTAGATGCTGGCTGGTATCCGGCCGTAGATTTACCCTACTACTACCTCGAAGCCAATATTTTTAATGAGTTTAATTTGTTAAAAGTTTGCTTTGATGGTAAAACTGAAAATCTTGACTATGTAGAAGCGATTAATTTAGGTTGGCATCCAGCAGTAGATTTACCACAATAAAAGAAATTTTCACTTAAACTGTAAGAGGGATGAATGACATCAAGGAATAGGTTGCACTAAAAAGCCTGCGGTTAATTCCACAGGCTTTTTGTCTTTCTCATATTCGCATCTTCGGTTTAACCGAAGATGGTTTCAATTTTTTCCCTGTTATCGCTGAAATACGCCAACACTTCTGTATTTTCTAATAGCGCATTAGACAAATTAGCTATGCGCTCTGCTGCTTGATTGTCTAGAGATTCAGTGTTTAGTTCGTTGCGAATCTTGGATTGAAGATCCTCTATCAACTCAGCTTGCTTACCAATTGTATTGGTCATCTTTAGTTTGTTTAATTTGGTCTTTATCCATAATACAGAAAGCACTTCTAGTTTCCCAGCAATTTATATTTTCTGTACAGTGTTCTAACTGACAAGCTAATACGCAAAATACTTTGTGGATTGCGTAAAAATAGTCTTCGTTGGTTTTCCACGTTCTGACTGTGCGATCGCCAGAGCTTCAGATTCAGACTGTGTTAGATCAGGAAAAACCCGTTCAACACATTCTGCAAAATATTGAGATTGACCTAGCGCCATCCTGGTTAGCATTTCAGAAATCTCGCGGGCAGCAAGAGTCACGTGGGGATTCTCGCTACCGCGAGATATTAATTTGTCTGCCTTTGTGCTAGTCATACTAGATTGCGCCTGTAGGCTTGAAAAGAGAAGCACCAAGCCACGCCAATCCAAATGCTTGCAGCAAATTAATTGAGGGCAACGTGAATAAATCTGGCATTAGCCAATTCCACAGGAGAAACTGGGAGCGTGGGAGCCACGTATTTTTAAATCGTGGAGGAAACGCGACCAGGGCGAATTTATTCGCCTGAGATAATGCCATAATTGAGTCAAACAGGTCAATTGTATCGACCCTACCCCCGGACTGGGGGAAAGTTATGCTTGGAAGTTATCGATCCCTTGCGGGTGGAGTCCAGGAACCATGCCTAGAGACGAGCAATCGTCTGACAGTCAGATATCCAGAAAATACGGCAGAAAATCTGGAGAATCCCCGTCTCTTTAGAGCGGGGAGTGTCAAAAAAACCAAATTGGTAATGAAACAGTTGCGGAATAAAACGCTAAAACGGTTACTAAACTAAAGATCGTATAAGCAACAGCAGTCGCGGTTGGCATCAACCTATCCAAAAGTGTTTCTTTTTCAAACTTAAAATTATCTTCAAACTCGAAATCTTCAGAATTTATCATTTATTCTTGCCTCTGCACAGCTTGAAGCTTAGGTTTCAATACTCCTATTAGTTTAATATGAATTCAAACGCTCTGCTAAAAGGCGATCGCTAATCCTGCTCTTAGCATTCAAATCAACATTTTTTAGTTGTCTACATCCGATCTTCCGCAAGGGGGTTCCAATATCCCGCTAGAGTCAATTTTGCAAAAATCTACTCGAAAATCTACCTGAATATGCCTGAGTATGTTGATCCACGTTAAGGCTATCAAAATACAGACAAGGCAATTATTAATTTTTTCAATACGAGTATTTTTACTTGATTCTGTTTTTACAGGTAACACTATTTACATCCGCTTTAAATTATTTGTTTAAGTCTACAGAATTAGTTGTTTAAATTTTACTATGACAAATTTCATACTATATTTCTGAAAAAGCTCAGAATAATATAGAAAATATCCTTTAATAATGTATGTGCTTTGCCGAATTTTCTAACTTCGCGGCAAAGCTTTTTATTATGAATTCAATCACTATGAATTAATTTACCGATTACCACGATAATTTTGAAGAAGATAAAACTATATATTTAACTTGTGCGATCGCCCATCCCAACCCCAGGAAGAAACACGCTGCTAGAACGTATCTGGCAATCCATTACATCTTTTAATCGCACACCCGTACAGGGTCAGCAGCGCCCACTAGCGGGGTACTTAACTAGTACTGATGATACTGCTCTAGGAAGGCAATTTGATTTAGAAATAAGTGAAATTCCCATTCGCGATCCTCAAAAGGCTAGGCAGCTTATTGAAATGTACGAGTATTGTACGGAGGTAGCAACGGCGATTTCAGAGATTACGGATTCGGTGTGGTCAAGCGATGATGGGGATGACCAGGGCTTTGGCATATCGCCCACTCTCAACGACAACGAAACGAAAGTTAACCCGAATGTTGAAAGAATTCTCCGGCGAGTAATTGATGAGGTGATTGGGGGAATCACTTTAGAACCAGCAGCAGAGAGAATCCTAATCTATGGGGATGCTTTTGCCAGTTTAGGAATTAATTCTCGAAAGATGCAGGTTGAGCGAGTACTGTTTGTTCCTACTTGGGAAATGTTCAGAATCGAAGACAACCAGGCGCAACTGCTAGGTTTTGAGCAGCGACGTTACTTATCCGACTCTGATGCAATTAGATTTCATCCCATAGCTTGTGTTCATTGGAGATATAGAAGGAAGACTCTTTACGGGCGATCGCTTTTTCACGAGTCGGTAGATGACTGGAAGAAACTGAAAGCGGCTACCGATGATTTGGCTAATGCTAGTAGAGCGATCGGCACCAACGCAAATCTACATCTTATGAGCGAGTGCTGTGACGAAGAGTATCGCGCAGCTTACAAACAAAACTATGAAGCTAAAAAAGCTTTAGGTGCGGTAACGGATTTTTATTTAATGCACGGTGCTGATGTACGCAAATTAAGTCAAGTTAACCCAGATTTAAAAGCTCTCACAGACTCAGTTTTAATGTGGCGTACTCGCATCGTCATGAAATCAAGGGTTCCACCTTACCTGATGGGCTTGCCTAATACTGGGGCAAGAGAGATAGCAGGGCAGCCAGCACTAGCGTATGCGCGGTTTCTGAACAGGGTTAGAGCCTCGTTATCTGAAGGCATCAAGCATATTTTGAATGTTGAACTTGCCTTGAATGATATTCCCAAGCGAGACTGGCAATATAGGTTGATATGGCCGCGTATTGCTACCAATCCTTACGGAATTAATGCTCAAACAGACGATGAAAGTAATATTTTTGGAGTTGAGGATTTGGATTAAACTATTGAAACATTTGGCCATCTCTTACCAGTTCTGATGGCGGATATAGCACCGTGACTAACCTGGTAATCTTTAGCAATCCCAGAATTAGATTCTCCATTAATGATGCGCTGCTTTATCTCCTTTACTTGTTCAATCGTTAGTTGTTTTTTAGGTTTAGGGAGAGAACTTAAATCAATTTCGGAGCCTGCGTGCTTCCAGTATCGGTTGCGCCTAATATGGTTAATAGCGGATGGCTGAACTCCGTACAGCTTGGCTAGTTCATTGTTGGTTTTGCCATCTAAAATCTGCTGTTTTATTTCTACTACATCGTTATCGGTTAATTTCTTGCCTAAATTTCTAGGCTTTATTTCAGTATCTACCCGAATGTGTTGCCACAACTTGCCTTGCATGATTGAAATAATGGTTGTTGGCGAAACACCAAAATCTTTGGCTAGTGCAGAATAAAGCTCGCCCTTCAGCAGCCTTTGCTTAATTTCTAAGGCTTGTGTATCAGTTAACTTCTTGATGGTTTTTGGGACAAATATTTTTCTTTCTATGTGCAACCAGCCTGTTCCAAACAGCACAGAATTAATAGCAGTTCTTGCTACACCGTACTCCCTGGCTATTGCACTGACCGTACATCCATCCGAATACTTCTGCACGATCAGTAAAATATCTTCGTCTCGTAACCTAGAATGTGGATGCTCTTGTCCAATCAGGCGAGGTGCGTTACGTCCCGTATCTTGACTAAGATTAAATCCAGATTCGGGATTAAAAGCATTAAGTTTATTAATCCATTTCAATTCAGCATCTCTTAAAACTTCCTCTATCGGCAACAGCAACTCTAGTACTTCTAACTGAAAGTTACTTTTGCCGTACTTGTCAAAGGCTCTTTGTAGATAGCAATTATGATGGCGACTTTGCTTAAGATCGCACAAGTGAGTACACCATCTATTAGCAATATCGATGCTACTACCAACATAAACTTTATTTGTGGACAAACAACGGATAGCGTATATACCGCTAATTCTTGATTCCGGTTTTCTAGGCATATTGGTGGAGATAACTTGATTGTTAAAGTTGTAGAGCAATAATTTGTTGTTAAGCGTCTTTTTTATCGGCGAAAGGTATGTAATACTTGTTAGCCTTGTATCTAACTTGGTTGTAGCTCATTTTTAATTTGTGAGCTACTTCTTCAATGGTTAATCCATCTTCTGCAAATTTTGTAATTGCGTCAGCAATAGCAGCTTCTTTCTGCTCTCGCAACTCCTCGTAGCTTTGCTTTCGAGCGATTATTTGGCACACTCTTTGCCTGCTTATACCTTCGGTTTTAGCAATGTGTGTCGCACTTTCGCCAGCTAGAATCCTTTGGATATAATCATCTGCTCTGGTCATTTTTTGATTTCTGTAGTTTTACAAAATACTTAAATCGAACTAAATTGGAATTTTAAGCTGAATACTGTTTGAGTACGTTTCTCAAACCTTCTGCACCTTGTTCTTTAATGATTTTTCCCCAACCTGGAAGCTTAAATTCTGCTGCTTTAGCGCGAAGTTGGCGAACAGTCAGATCGTCAAATTCCGACTTAGAAACAGTTGGTTCTATATTTGATAATTGCTGTTGAATTTTTAACCATGTTGATTTTTTACGAAAATCATCTTTTTCGCTAATCCAGCCCTTATCGAAGGCGATCGCCTTAACGCCCTTTGTATCATTAACACCCAAAGCTTGATAAACTCGCTGCTTGATTACGGTGATTGAGGGCGCGATCGCACTTGCCTCTTCCATCGTCAACTTACTAGCGAGGACACTAGCTAACTCTTGTTTTTCCAATCGTTCAGTGCAAAGGCAACGTAGTTGAGAGAGAGTTAGGTTATTGAGGTGATCGGTAATTTTGATTAGATCTGGATGGTTAGCTGTTAACATTGTTTTGCTCCTTAATTATGAAAGGGCTGGTATTACTCCAGCCCCATTTGTTATTTAGAAAAGTTTGAGTTGCCCAGGGGTGATAGTGCGATCGCTCTCAACCTCGTCAACTAGATTGATGCACCAAGAAGTGGCAGGGCAAAACATTAAATAAACCACTATCTTCCATGCACCGATAGTAAAGATGATTATCTTTTACTAGAATCTCTACAACTTCGGCAGCGATCCAATAACCATATTTTTTGTAGGCAAAGTCATCGCCAATATTTAATTTGCCTAAGATGATAGGATTTTTAAAGTACCAGCCTTGCCAATACTTCTCAACTATTTTGAACGTATTGGATTTATCAATTGTTTCCATCGTGTAATCTACCTACAGATTTAGAGGATTGAGGGCTGCTATTTAACAGCCCTGCGTATGTTAGAAAAGTGTTAATTGACCTGGCGTGATGGTGCGATCGCTCTCAATCCGATCAATCCGCTCCATTACATCCTTGATGGTTTCGGCAATGTAGCAGCAATTGGTTAGCGGATCAAAAAACTCGATCTCCTCCCACCAACCGCACACGAACCAGCCTCGGTACAGCCAACAGTCCATGCCATCAAGCTCTAGAAAGCTACCAGTGTCCCATAAGCAGTCACAGTCGCAACTTCCTAGACTGCGATGAAGGGCATCAATTGACCAGTCAATTGCAACTTCAATGTCGGGGAATATTCCTGGATGCCACCAGAAACACTGGTCGTAATCAAGTAGATCAACCCGATAACCTGAAGGCACTTCGTAGATACGAATTTGGGCTTTTGCTCCGTTAAAATCGTCGGTTAGTGGTGGTACGCAATCATCAACTATTTGCACTAAGTTAACGACGCGCTGAATATGCAGAGACTCAATCACGCTTTGATCCTCCAGGAATGAGGATTTCGCAGGCGATCGCCAACAGATGATCCAGTAACCCATTCTGCTCTAAAATATCCAAAGGCTTCTCCTGACGGATTTCAGCGCGGCGCTTTACGTCATACCCCACGCGGTAACGCAGTTCACGATAAAGCTTATTCCATACTTCCCGATAGTCACCGTTTGTTCGAGCAACATAATTCCGAACGATTTCGTTAAGCTTGGCTCGTGAAGATTTAGGAACCGCCTTAAAGGGTGCTGTTGGAAGTGCTTTCAGTTCCGCCTCAGCTTGTGCTTGATTTTCTAGTAACCGATTCGATCTACCAATTAAAACATCAATCTGCTGTTGCTGCTCGAAAATCATTGCTCGCTGTTTGGCAATCTGCTGAGTCACCTGAGAAAGAGCTTCGGTGGTTCTGAGTAATATCTCCAACTCATCTGGGGATTGTTGGGGAGCTTGGGGGATTTCGTATTTACCAGTTTTGCGAATGGTGGGCAGAACTTCTTCAAATACCCAATCTTGGAAGCGTTCAGCAGATGAAAGATTAGATCTCATCACTAGCTGATACAGTCCTGGCTCCGAAACAAACAATGGTTTTTTACCAGGCAACCCTAAACTTAGCGTTTTGCTATATTTAGCAGAAACGTGATCGCGTATAGCTTCTGGCGGATTCAAATACCCTAACGCCTTAGCACAGTCTGAAGCATGAAACCAAGGTGAGTTGGTTTCGTCTAAAACTACCCTAACTTCAGTTTCATCAAACTGAAACACTGATAAACTATTCATTTGGACTCCTAAAATAGCGGGTCTAGGCGATCGCTCAAGTTTTCCAGACAAGGGGCGATCGCTTACGAGCTTTGAAAATTTTCCAGGTTGTACCCTGTAATCCAATCAGTCATCAATTAATGGTGACTGCATGAACGCGACTGAGACAGGCTTCAAGCTTTGTAGTTTTCAAGAATTAGTCGAACTCAACTCCAAAGTTGACACCTAGAACCTCTTCAATTTTTTGAAGAGTCTCGTTAGCGATCGAATCTTCCTTTTCATTCACAATTTGATACCAATAGGCTCGACTAAAGCCAACTTCCTTGCATACTTCCGAGACTGGTTTGCCAGATTTTTTTTGAGCATCCGCAATCCGCTTATGCAGGTCAAGCACTTCAACCTCTTTGCGTTCAATCCTTCTAACTTTCACAGACATATTCTCGTTCACCTCCATAACTTTACTATAAGCGCAAAGTAGTTACTTGACAAGTGCAAAGTTTGCACTTATATTAAAAGACATAGAGAAAGCGCCTCGCCCTTACCACAGATTGAAGCGCCTTCTCTATCCAAATCAATTGGAGATCTATATAATGCCACAAACGTTAACTAAGCCGATCGCACCTCCGCAATCAATCCCCTATAAAGACCGCAAGCTCGTTGCAGATGTACTTTCTTGGGACTTGTATCGCGAAGTCAGCCCAGACGAGATCGAAGCCTTCAAGATCATCAACGATATTCTTTGGGTCAACCTAACTCAAAATCGCTCTGTCCCAATCGCAGTTGAAACATTCCGCAGTATCGCAACCCAACAACAAGCGCAGCGCGAACTGGATCAATACATCGAGGAGCAATCCGAAGAAGTTGCACCCGAACCAATTGAAATCGACTGTGCAAACGGTGTGTATCGCACCTGGAAGGGTACGCAACTGCTTGGTACTTATCACCGCGACAACACAGGCAAGTGGGTTGCTCAACCACGCTACGGGCAATCCCGTCGCTACAAAACTGCTAAAGCTGCACAAAAAGCTTTAGTTACTTCTTGATAAACGCTCACAGCCATGCTACGCTGTGTAGCGTGGCTTTTTACTCTCTTCAGCAATAAAAAGTCATGTCCAAGAATCAAATTCCTTCGCCTGTATTTCTACCTCGGCGCAAATTTCAGATTGGCGACTATGTAATCAGTGTTTTCTACGACATCGAGGACGACGAGAAACATACAGTTAGCGGAACAGTTTTCGGCTACCAATATCAGCATCCAGCCTGTCTTGAAGGTGATTTAGTTATTTCCCAGCCTGGTTGGGTTTACTGTGTGGTCTGGATGGCGATGAATGGTAATCCTTATGCAGGTTACATCCATGAGGATGATTTAGAGCCAGCACGTAATCCTAACACTTGCAAGTTGATTCAGTTTCCTCGCCAGTCATTGCAACTACAACAACGCACTCAACGTTACCGCAACTTAATTGAAGCTGCTGGTAGCTCTGCTGTGTGCGTCACTCTGCACGATATAAACGAAGGTTTCATCTACCTCGATGTCTACGCACCATTGCCAGAACGATTGAATCAATCGCGAGAATTACTGCTTGGTCAACCTGCCAGCTTTGTTGACCCGCGTATTGCAGAGCCACGCATTCACTATATCAAACGCGCCTTAGCCAATGGTCAGGTAGAGCGTTATAGCTACACCTATTCAGATAGTCATTTTTGGCGCTTCAACGTTACTGTCGCGCCAATCTACGGAACTGAGGAAGTTATCACCATCGTTGAAGATGCCGAGGCTTGGCAAGCAGGGTATTGGATCAACCGCATCACTGATTAATTCACCACGTCGCTTCAGGAGAAAATCATGCCATACAAAGTACTTGCAATTATCGCTTTGCTGTTTCTTGTCATCACCGCTACACCTGCTTTTACTGGGGATTGTAAGAAAGGTGATGAAGGACACAAAGAAGGTGCGGAAAGCCCACATCGTGGAACTGGTCGTAGGGAATTCAGGGGGTATTAAGGTGGAAGAATCAGTTAAAGAGGCAATTATAGAGCTAACAGCCGTTCTGGAATCTGTGGGCGAGGAAGTATTTTCCCTAGCGGTTGCTGAGTTGTTTAATACGAATCCTACCTTGAAATCGCCTAATCCTCTCCTGCAATGGGAAATTCTACTGCTCTGGAGGGACTATGACCCAGATGAAGTGCTGGCTGCCTCGTATCGCACAGCTATCGACGGGTATCGGGAATATTTGGAGAATATGCTTGATTAGGTTGTTGAAGAAAAATTAAGTTTTAAGGCGATCAAGGGCGATCGCCTTTTTCTTTCTATAGGTCTATTAATTTTTGTTGCGTACCTAAAAAGATAGAGCCAATGAACAGCGATTCTTAAACCAGTCGATTTGCATTCATCCCCATGAAGAAAATAACTAGCCTCGTATTAGCAACTGTATTTGGCTCTGCGATTAGTATACCTGTATTAGCGAGACCAGCAATAATATCTGGAAAGCAGTATGTAGTTTTAAATCAAGGTGCAACGCCTATACCAGACAATTTAATTTGGTATTTCCCATGCAAACCAGTCAACAACAATTGTCAACAGGTAAAAAGTGAATTAAGTAAATCTTTTTTAGAAGCAACACAAAAGGTTTATAAAGCAGAAGTAGATCGCAGACGTAATTATATTAGTTGCGTCTCTCAGGGAAACACTTCGTGTGATAGCCCACTCCTAGAAGGCATGAAAAATCTTGTTGATTCGATTGGCTATGCTGCATGGCTAACTTCAGAAAAATCAGCAAATCAAGCTCTGAACAAACTGAGGTCTGGTCGCTCTATACGCACGGATTTCGACGGTAACTTTTCATTGAATTGCCCCACGAAGGAATGCCTGGTTTATTCCTACGGGGAAGTTGGACGTACTTCTAGTTTTTGGATAGAAGTCATTACAGCAGGGATAAAAACCGATTTATCTGGCTCTAAGGCATTTACGGTTGATAAACCTGATACCTGGAAAGATTAAGGGCGATCGCTTACAAACTTAACCAAATACCCATGAGTTCTTTGGCTATTTTATTACTACATTAACTATGTCATCTAATTTACACGCCTGTAGAGATTGCGGTCGTCAGGTTTCACCAAGAGCCTCCTCATGTCCTCACTGTGGCGCACCTATCAAAAAGCAGTGGCGACCCATGAAGCAATTCATGTTCGGGCTTTGGATTACTGGTTTACCTTTAGGTCTAATTTTATTACCTTTCAACAGGGATCTAGCTCTAGTGCTATTTTTTCTAGGTATTCCAGCCTTAGTATTTTTCCTGTTTTTAAGTGTAGATTCAATTTTTAATCGGACATAACCAGGATTAAGAGCGATCGCACCATCCCCTATCTTCGGTTAAACCGAAGATAGGAAAGCTTGCACAAACTCACCAGAAAAACTTTGAACATTGTCCTCAAGGTAGCCGATTGTCCATTCCCTACAAGTGTACAACTCAGTTGCTACGTCCCCCCAATAGAAAGGCGTTGCGCCTCGCAGACTGGTTAAAACTGCATCAATCTCATCCCCCTCTGCATCGCTCAAATGATTGGCAGTAATGCTCCAGGTCTTCAGCTTAGTGTTCAACCCGTCCCCACCACGTTGCTGATAGCCCTGGCGAAATTGGTTGCTAATGTTCCTGTAACTGACCTTCAAATTACTGGTATTGCTAGGAACAAGATTTAAGATAGGTGGTTCAAGCACCTGGACAGGCATCACCCCTATCTCACGCTGCTCAACAAAACTAGCATTAATCGTTGAATATCCTTTAATCAAAAATTCTTCACTCCAATCTTCAGCTACGAATAAGGAGTAATTTTGAGAACTTTTAGCTCGCCAGTAGAAGCTAGTGACACCTTTCCACGTATCAAAATCAGTTTTTAAATTGTTGGCAGCAGCTTCACTCAAACCTTTAAATGATACTTGTGATCGCATCAATGGTGAGAAACTGCTGCGCTGGTTGTAACCATCGCCAAAGGCTGTAGCAACAACATCGCAGGTTTTGGTTATGGTCAAGCCGTATTCGGCATTAACAGCAAGTATAGGAATGGTCATAACTTATGACAAATTTCACTCTAATTATTTAACTAAAAAAGCCTGAAAATAAAACAGGGGAAAGTATATCTAAACTTTATTTTATAAAAATGGCAGAGTTAGGGACACTAACACTAAATTTAGGCGCGGACATCTCCCAGTTACAGCGATCTTTCGCCCAGGCACAGACAGAAGCGAGGCAAGCGGCTTCGGATATGTCTGCTATGTTCCAACGAGCCACACTAAGCGTTAAAGTTGACGATTCCGCTCTAACCAGTCTTAACCAACACCTAAGCTTAAAACAAAAACATTTAGGTGAAGTCAACCAATTTTTTAATCAGAATCCCATTACTCCCAAAGTTGATCTAGCAGAACTACGCCGACTAAACGACTCAGTTTTAGGTAGCGAACTCGATAAAACCAAGAAACAGATTCAGCAATTTAATCGGGAAATTAAACAAACTGAAACATCTGCTAAAACCATTTCAGTTGCCTTTGATGAAAGGTTTAACCGTGAAAATTTAAGAAATGTTGCAAGATTAGCGGACTACCATGCCAATAGAATGCGTGTCCGTATCCCCATTGGCTTCAGGGAAAGTTTTGAACGTGCCAACTTAACCAAGGTTAGAGAATTAGCAAAATACCATGCCGAAAGGATGGGGGTTAAACTTCCAGTTAGTTTCTCAGAAATTGATCCTAGCCGAATAGATGATGTCATCAATCAACTTTCGACCAAAAAACTGAGAATCGAAGTTGACCATAAACCACTAACTGAACTCAACGAACACTTAGACCTCAAGCAACGACATCTTAAAGAAGTTCAACAATTCTTTAATGCTAATCCTTTAAAACATTCAGTTAACCACAAGCCGCTAAACGAATTAAACGCAACCTTGAGTACAGGACAGCAAGCATTTAACCAGATTGTACGCTTTTCCCGTCAGAATATCATTGAACCACAAGTTAACCTAGCTAAAGTTCAAGAACTCAACCAAGCCCTAAAACAATTAGAGAATAGGCAGGTTTCTCCAAAAACAGATTTTAGTTTTAGCAGCAATACCCAAAACTTGGGTAAAGATATAGGCAAAGAAATATCAGTTGAACTGAAAAGCAGTCTTGCCAGTCTCAAAGGTGAGAAAAGCTTTTTAGAGAATATGTTTGGTGTGCTAACCTTTCCGTTCAAGTTGGCACTAGCACCAGTAACAGGTGTTTTCAATCTTTTAAAAAGCACGATAAGTAGTGTATTCACTGGCTTTTTTGAAGGTATCGGACATCAACTGGCAGCCGAATTTACCAAGGGGTTTAGTAAAGATATAGGAGAAGGGTTAAAGAATACCGCCAGTAAAATGGAGGAGTACTTCCGTCCCCGCGTCAAGAAAAGTCTAGATTTAGTTGATTTTGTTGCTGAAGGATTAAATATTCCAGGCAAGGGCAAAGGTGCTGCTAAATTAGTTAAAAAGAATTTTGAAACAGTATTCGACAATCTAATTGACCCTAGATTTTATCGAGATCTAGAAGATGCGTATGTTAAATACGAGCAAGAATTAAGACATCAATCTAAAACTAAAAAGCCTCAAGATATCAAGAAAAGTGAAATATTCAAAGAATCGTTTGCTAAAGTTTATGGGCGGTTTGAGGAAACTCTAGAAGAAGATATGGCTAGAGGCTTGGGTGCGTTGTTAAAATTAATTGCACAGCCTCTACGAATTAATAAACGCATACAATTAGCTCAAAGTGCTAGGGTGGCTCAAAAAAATGCTGATATTCTGACTCAGGATATTTTTAGCGACCCAAAAAATTTAGAAAAAGCTCAAGCAGCGACAAGTCTTAGTTTAGTCGTAGGTGGTATTCAGCCAACAAAAAGCCGACCTGGAAAGCCTGATGTAGAAAGTACCTATGGACTAACTAGCATTGTACAAGGTACTTTTCCTGATACTTTTGCGATTCCTAGCACTAATCCAATATCTAATTCTTTAGAAAAATTAGAAAGTGGTCCCTTAAACGCAGCAAGGCAGATGGCTTTAAAAGCTTTAAGGGATTTTCCTGAAATCTTTGAAAAGTTATTACCAGAAGAAGAATTAAATCGCTTAATAAATTCATTAAAAGATTGGCATCCCTTAGATAGAATTTTCCAAGTTAACCTAGAGGGATTTGATGAAGATGCTATCACATTAGCGTCTAAAGCTTTAGGGCTGGCTCAAAAATTCCCCGACAAACTCATTAACTTGATTGGTGGGTCTGGTGGTGTTTCTCATGTAGAGGAAGCAATAGCTATCCTTAATCAAGTTGCCAGACAGAATGAAAAACTTAAGCCTGTCGTTGCTCGGATTAAAGGTGAAGGCGTTGGGCTTGCAATGGTCGGGCTAACCAATACATCTAACACAAATGCTGATTTAGGTGAGGATGTAGCTAAATTTAGATCCTTCGGTGGCGTACTGGATCATGTGATTGTTGGGATGCTTGGCGAAGGTGTTATGGCAAATCAAGCCAAAAAACCTGGCAGTGCCGAAAAAATTCAGGCTGTTAAACGCGAATTGCCTATCTCCATGCCAACCGGAGCGTTACTGCCAAACGACGAGTTATTTTCATTAATTGACGATGGTAAGTGGGGTTATCTTCATAAAATCCAAGAAATGATACCTTCGCTGGCAGCCGTTAAAAACGCTGTCGGTAGAGATTTTATTGCTTTTCTAGCAGGTTATACAAATCTACGAGAACAAACGGCATCTTTGGGAAAAGAATTTACTGAAACTCGAAAATTACCTGATTTGTCACGGGAGTCTCCCCACGTAACAGGGGACATAATAAGACAATATCTTGAAGATTATCAAAATTTTATTAACAGCAATATTAAGGGAATTCATCAGGGGTTGCCTGAATCCAGCTTTGCTGCACCCATGTCTAAAAAGGCTGAAGATTTAACCCAAAAATCTTTTGAAGAATACGCCAAAAATATACAATTAGGAATCAAATCTTTATTACTTAATTTAGTTGATCTACCTAGCTCTAAATTACCTCTAGTCGCAAGGCAAAGATTGTACTTCTCCACCAATGAAGTTGTCTTGAAGCGACTGGAAGGTATTGGTTCTGAAGACATAGATCCTATTGCCGAAAAAGTCCGCTCCAGCCATCTTCAAGAGCTTGAATTTAAGCCAGATCTCGCTTCCCCCATAGCTAAAGAAATCGAATCCTTAACGCAAAAGTTTTTTGAAGCTTATGTCAAAGAAGTTCAACTTGGAATCAAGTCTTTATTGCTTAATTTAGGCAATCTGCGTTATTCTGGACTACCTTTAGTGGCAAGGCAATTAGAAAATATTCGATCTAGCGATATAAACGCAGCTATAGCAGAGACTGCAACTCGTTATCTTCAAAACTTTATTACTGATGGAGACTTTCAAGGAGAGGTTATATCCCGTCAAGTAGCTGAGAAGTATCAAATACCTGGGTTAAGTAGATTCGGCGGTAAGTCTGATTTTAGAGCGGGTGTAGGGCAGGGACTATTGGGCGCGGCGGTTGGTACATTAAGCGATGTAGCAACGTCAGCGAAAACTGGTGATAATCAATGGTATTTACCCGAATACTTGTCACCAGAGAAAAGTGATCAGGTGAAACGCCTAACACCGGATCAGGTTGATTTGCCTGCTGGGGCTGGTGTATTACGTTTTTGGTTCCGCACTCGTGAAAATATCATGACTGCTTTTCACGATGAAATGAACGATGCTTATAATAATTTTGTTAAAGAAATTCGGAAGCTAGGAGACCCAAATCAACCATATCTAGCAGCCTATCAACAAAGATTCCCAAACGAAAAAAGGCTGTTTAGGCGAATAGACTGGGAAGATAAGTGGAATAGAGAAAAATATAGTCAATCGGCAGAGTTTGACGATATTACAGGCTTTAATGAATATGATCCTACCGTTCATCCTGATGCAGGGAAAGTTCTTTATAACATAGGTGGCATTAAAGATAATTTTAGTGCTTTTCAAGTCAAAGATGCGATCGCATCTTTACCTGCGAATACTGAGCTAGATCAGCAATTAAAAAGGGTGGCTGAGGCATTCTTGGCGCTAAAGCATCGTGAAAATGAGCTTTATTTAGATTTTGCCAAAAGAGTAATTTTCCTTAGAGAACAAGCTAGTTCCGGCAATCAACAAGCAGGGCATGAACTTTACAACGTATTAAAACACCATCCTTTCTCCCAATTAAATGAACAAACAGGATTGATGGGAACCGGACTGGCGCATTTCTTAGGTGCTGAAAATATAAACCCACAACTTGCGTCTGAGATACCATCAAACGAAGCAGATGCGTTTGCCTCAATGCTACGCACCTTTTACGAGGGTGTACTGACATTTGAAGCTAGTGGCAGAACCGATGTATCAGGAATTGACAGAGCTTTTGAAATTGGTGCTAGGTTGTCAAATCAAACTATTTCCAATCTATCTCGCTCATTCTTAGCTGGAACTAATCAAACATTATTGCACCCAAGCATCGCTTCCCGACCTTTTGCACTTAATACCTTACTGGGAGTCCAAGAGCAGATACCAGGCTTTGATATTAGTCAAGCTAAATATTTAGGCGCTGGCTATACAGGGGAAGCGTTGCTGCTAGAAAACTTGGGGATGGTTCTCAAAAAACCTACAAGTGATTATGGTGCAGAAAAAACAGGAACAAAGCCTGAGATAGAGGCGATGGAAGCCCTGGGTGGAATACTGTCTCCTAAGTTCAGGGGCAAGATTGGAGACAACAAGCTTCTAATGGACTTTATACCTGGTAAATCAGCTTATGATTTATTAAACAATACAGATCCAGAAACTTCTAATAAGGTGATTCAAGATCTGGGCAAACTTATGCGCCGTATTCACGAAGCTGGCTTTGCTCACAACGATCTATCATCAGCCAATGCTTTGATGATGCCGAATAATCAGCTTATGGCGATCGACCTTGCTAATGCACAGAGGTTAAGTCAAGATCCAGGCAAGGCTGCATCGCAAAGACAGAAGGATATAAATACAGCAATTACTCGTAGTAATGCTGGTAAATCGGCTCAAGAGATAGAGGCTTTTACAAATCTATTTTTACAAGGCTATAACGAATTTATTGGAGATATCGAACAATTAAAGCAAGGTTTGTCTGAGGGATATGAACTTGTACGCAGACAACTGGGGCATAAAAATCAATATTCAAATAGTGAAAAAAGATTAATTGCAGCTATTGGTAAAACTCAATTAGAAGCACCTAATTTAGAAAGAACAGTAGCCAGACTATCAGGAGAACCTGATACTGGAGAATATGCCTTCTTCACCAGAAATACAGCACCTCACCCCGAACAACCTCATTTGACTGTTGCTCAAAAGCACTCCAATGACTTACAAGGTCTAATCACAGAGTTTGAAAAGGTAGTTTTTATAGGGCTTCCTGCTGATGCTCAAAAAGTAGCCAAGAAATATTTAGATTATTTAAAACAAATCCACAATGTCGTCAGTCAAGCTGTTACTAAAGGTATTCCAGCACCTCCAGAATTATCAGCAAATAAAAATATTATTTATAGCCTTAGCTCCCCAGAGGCGATAAAAGAAGCGTCCCAAACACCTCAACCACAACAGCCACTAACTTTACCATTTGTCCCACAAGCCCAAAGGCAGCCTGTACCTGTAACATTAGATATTCAAGCTACTAGAGTTGCGGAACAGTCGGTTTCCGCTGTAGCCAACCAAGCACAAGCATTTAATGCTCAAAGAAGTCGGTTTAATAAATCCGTTCGATCTTCCCTGAAAGATGTATCTTTGAATATCGAAGCAGACATGGAAGGTGCGGCAGAACGAGTCAGAGAAATTTATGATAATTTCTCCAAAGTATATAAAAAATTTAAGGGCGCATTTGCAAAGGCTCAAAAATCACAAAAACCTGAAGATTTCAGTCGTGCCGCAGCCTACGCACAAACCTATGAACAAGCTAGGCAGTATGCTTCTACCGAAATTGAAAGTTTACTAGAAGACCTTCGTGGCAAAGGCGTAGACATGGGTATGAACCCACCTCTGCCTATTCAGCGTATTAGACAACTTAAAGGGCAATTAACTAAAAGCTCAAACAATATTAATAACAAAGCATCTAATCCTCTATTTGGGGATGCGCTACAACGGATGCGTCAATTGCGCGGTGGTAATGAGGGCGGCTTTGCAACACTTGGCGGATTGTTAATGGCTGGTGGTGCAGGTATGGCTGCATCAATGCTGTCTAATTTCACAGCAGTACCAGCAGCTTCTATAGCAAGCGTAGCCCAACCTCTAGCTTTCGGAGCAAAACTGGCTGCTCCCGTCGCAAGTGCAAGTACTGGTGCAATGGCACTTTTAGGCGCTAATCCTCTTCTAGCTGCTGCATTAGGAGTCGGTGGCTTAGGGTTAGCGGGTGCTGGCTTGTTTGCTGCTAAGAGAAAACCAGTATTGGCTGGCTTAAGTGGTGCTATTGGTGGAGGCTTGGCTGTTGGTGGACTAGCAGCACCTTTGATTATGTCTAATCCTGGTTTAGTTGCAGGGTTGGGCGCTGGTGCAATCGGGGTAGCTGCTACTGGTGCGTTAGTCTCCAAGTTGAAAGATAGTGAGCGTGTACAACAAGCTATTGATGCAGTTACTCAATCAGTTCAGGAAGTAAAAAATGCTGTCGGATCGTTTTTTGGTGGTTTGCGATCGCGCTTAGTTGAAGCGGCAGCCGTATTAAAATCATCTGCTTCACAAGTTGGGCAAGTTTTAGTTCAGCAAGCTGTTGAAGTAAAGCAAGCAGTACAAAGTAGCGTGAACGCACTGGAGAATCAGGTTAATGCGCGTCGGCAACAAATTTTAATTAGAGGAGTAGCGAATAGCGGTATCCCCGAAACTGAAGCAGGTGAAACACGCATTGTTACCCCAGATCAAGTTGTTACTCCAGACCAACAAAGAATTGAATTAGACCAACTCGTTAATCAGCAAGCAGAAGCCCTAAAACGGGAACTTGCAGAAATTCAGCAAAGAAGGGCGATAACCAGAGGTTTGCCACCAGCAACAGAACCTAGAATAGCTGGATTTTTACCCCTCCCTCCTACACTTGATCAACAAAGAATTGAATTAGATCAACTTGTCAACCAACAAGCAGAAGCTATCCAACGAGAAGCTGCTGAGTTTCAGGGAAGAAGATTGTCAAGCAGAGGTTTACCAGCAGCGCCAGAGCCTAGAATAGCTGGATTGTTGCCTCCGGCTCAACCAACTTTAGAAGAATTAAGACAACAGCAAGCGGATATTCAAGCACAGCTTGACCGCACAACACAATTTATCAATGGTACTAGGGCGATCGCATCTACAAGATTGCCTAGATTAAACCCTGTCCGCATTGCTGGACTTCTTCCACCTGCCAGAGAAGATTTAACCCCTCAAAATAATGATTTTCCTGCAAGTAGAACAGTAATAGCTAACCCCTTTGTTTCCCCTCTGCCAGTTTTATCAAATGGTTCGACTGTCGGGCAAACAGTACTTGGTCAAGTTGCCAACCAAGTATCGCAGCACCAAGCGGTCAAAGAAACCCGTAACGCTGTCAACCAGATGAGCGAGATGCTGGCTAAGGAAATGCTGGAAGCTGCTAGTCGTAGAACTGGTATTCCTACCCAAAATACTCAGCCAAGCGTACCTAGAAATATTACGGCAGAAGTAGAGCAGCTTAACAACGAAATTCGTCAAGCTAACGCTGTTCTACGAAAAGAGAAAGAAATTTATAACAATAGGCAGAATCCTGCGCCACCTGTACCGAAACCACAATTGGCACTTCCTCCTGCAACTCAAGCTGTACCACAAGCGCCAATACAATTATTTGGAGCTAATGGTAAGCCTTTATCTGGTGTAGTTAAGCAAAATATTGAGTTACTTGGTGTCAATGGTAAACCAATAAATTCAGTTATTGATGAATCAATACAGCTATTTGGCGCTAACGGAAAGTTATTAAATCAAGCTGTTAATCAATCCGTCGAATTATTAAAAGCTAATGGTCAACCTTTCAATGGGCTGAATGCTCCTACCAGACAGCCCCAAATATTATTACCAAATGGTCAGTATACGTCTCCGGCAGTTTCACCTATTACGCCATTACAACCTAATCCTGCTAATGCACAATGGTTGAATCAAACATTTAATAAAAACAGAGTACAAGCTAATCCGTTCGTAGCTCCACCACCAAGATTACCCAACGGGCAATCTGTAGGTCAATTCATCATGGGTCAGCTAAATGAAATTGATCCTTGGTTAGCTCCGCCAACACCCTTCAAACTTCATGCAAATCCCAATCAAAAACGGGTATACCCTATTCTGCCCGATCCTTGGCTTGCTCCGCCAACACCATTCCAATGGTACGCTCCACCACTTCACGCAAACCCCAACCAAACACAGGCATACCCCATTCCGCCCGATCCTTGGGCTGCTACTTCTCCCGTAGCTAACGGATTATCTTTATCTAGCTTTTTAGGTAATCCATCAACAAACAATGTAACTCAACAGCCAAAACAGCCAACGATTTTATCTTCAGCAGAAGTTGCTGGGATGAATTTGAGAAACTTTATTAAAAATCTTGGTGATTTACCTAAATTTATATCCCAAAGAGTTGAACCGTTTACTAATGATTTAGCTCAAGGGATAAAAAATACTGGGAAGAAATATCGTCAGCACATCATAAATACTAATCCTGATTATTATGATGACGGTATAAATATTCTAGGTAAAACTTTAGGTCATTTAAAAGATAATTTTGGCGGTTTGTTGATGTCATTGGCGGGTTTCTACATCATTCCTGCGATTACTCAATCATTGCTAGGGTTTGGGAAAGCATCTATTGATGCAGCAGTTAGATTTGAGTCACTTAATAAATCACTTCGATTCGCGGCTGGCTCTCCACAAAAAGCTGCTCAAGGTGTTGATTTTGTTAAGGGTGAGAGCGATCGCCTGGGCTTAAATTTTGAAAGTACCTTAGCAGGATACAAGTCATTTGCTGGGGCAACCATTGGTACACCGTTACAAGGCAAAGCTGGGCAACAAATTTTTGAGGCGTTCACTCAAGCTGGTGCTGTGATGGGGTTAACTCCTGAGCAACAGTCAAGAGTCCAGCTTGCGCTGCAACAGATGATTTCCAAAAATGTGCTTTCTTCAGAGGAAATTAGACTACAACTCGGAGAAGCCTTGCCCGGTACAATGTCGATTTTCGCCAGAGGATTAGGTGTTTCGATTCAAGAATTTGACAAGAAACTAAGGAGCGGTGGACTTACGGCGACAGATGTATTGCTGCCAGTATCTGCTCAATTAAAGGCAGAAACAGCAAGTAGTGCTACAAATGCTGGGGACTCTACTGGCGCATCCTTTAATCGCTTCAACAATAGCGTGAAAGAGCTACAAGTCAATTTTGGAGCCACATTACTACCCGCAATCAAAATTGCAATGAACGGGCTTGCGGATGCGATCGCGTTAGTTTCTGATAATGGCTGGAATTTAGTAAAAGCTTTTACTGCTATCTTCACCACAGGCTTTAAGCTTCTACACATTCCTCTACAAAGAATCTTCCAAGAACTAGCCTCAGCGATCATCAGTGCTACTGGCGCACTTGTTAAATTCATGCCAGTTCTGCTTAGATTCTTGGGTAACTTTGCGCTAATTACTGTAGCATTTGAAGCTGTTTCTAATCTTTGGAACCTTTCAACACGAAAAGCTCCAGGGCAGGAGATAGCGGAGCGCAGCGCAGACTCGCTCAAAACAATGAAAGCTGCCTTGGTAGAAACAAGAGAGGAGGCAGAAAAGCTTTCGGCGATAAAACCTCCAGGTTGGTTTGGTACTGACTGGTTCAATTTAGATCTAATCCGCAAACCTTTAAAGAATATTTTTGGTGATGGTTTTCAAACAGAAGAAGAACGATTAAAAAGTGATGCTCAAGTTGCTGCTGGTGATGTTATTGGTAATAGCTTAGATGCTGTTGGAGAAGTACAAAAGCTGGTTCAAAATCGAGGACTATTTCAGGAATTACAAAATTTAAGTGTAGAGCAATCTAGCATTAGCGCAAGAAAATCAACATTAACATCTCTTGACCGTGATGAGCTACAAAAGCTGGCGAAAAGGGAGCAAGAGATTGTTGAACGTCAAGCGGAATTGTCAATCAAAACCGGAGCAGTTCAATCAGGGATACAATCAGCAGTTGACTTTTCAACCCAGTTGTATTCAGATCCTAGATTTATTGATCAAAGACCACAAATTGAATCAACCCTAAAAATGGCATTAGCAGCCCAGAGAGAACTGAATGATTTTCTCAGAGGCAATACCGATGCTATCAATAGATTAGATGTAGCGTTCAGATCTATACTAGAACGCTTCCGGCAGGGACAGGAACAGCTACAACTCGCAACTTTACAAAACACTGCCAATCTTTACAATTTCGCTCAAAACCAAAACTTATCACCCCAACAAACGCAATCGCTAAATGCCACCCAGAATATAAATCAACTGCAACAGCAATCTGATTTATTGGCTAACGCGATCGCACAAATCACCAGCAATCTATCAAACCCACGCAGCCAGGAAGTGCTGCAAAGCCTAGAAGCTGGTGCTGGTGTCAGTCCATTTACTTTGAGCAACGAAAAACTCAAAGAGCTATCAGATCAGACCCAAGATCAGGCTACAAAGACGACGATCGAGCAAGTCCAACAATCAAAGGACTTACAGCGTCAATTTTTACAAACGCAATCAGATTTAGCGCGATCGCGCTATGATTTCGCACAATCCCTCAAGCAGTTCAGTCTCGACGTAACTGCCTTCATCCGAAACCTGACCAGAGGGACACAGGACTTGCAGAAGGAAGTCGGCAGAAGTATTCAAAATATCAACAATGAAATTAGACAAACTAAAGCTGACATTGAAAGAATCAATTTAAAAACCCAAATCAGTAAATGGAGGAACGACTTAACAGCAACCTATATAGAGATATTGAAAACATTAGGAGTCAATACTAGCGACCTTGCCACCAACTTATTCCAGGCGATATCTAGCATATTTTCAACCTACGACAGCCTAAACGAAGGTGACGCACAATCATTGTCAACTGACGTAAGCCTACGCAACCGACAAGTACAGCTAAGTCAACAAGCGGATGATACGCTGAGTAGTAGATTGCGATCGCTTGAAGATGTGCTGAAAGAACTTGTAGAGTTATTAAAACGAGATCCAAGCGCAGTCAAACAACTTGGTACTGTAGCACCTGAACTAGCAAACCTATTAAGAAATAATCCTAATCCTAGCTCACCTTCCGGCACAGGACAAAGGCTTAACGCCGTTCTCAGTTCAGGGCCATACATTAACCCAATTTTAGGTGGCGATGCTGTTATTACTGACAGACCTGGAAGCCCAAGAAGAGATAAAAACGGAAGAAGAAGATCACACGCGGGCTATGACTATGTGCAACGCGGTGGTCGCCCTTTTCAAGTTGTATCAAGTACGGCTGGTAGAATAACTGAATTAAATCCTGACAACGAAGTTGGTGGAATCGTTGGGATTAGTTCAATTGATGACAAGGGAAATAAAATCACAGAACGTTATATTCACCTAGACAGAGATCCACTAAGAAGATTCAAGTTAGGTCAAGAAATCCCAGCAGGTGAATACCTCAGCGCCGTTTCTACGAAATTCCCTAAGTCAAGTGGACCGCATTTACACAAGGAAAGATATGTTAATGGTCGTCTTGAAACCGATCAACTTCCTGGGTTAATGCGAGGCGCTCAAATCCTAAATCGCCCAGTTGGTATTGGTACTAGAAGCAATGCTCTTAATAGCTTCTTAGTTGCAGGAGAACAGCTAGATTCTAGATATATAGTCAAAGATCCACAGGGAAGACAAATATATAGTATCGAAGATTTCAAAAAACCTCACCACAACAGAAGTAGAAAGTATAGAACAGGGGCAGATGGGCAGCGTTACACCTCTAGAGGACAGGTTCGCGATTTTACATTGTTCGATCAAAAGGGGAAAACAGATGTCCCTATTCCAGCATTTAATGACGGGATTGTTACTAAAGTACTCACCAATCCCAGAGAAGGGTATGGACTAGCAGTAGAACTTGACAATAACGGCAAGCGAAGCATCTATGCACATCTTAGTCGCATAGATGTAAAAAAAGGTGATCAGGTTTACAAAGGTCAAACGATTATAGGTGTTCAGGGAAATACAGGTTCTTCTGGTGGTACTCATCTTCATTATGAGGGCGATCCAGTAGATATTGACGCTGCCATTAAAGCCTTCCGTTCTGGTAATTGGGATAATTCTGGCGTGGTTGCACAGCAGTCACCTAAAAATCAAATTACAACTCCAACAACAACTCAGGGATTAGTTCAGCAGCTAGGCGAATTTTTTATTCCCTCGCTAAAACCTATACCTACTCCAGCACCTAGCCAACTTCAAACACCATCCAAAGCAGCTAGTAATGCTATTACAGTACAAGGTTCCTTCTACAAAGCTGGTGGTGGTGGAATCAATGGTGGATTGCTAGGGCATGACAACAACCGTATCAGCCCAAATGAGTTTAGTGCAGCAACTCGTTTAACTCGCAAGCGCAACCAACAAGGTGAGGGCGTACCATTCGGAGCGAAACTACGAGTAGTCAACCCTAAAACTGGTAAGTCCGTAGTAGTTACCGTTAACGATCGCGGCCCATTCATAGGTAATAGGTTAATCGATCTATCACCTGCTGCTGCCAAGGCAATTGGGTTTGATCGGCAGGGTGTAGGAGAACTTCAAATTGAAGTTGCAGAAGTACCCACAGGGATTAAACCTACCGAAGCGTTTGAACTTGGCAAAGGTGTCAGACTCCCAGTAGCTTCGGAACTTTTTGGTCAAGATGCGACGCAAGCTTCTACTCTTGCACCCGTACCAGACTCAATTAAACCTGTGACTGTAGCGCCAAAGCTTACCCCTGCGCCCGCTCCGGCTGCCCTAGCTACTACAGTACCTGCTCCAACACAAGCTAAACCTACAATAATTGCAGTACCTAAACCTGCTCCTGCCACAAAACCTAAACCTGTACTTGCACGACCTAAACCTACCGCAAGAAAACCTAAAAAAACAAGAACAAAAAGAGGCTCTACCCCTCCAGAAAGGACAATCCCTACATTCCTGAATAAATTTGCCCCAAGTGCCGAAAATCAAATCAAGGAAATAGAACGACTCCCAAATCTCGCACTTGACTGGCCCAATTTCTGGAATTTGTTAAAAGAACCCATTGAAGGATTATCCTTTGGTGAGAATTTTGGACTTAGCAATTTAGCTCTAGATATTCCAGCAACTACAAATAATCTACCTGCTAAACAATTCACGTCTTCAGAAACTCTCCCTCTGGTAATCCAACCACCTACTACAGTATTACCAACGCAAACGAGTAATCCTTTGCTTGAGCTAATTCCGCTTATAGCTGACTTATCTCAAGCGATATTTGGAAATTTACTTGCCTCTAAAAAGTCAGAATTTGGGTTGGCTCAATTACCTGATTTTGCCATCGGTAGCAGTAATGGGTTAAGATTTGACGCTTCAATGTTCCCAGCGCCAGCAGTTAAACCTACGCCATCAACTGAACCTCAAGATAGCTACCTATCCCAACTAATTCCATCTTTTATTAATTTATCTCAGACAATATTTGGAAACTTACTTGCTTCTAGAAAGCCGGAATTTGGGTTCGCTCAATTACCTGATTTTGCTATCGGTAGTAGTAATGGTTTAAAGTTTGAGCCAGGAATGTTCTCAGCGCCAACAGCTAAACCTCAAGTACCTCGACAGTCCGCAGGTACAAGAAGAGGGCAAATAGAAGTAGATCCATCTAGCCCCTTAATTTGGCTACAGCCGAATATGGAAGTTGTAACCGAATTTCCAAACTGGAACACTAATACTCCATTGCCACCCAAAAAGCCTGCTGTAGCACCAGCACAGGTTACTAATACTCCGCTACAAACTAAAAAGCCTGTTGCAACAACAAAACCAACGTCGAAAAATTCTAACCTGCAACTATCAATTCAGGATATTGCTTCTCGCTACAACCTTCAATCATTATTAGTCCAAAACTTAGCAACAGGAGAAAAAGCAGGCTTTAATACTTCTGCTCCGCCAGCCAGCGCCGCCTCTACTGTCAAATTAATTGCTGCTAAGTTAGTTGCAGACCAAGTAACGGCGGGCGAACTTAAGCTCAACCAGTCTGTTGATATCAACCGTAATATTGTTGGGCAAGGCGATGAAGCGATGCTAAATCGCAAATATTCTATTCAGGAATTGCTGACTAGGATGTTGCGAGATTCCAATAATACAGCGTTCAATGCGCTGATTACCTCATTGGGAGGTACAAAACAAGCAACGCAATTAGCTCAAAAAGCCGGATTTTCTAATACTAGGATTAATAATTTACTAAATCGCCCTAACACTAAAGGGAAAAATCAGATTACGGTTAACGACGCTGTAACTGCAATGAGTTCGTTGTGGAAAGGAAAGGATCAAGTATCCCAAATTTCAAGATCTGCGCTTCGCAATTCTAACAACTTGTTTAAATACGAGGGTGAAGTTGCAGGAAAAATCGGCAATAATAGCAGTGTTTTAGGAAATATTGGTGTTAGCAATATTGATGGTCAAGACTATATATTAGGTCTTTACGCCAATATCAACGGCAATGTAACCAAAAATAGAAAAATCATTCGTGATGCTAGTCAATCTGTTGTTGATAGGATTCAAGCTTCTTCAGGCACAGTTGCAGCATCAAAACAGCCTGCCAAACAAAAGCCAGCTATTGTCCAGCAATCAGTCGGTAGAATTCAATCATTTGCAGTACCTGCTGCTCCAACAAGCCCAGATTTTTTAGGTCTTGAAGGATTGCTGAATAATCCTTTCATCACTGGTGAAACGGAATTCAAGCCCAACGTTGATTTAACAAAACCAGTTCCTGTACGACCACCTTCCCCTGTAGCGCCCAAGCCTCCATCGAAACCCGCTCAAGCAACCCCTGGTATTAAACTACCACCTTCTGTTGTGCCACCACCTGCACGTGCGACGATCGCACCTCCTGTAGCTGTAACAAGGATAGAGCCTACTCAGCAACTACCAATTTTAAATAATAGTCAAGATTCCCAAGCAGCCATTTCTCAAGCTGAAGAATTAAGGAAAGCGACTTATCAGTTATTACCAGAAATTGTTAGAGTAACGGATCAAGCAACTGCCCAACTTGGTGTACAAAGACAAGCTAATCAAGCAGCATCTACAGAGGATGCAAAAGCAAGGCTACTACAGTTTGTTCAAGGGTTCGTGGAATATAGACAGAGGAAGGATGAAGAAAGTGTCAGGTTCGGTGATTTTTCACGACAAACTTCTGGACAGATTCAAGATTTGCTTCTGCCGACGATTAAGAGCGATGGTTTGCTGCAAGCCCAAAAACTTATACCTGCATTAAAAATTGGCGGGTTAAATTTCAGTCCAAACATTTTAAATGATGCTTCGCGAGAATACAACTCTATATCTAACAACGCAGGGGAAAATATTTTGTCCCTAACAAGGGGGATAGATAATCAGATTCGCGATCACGAAGGCTTTAAAAACGCTTGGGCTGCTTTCAAGCCACAAGTTGTTACTGATATCGCTGAAGCAAGAAAGAACGGAGAAATTAATTTAGCCAAGGAATCGGAAGAGTTTGTTAAATATATTGATGGGTTGATTACAAGCAATTATGAACCTTTTTTAGCAGACTTGAGAGACAAGAAAGCTAATTTGCCTACTGATGCTAAGGCTAGGCTTGATACTGTAACACCAAATATCAACAATTCTCTTGAAGAATTTGCTAATTTAAACTTCGATTTCTTGCCTAAAACTCAAAATGATTTTTCCGTAAAAAGGGAACGAGAAACAGCCACACGGTTCGCACTTAATCAAGCAAGCTTAATGGCTAATATTAGAACTTTGCAAGATATTCAAACCAGGCTAACGCCTGACGACAGTCAGGAGACTATTGACAACCTAGCCAACTTAATCAAAACTTTACAGTCAGCATCGGCGGATTTACCCCAACAGGCTAAAAATGCGATCGCATTCCAAAACATATCAGCAGGATTAAAAGAAAGCTCTCAAACTGATGTATTGAAAGCGGACAGGATTGAACGCGACCAAGGGTTTTTGGGAATGTTCAAAGTTAATACCTTGCGGTATAATTCACAGCTTTCGGACTTAAATCAACGTCGCTTGACTGAAGATATGAGCGATGAGCGATACACAGAAGAGTTGCGGAAAATTAGATACGAAACCGACGCTTTAAGAATTGCATTAGATCCGGTT
Organism: Crinalium sp.; assembly: GCA_049646245.1. Classification (GTDB taxonomy): domain Bacteria; phylum Cyanobacteriota; class Cyanobacteriia; order Cyanobacteriales; family PCC-9333; genus Crinalium. Next base: position 13,368 of record JBARVL010000165.1, on the reverse strand, counting down.
AGGGAGCAGTTCAGCACTTTCTTTAGCGATCTGATTAGTGGAAGCAAATCATTAGGAGAGTCATTTGCTGATATGGCTAGAAGTATTATTGGCAACCTGACTCAGATGGTAAGTCAAGCTCTAGCTAGTCAAGCTTTTAATGCCCTGTTTGGAGGTTTGTTCAAGCGAGCCAATTCTCCTACTCCCAATTTAGGCGGTTTTGGTATGGGCATCCCTACTCAAGATAGCTTTGCTAGTACAAGCAACGAAACGTTTAGCTTGTTAAGTAATATTGCTTTAGATAGTGCGGGATTGGGTCAATATGCGGGTATTGCTGACGGGTTCTCAGGAATCTTAAATACGGTACTGCCTTTCGCTACTGGCGGAATCCTCCCCGGTGGTGGCTTTGGTGCAGGTATTGCTAGTAGTCCAACATTAGCTCTAGCTGGCGAAGGTTCATTCAATGAAGCGATTGTCCCCCTTCCTAATGGTCGCTCTATTCCTGTAGAGTTAGGCGGCAAAATTAGAAACAATATATCGGGAACCAATAATCACAACGAAGTGAATATCAGTGTGAATGTGAGCAATAACAAGGCTGATGTTGTTACGTCTGGACAGAGTAATTCATTAGCTAATCAGATTCGATCAGCAGTAATTGGTGTATTGATTGACGAACAGCGTCCAGGCGGTGCATTGTACGCAAGGTAGTTATCTTCGGTTAGACCGAAGATAATGGCTTGTAGTATGCGATTTTTATAAAAATTTTCTGGCTCGTTTTTGTAGTACATAGACTTGTAGTACATAGACTGCGTATACAACTGGTTAGCTATTAATCAAATTAAGTTGCGTCGTTTTAATTTGATTAATCAATATAACCTGCGCCCTACACTGGTTATATTGATAGTGAATTATTAATCAACAGCCGCCAACGGCACAAAGTAGAGTTGATTGGCCCAGTTCGACCTGATTCTAGTTGGCAGGGGAAAACTCCTGGTAGCTATGATCTTAGTCAATTCAAAATTAACTGGAACACAAAAAAAGTTACCTGTCCACAAGGAAAAAAAAGTATCAATTGGGTTCCGGCACTCGATAAGTGGGGCAATTCAGTAATTCATGTGAAATTTTCGCGCACGACTTGCCGTCAGTGTCCAGCTAGAGAACTTTGTACTCGTCAAAAAAGTGAGCCTCGCTCAATTACATTACGTACTAAAGCTGAACACCTTGTCCTTCAAACCATGCGGCAACAACAAGAAACACCCTCTTGGCTGAAACGTTATAACGTCCGTGCTGGAGTCGAAGGAACTTTATCGCAAGGAATTAGAGCTTTTGGTTTGAGGCAAGCGCGTTACATTGGTCTTGAAAAAGTCCAATTACAGCATATTATGACGGCTGTAGCCATTAATGTAACTCGCCTGGTGGCTTGGTTACGGGGGTTTCCCCATGCTAAAACTCGAACATCCCAATTTGCTGCCTTAGCTTCAACTTAAAAACCCTCATGCTCCAACCGCACTAATAGCTATTTCTGAATTATCTTCAACTATGTAATACATGGAGAGGGGTAAAGGGGAAAATGCTAAGATATCGGTGTAATACATGGTAGCTTTTTTATGAAGCGAGACATTCAGGGAAAGTTTGCGCTCAAAAGCGATGACTATCGTGCAGTGCGCTCTGTACGATTAACTGATTCCACTTGGCAAGCATTAGGTATTGCCGCTGAATGCTTAGGTATGACTAGGGCTGACTATTTAGAGCAATTAGTTAGGGAGAATCTTTTACCAAGTATTACACCGGAGTTTCAGCTTAATTTACCATGTAATCATCGGCAAGACAGCCTAAATCTTCCAAGTATTACACGGGAAGAACAACCAAGTTCGCGCCTCCTCGTAGCAGATCTAGAAGTTTTACGTGAGCAAATTTTGTTGAATCTCAAGTTAGGGCAGCAGGCATCGGGGTATAAAGCTGCCAAAAAAGCTCTCAATCAGTTTATTGCCAAACTCGCTCAATTTACGTAGTTGATATCTTTTACCGAGTTCGCCAACAGTATCACTTGCTACTCAAACGCCGTACTTCACTGCTGGGATAGTGTTTACCGTTGGGATATTGAAATACTGTGGTGAGTTACCTCAAAGTTATTTCTGGAGCACATTTCGCACCTGGTTGAATATTCCAGCCAGCGAAATAGGGAGCGACGCACATCATATGCTGACCTGCTGGAACGCCAGAGTATTTCGTCCTGTCAACCTGATCTGAGAGAGTTCTTACAGCAGTATTTGGAATAGATCGGTGACTTCCTATGTTATTTATGTAGTCCTTAGCAATATAGTTGATCCAATTAGTCCCATTCCAATAAAACCAATATACTGATTGAGAAGTTTCTGCCCAAGCTTCGTCCTGCCATGTAACAGTACCAATGCTCCCGTTAGCAGAGGTCGTGAAATTTACCATCTGACCCTTACTCCAAAAATCAGTGACCCTGGATACATCTAGGGACGACGGCCCTTGTAAATTATCGCAGAGATCGAGCGAACCATCGCCAGCAGACTTTGCTCCATCCATAATAGTCGTCTCACTATTGTTGCAAGCACCGCCAGTGCCATACCGCTCATCTAGACCGTATAAGTGTCCAATCTCATGAGCTATCGCTCCTACCCTTTGAGTATTAGTTCTTATGTAGTCGGGGTCAATGAAGACCGTGGTATTTTGCCAGTAGTTAGCATTACGACTAGGGCTATTAACCTCGGCACCATTAACAGAAACACAGCCTGCTACTTGATAGCCACAGACGGAACGCTCGAGTCTAAACTCTACATCTGCTGTAGCTTCGCTCGTCTGTTCAGCCCACTTTAGTTGTGGGAGTTGTGTAGTCCAGTTACTTACAGCAGCACGAACTTGAGTAGGAAAGTTGGACTGACGTGGATCTGCCCACCAAGTCATTGAACCTGATGTCAATCCCCAATAGATATAATTCCAGTTTTCTGGAGGATCACTACTTACCTGTTTGTTTGGATTTTGTGCTTTATATACGTAACTAGCCTGAGCCAGAACTTCCTCAACTTGTAAAATAGCAAAACCTAAACCTATTAAAGCCGCAACAAAATGTTTCATATTATCCTTTTTAGCATCTTAGAATTAATTGCCAGAACTCAAAAAAATGGTTGTTTATTCCTTTATTTACACTCACATTCAATGGTTGAAAAAATTTGGTCTTCCTCTAAAAATCAGTATCAGATGCAGAAAAAACTGTAATCAATCAAATCAAGTGTATTTGCATTTTTCCCATTTCCCAACTACCAATTGCTAAAGCTTTATTGTATGGCGCTAGGCAATGTAGTTGGTTTAACAAGTGTTCTAAGTGGTATATTGGCTTTCCGAAAGGTATCTTTGAGAAAGTTAAATCCTTCTTCCTCACCTGGAGCGAGATTTTCCTGAAACATTGTGCCGCTATTCACAGATACTCCGATTGTTGAGTTACCCCGTCTAAGTCTATAGAAAGGAAATTCAGGACAATTTACACCTGGAATGGCACCTGCAATGCAGGTACCATCAACAATCACGTATTCCACATAGGCATCTGGAGGAAGTTGGACATCAATACCAGCAATTTTGATTGGTTTTCCTTTTCCCTCTGGCCCAGTGTTGTTATTGCGAATAAGCTGATTTGCTTCTGCGGGTGCTGGTATATAAACCCGATTGGGGGATATTTTGAAAGTTCCGTTGTTAGGAAAAGGAAAAGATGTTGGCATTGGTGGAGTTGGCACCGGACTCAGATTAATATCTTGCGTCTGAGCTTCAACTACTTGATTTTTGAGAGTAGTTAGTGCGATCGCTCCCGACACGGATACAGCCACTAGCAAGGCAAAGCGTTTGAGAGATTTGGAAAACATGATTATAGTTCCTTTGACTGTTTTTAATTGCTAAGAATTGAAACTATTCAACTATAGCAGTTGCGATGATGGTTTTCTACCTCAAATAGCCTATTTATTTAGTGACAAATATTTTGATAATTTGTAAAAAGTGATTTAACTTTTGACCTAAATTGTTGCTCATCAAATTCCCACTCGTATTTAGGTAATGGGCTAAATCGCTACAAGCGCTATGTACTCCATCAATCATCGTAGAAAAATCCCTGATCTCGTCAAGACCCAAAAGTTCACTATAGAGCTTACCAAATTCTTCAGCAGTTATTTCACCACGCAGGCGTGCTTCGACCAATATTTTATCATATGGCTGATCCCAATTTTCTTTAAGACTTTCCTGAGTATCTCTATAGTTCATTCACAAAGTAGTTAAGCTTGAACAAAAATTGCTAATAGAGACTTTATGATCTAAAAAATCTTGGATTAGATAACAACACTGGGGTTCAAATTTACATAATGTCTTTTTTTCCATACTTCTATTTTTATAAATAAATCATTTAGTAATAAAATAGTTAAAAAAGTACTTTACACTTTTCCAGTACTTTTTATTAGCACTACGATAGTAGTGCTTTGTGAAAGAAAGTCTAGCGGCTTATTAGCGCGAGATTATTATTTAATGTTATCAACAGAATAAAACTGCTACCGCAGGGTAAATAAGGCTGTAAATTTATTACTTTTTACTTTAATCTTGAACAGTTGAGTTCACTTTTAACAATTTCCTAGAAATTTTAAAAGGTAAAATAAGAGTGATAGTTATCCTATTTTTTGCACTTAGAATTAAATCTTTGTAGTAAGGGTAGTTGATGTTTCAATTGTTACTCTCCGAGTTTTCCGATTAATAAAAAGCTTTAAAGAAACGCAATCTCAATTGGTTGAGGTATTTGTAGTCAAAATTTTGTCCTTTGGTCATCTTATAGAATTGTTATTAAGAAATAACTTCGTGTCGTGAGCGCTTTCCATACAACACTTACAGAATTTAGAAATGGCAAAATTTTTTTGAGAGTGACAGAAGAGGGGTAATTGCCATTGGTACTGAAATCTCGTATGGTATTGCAAGTCCAGATCCACACCTTAAAATGATTGGCTGACATGACAAGTAGAAACTTTTGCATCAATGTTCTGTTTGGAGTAGTTTCGGTTGTATTAAGTACTGTAGCGTTACCCAATAATGCACAAGCTCAACGAGCCTACGCTAAGCAGCAGCTTAATTCGACAAATGCTGGAGGTTTTTTTTATTCTGTAAATGGTCAAACTGATCTGAGTGTGCCTTCTATTGACCCTAATAGAAACATCTTTATTACCAAAGAGATGTGGTTACTAGATGCTTCCGGAAACTGGGTAGAAATGGGAACCGTGAAAGGCTACACATCAGCCGACGGAATATCATCTAGTACTTCCTACTGGGCCGGTGAGTATTACGCACGTCAAAAGGTGGTAAACGGAGTGACTACCTATCTTAGGAGATTCACTGGCACGAGTGGCTCAACAGGTTCCAAATCATTTCAAATCAACGTTGGTCAAGCCAGTGGAAGCTCTTTTAATTGGGACTTTTACCTGGATGGTTCATACATTGGCAGCTTTGATTCTCCAAAGAGTACTTTTCCTTACATGCAAATAGGTACAGAGACCAATAATGGATGCTCAAACTATGTCAGTGGAACCTATGCTGACAGTCTGTACTACTACACGCCAACAAACGGTTGGCAGCAATGGGGAACTAATGTGATTGATGGAGATAACAACCTAATTTCTGGATGGGATTCAACTTACAATGCAACAAATCAAAGGATCACCTTTACCTCTAGACCAAAGCCGACTGACTGCCCTTGAGGTGAGTGGGTATAATTAACGTGACCATCGTTCGATCAAAAGCTGAAGTGTTGTGTCAACTTACTTGAAAGGAAACTCATGAGAAATACGAAGAAATTGTCGATCAGTTTAGTGACATCACTATTAACCGTCGGCATCGGGCTTCATCTGGCAGCTTCTGCTGATCTTGGAAATGCTAATAGTCCTGAACAAGCCGCTAGACCAGTTCATAGACCTCAAGAGAATCCTGGAAAAGAAAATCGTCCGGCAATAAGGTTACCAGGCAATAGAAACATTCCTGTGTCCAAGTTTCTCAATAGGGAACATTTTCAAAGCCAGTTACGAAAAGACCTCGGTGCAGAATTTAAATCCTTTGAATTGGTGACGTACAAGGATTATATTGACAAGTACTTACCTGGAACAACGGGGGCAACAGACATAGCAGATGACCGAATGGTTGCTATTCTAGAAATCTCTTTTCCAAAGGGGTTGAAAACTGATAATGCTGAATACACAGTAGCTACAATTAGAAGCGTCAGGGATGGATTGAGTGGTGAATTAATCGAATATGAGATCACTGGACAACCAATCAATCAAGGCAATGAGAGTAGAGTTGTAAATCCCTAATTCATAGTTTTGAGTGAGTTAGTCCTTAGATAGAGAAAGCATAGACAAAAATGTACAATAAGGTTGAAGTATAGACAGCGACAAAAGTGTACAAGCCGCACGAGTTGGCAAAAAAACTAGGGGTAACAGTTAAGACATTGCAACGATGGGATACTTCGGGAAAGCTTCCAGCAAAAAGAACACCCTCTAATTACCGTTATTACACTGATGATGACTTACGAATAGCTCAAGGTCTACAACCAATAGATGCAAAAAAGAAAGTAGTTGTATATTGTCGTGTGTCTTCAAATAATCAAAAGCCTGAATTATTAAATCAAATCAAAGCTATGGAAAGTTTTTGTAATTCCAGAGGGCTGGTTATTGATGAAACTATAAAAGAAATTGGCGGCGGGCTAAATTTTAAACGCAAAAAGTTTTTGAGCCTTGTATTTTCTATTATTAAAGGTGAAATCAAAATCTTAGTCGTAGCACATAAAGACAGGCTTTGCAGATTTGCATTTGATTTTGTAGAAGAATTAGCCACATCTTACGGTTGTGAAATTATTGTAGCCAATCAAGAATCTTTATCACCGCAACAAGAATTAGTTGAGGATTTGATGGCTATCATACATTGCTTCTCTTGTAGGTTATACTGGTTACGCTCTTACTCTACTGACTTAAAAAATCAACTCCAGAAAACTCTTGACAACCCTAGACACAGCGAGTTAGGATTGTCAGATAAAGAAACACAGTGTTGAAGGTCGAACAATGCTTTTATCCATCAAGACAAAGTTAAAACTAAGTAAAAACCAAGAAATAATAATGAGTAAACACGCTCTTTATAGCTAGATTTACTTATAACTGGGGTCTTGCTACTTGGAATAGCTTGTTTAAAGATGGATTAAAGCCTAACAAATACATCCTCAAGAAGTTCTTTAACAACCATGTAAAACCTGAGTTTGAATGGATTAAAGAAAAAGGTATTTGTCAGAAAATAACTCAATACGCCTTTGATAATTTAGGTAATGCTTTTTCTAAATTCTTCACAGGTATTGGTGGTTATCCTAACTTTAAAAAGAAAGGACATCACGATTCTTTTACTATTGATGCTGGTGGAAAACCAATCCCAGTAGGTGGTAAATCAATTAAACTACCTACGATTGGATGGGTAAGAACTTATGAAGGTTTACCCCATACAAACTGCACCAAGATAACAATATCCAGGACTGCCTCTTGTTGGTTTATTGCTTTCGCTTATGAGCAAAAACATGAACCAACTATCAAGCAGCATGATGTTGTAGGAGTTGATGTAGGCGTAAAAGAATTAGCGACACTCAGCACTGGTGTTGTGTTTCCTAACCCCAAGCACTATAAGACTAATCTAGAAAAACTCAGAAGATTATCTAGAAAGTTAAAGAGAAAAAAACCAGGTTCTAACAACAGACATAAAGCTAAAATCCGATTTGCCAAACATCATGCTAGGGTAGCGAATCTCAGAAAGGACACTCTTCACCAAATCACTACTTTTTTATGCAAGAACCACGCAACAATAGTAGTAGAAGATTTGAACGTTTCTGGGATGCTATCTAACCATAAATTAGCGCAAGTGATTGCTGATTGTGGTTTCCATGAGTTGAGCCGACAGTTAAAATATAAAGCTAAAAAGTTTGGCTGCGAAATAATCATTGCAGACCAATGGTTCCCATCAAGTAAAACCTGTTCCAATTGTGGGCATACCCAAGATATGCCACTAAAAGAAAGAACTTACAACTGCGGAAGTTGTGGTCATTCTATAGACAGGGATTTAAACGCAGCCATTAATTTATCACGTTTGGCTAAAGCGTGAAAGCTTACCGAGGGATAGCCGCTCCCATGCTCCCATTGAAGTAAGAAGTAAATGTCTAGACTTGTCTAGGATTTATATAGCAGCACTCAGAGAAGTATTATTAGAAGAGGATTTATTGACACTCCCCCGTCAAGCTTACGCGCGCGTCGGGAGATTCTTGCAGAATGCGAAACCTGCTTTTTGGTACTTGTACCAATGAGTCTTACAGTTTCTCCACAAGCTTGAATTTCTGTGTGTCTGCGTAAATAGAAGGTTGGTGCAACCAGGGGAAACCTTCTATTTACGCCGTTTAGCAAGCCTTCGCAGTCACCTAACCACGCTTTTATTTGTGCAATAAATTCATCCCTGTTAAGATAATAATCAAGGCAGGCTTTTTTATAACAACTTTCGATATTTGCTTCTCCTCCCTACCTTTACTCGTTTAAACCCTTTAGCTTTGATTTCGTCACTGCTCATTTTTGACAGTTGGTAATCTTTCAATTTAAGCAGCTTGCAAACTTGAACCCCAGAAAGCAATTCAGTTTCAGTGTTTGGGGCTGGCTCACTTACGGGTAATGATGGTTGTGCAGCTTCCGAGAAGCTAGGGTCTGTTTCTGAGTCTGGTTCAAGTGCAGACTTTAGTTCTAGGGAATTAAATTTTGGGTCTGCTACAGGCGCGTTAGCGTCTACTTCTACTGCAACTTTATAAGGTTTATCGTCACTGTCAGGAGATGCGATCGCATCTCCCAAGCTGACAGTTCCCACTTCACTAGGTCTGATACCTGGTATGTTACTAAGTATTTGCTCAGGCTCTACTACTTCCTGCCCTAGTACACTGCCTGGTATTGTTTCTGGTATGTTACTTGGTAACAGATCAGGCTCTACTACTGACTGATTTAGTAAATTACCTGGTATTACTTCTGGTATGCTACTTAAATCTTCTAACTTTTTCTCTAAACTACTTAGTCGTTCTAGCACTTCATAACTTGGTAAGTTACTAGGTGTGATACTAGGTAATTTACTTAACTGTTCCTCTACAATCCTTGTGATAGTTGCTTCTAGCTCGTCTGTTACTGGTAAGTTACTAAGTGAATTACCAAAGAAAGTAGAAAGAATTTGATTAACCGCAGCACTGTACTTAATACCACCATGCTGTTTGATGTACTCCATTAAGGATTTTTCATTTTCCTTATCTAAGTACACTGCAATATGTTTTTTATCTGTTGCCATAGTCTGTTACTGAGTCGCTTACTTAGCATTATACTGTAATAACCTACCTATAAGTAAGAGTAAAATACTGATAACAGACTGGTGAAATACTTGCGTAGAAACAGTTGAGTGTGATTGCACTTCAAGTGCATCTAATTGATCAAAGTATGATAAGGAATCAAGATGCACTTCTAACTGTTAGAAGTGCGACAAGGTAGTTATCACTTGAAGTGTCACAAGGCAGTTAGAGATAGCAGTACAACACGGTAATCAGCAAGTGCAGTATAGCAAGGCAGTTAGAGATAGCGGTGTTACAAGGATAGAAAGAACTTCAACAATCACGGTACTTTTTACGATTGCACTACGCTAGTAGTGCATTACTACTTGCAATACTTGGTAACAGACTAAGCCGACTACGCACGTATTGTGCCTATTGGTAATGGTATAATATTTATAACAGACTGGTATAACACTTCTAACAAGTTTGTTAGCAAGGTATGACACTGGTAACAGACTGATAGAAAACCGTGAATCACTAAGTATTGTTAAAGTGACAGACTGGTATAAGACTAGGTAAAAACAGCTAAGTGCTATCGCACTTTTCTAATGACCCCTCAGAAAAACTGCCTTCAGATTGAGCTATAACCGCACTCAAATCCAATTTACGACCAATCAATAACAACAGGCAAGCAAACAGCCTTTTTAGCCAAATTAATCGGGATACTCCCTGAAACTATCACCCAAATATTAAAAAGGTTAAGGACAATGGTATATGAGTACACAAAAAGCGTTAAGCTTGCGAAAACAGCAATTCTCGCAAGCTCTTTTATGAGCAATATTACTCCGTCTAACTCAACTTTCGCTCTGGGTTTTAACCGCGATCTAATTGGTGAACTGCTGGCAGATAAACGCAGTCCAGGGACTCGTCGCGCTTATGCTAGGGACTTGAAATATTTCTTTGAAGCTGTTGCCGGACGTGAGCCAACACCGGAGTTAGTTGCTCAATTCCTTGCTATGGATAGGTTTGATGCTGTTGCCCTGGTGTTGCGGTACAAACAGCATTTGATGGAGAAGGGATTAGCCGAGAACACTGTCAACCGTAGATTAGCAGCACTTAGGAGTCTAGTCAACTACGCTAGAACTGTAGGGAAGTGCGACTGGACGCTGGCAGATGTGAAAGGGGAAGCTATACAGTCTTACAGGGATACAACGGGCATTGAACCAGATGCTTTTAAGGCGATGTTGGCGACGTGCGATCGCTCAACTATTAAAGGTATTCGTGATTACGCCATTTTAAGATTACTTTGGGATAATGCTCTACGTCGTGCTGAAGTGTTTAGTTGTGACATTAAAGATTTAGATTTAGAAAGTAAAACTTTGTGGATTTTAGGTAAGGGTCGAGGTACGCAGAAGGTAGTTGTTACTCTGTCAAATCAAACAGTAAAGGCACTGCATGAATGGTTGTTAGCACGTAGGGAAACTAACATTAATGCACCTTTGTTTATTGCTTTAGATTACGCTCACAGAGGGCATAGACTGACGGGAACTGCTGTTTATGATGTGGTTTCGAGTACTGCTAAAAAAGCAGGTATTAGCAAGCAGTTATCACCCCACAGAATCCGCCATAGTTCAGTCACAGCAGCACTTGAGGCGACGGGTGGAGATGTGCGTACTGTGCAGAAATTGAGCCGTCATAAAAAGTTAGATACGCTGATGATTTATGACGACAACAGGCAAAATGCTCAAGGTAATGTTACGAGTATTTTGGCAGATTTAGTTTAAGTGAATGATTATGGCACAGGCAAACAATGATGTAGATTCATTCACTCTATTTTTTCTCACTTTGTGGAAAACCAAGCCTTTTGCCTAGTTCTGAATTTGCTAAAAATTTTTGGCGTTCTGCGTGGGTCATTATCTGCGTACATCCTGCTTTTATTTGTTCAGGTTTAAATAAGCGTGGGGACTCCCCATTCTGTTTCAAGTCTTTGGCAAAAGCTTGTTGCTCCTGCTCTTGAGAATTCAAAGGCATATCCGTCCTCCCCAGGAGCAATTGTTATAGCTCCTATGTCTTGCATCTTGATTGTGTCTCTATAGTACTCAATAACTGGCTCTAAAGACACTAGATAGATTGCTGTATCGTTCAACTCTCCCGAACAATATTGTAGGCTTACCTTTGTGGAATACCAGATCAGCCACTTGCCTACTGGTTCAACCAACCGACTACTTAGTTGACCTCTATTAAATGGGTTGGCTTCTATATTCTCAATCTCTAGCAATTTAGGAGCCTCTGGAGGTGAGCCAGGGTAAGGGTAAAGACCGTATCTAACTAATCCCCATACTTGGTTTTCGTAGTCCAGTTTTACTATATTTTGACACTCAAAATCAGTATTAATCCACAGCGAATCCCAGTCACAACTCCAGTCTGTTGGCATATCATCTTTGGTAGCAGGAGCTAGTACAGCAGTTTGCATACCTGCTTCTAAAACTTTAATAGGGACTAAATAAGAGCCGATGATGGTCATTAAAACAATGTTGAGTAACACTTCTGCATCTACTATTCATCAAAAATTGGCATAAAGTGCCAAGAGTAGGAAATTAGGACGATGTTTCCCTATTTCATCCCAATAGTTAAGCACCAACGGGAGCGCGAAAGCAGCGACGCGCAGGTGTGTGGGGTGATTCAAAGTTTGTAGCGCACTCTCTACTATCGACGCGAGTTCGTAATGGCGAACCCTAAAGTCAGCGCAAGCTATCGCCGATCTTGTGCCTAGTGTCCTGAGTTAACCCTCATGCAATGTTTATGATCATATCAAAAAGCCTGTATAGCCCTTGCTGACAGGCTTTTAGCCTCGTCAAATTTAAGATATTTCTGTAAAACTTTGCCGAAAAGAATGCACGGGAATACAAATAGTCTTAACGATTTATCAAGCTTTTAGCAGCAATTGCTAATAGGACAAGTGCAGTACAAGGTACAGCAGTGCAGTTAAAACAATTATTAATTTCGGTACAAGGTACAGTTGAGTGTGTGCAGTAAAACAGCCTGTATCTAGATTAAAGTACCAAAAAAGCTATTAGTTAATACTACTTTTTGGGTGCAGTCCCCAGTTTCTTCTCAATCCGTTGCAGTTTAGTATTTGTCCAATCCAACCTTTCATAAATACTTTGCAGGTAGGTCATGGTTTGGTAATAATCACTATGTTGAACAATTTTAAAGCTGGCTACATTCAAGACCAAGCTAAAAAAACTGTAGGAAAGAACTAGACCAAGTAGCTCACGCTGAGTCAAATTAAAGTTCGAGGTCTGGTTCTGGGGATTTATAGCTTGGCGTATACTGTCGCTGATTTTTGTTTGTAGGTTGTTGAGTCCTTGAGCTATGCTGTTGAGGCTCTGTTTCAGGGGGATGATCTCTTTCTGCCTCAAGTCGCTTAGATTCTGCTGCAAGTTCTCTAATTTTTCTGGATGTAGCTGCTTGTCGGGCTTTAAGTTGCTTAAGCTCTGGGTCATGGTTGTAGTCAACTGCCCTTGGTTTATCGCTTGACGATCTAGAGCTTTGATTATGTCGTGTTGAGTTTGGTTGAGTTGACTGTTCGTTTCCTCCATCTGATCCAGGCGTTCCGATATTGTCTTCAATTCTTTCTGATAAGGTGTAGCTGTTGCTAACTCCTCTATTCTCTGACTCATCCGTGCTTGATCTGCTTGAATCTGATTGAGTTGGTTGATCATGCGCTCCAACACGAGGAATAAGGCTTGCGATTGTGAAGGATCTTGTGGGATTGACAGGTTGGGTTGAAGGTCGGGTTCCTGATGATTGTTGGCTGGGATTTTTGACTTGCCGTTGCCGTTGTGGTTGCCGTTGTTGTTGAAAGTCATTGTTGGACTCCGAATCAAGTGATTTATTCTTAATCCTAGAACCTGATTCATAGTCAGAATTATGTACAGTCTTACTTTCTTCTACTTTTAAGAGCGTGATTTCTTCGGGTAAGGATTCAGTTTCGGCTCCTTGCGCGATAGTTCTTGAAGTAA
>JBARVL010000164.1:0-1914 GCA_049646245.1 Crinalium sp. | reverse complement strand
TTTCCAAGGGTTCACCATCATCAAATATTAAGTCAGTCGGTGGCATGGGGGGTTCCCATTCCAAGTCATCTGAAATTGGGGGGTTTGTCTCAGCCGTCAACTCAACTGACATCTGAATTATCTCCCTTGTTTGGGTTGTTTTCTCAATCTTAGGTTGACTAATAGTGTTTGTGCTGCTATTAGCTTAGATCTTTCCGTAGGGAGAGTATTATAACGCGATCGCTCTCTTAAATTTAAGATGTAAAGAAACGTTGCAGCTTTGAGGTAAATTTGTTACATTTGTTTACAGGAAGTGCCTACACCTCGACGTTGCCTATATTTATTTTTATTTATTCGGCATATCTCTATCGTCTTGGCATCAGGTTTTACTCCTCCCAACACAGCAATTAACGCCAGCCTCTAGAAGCGGCTGGTTTTTTATAGGTTTGGTGACTGGGAAAAAGCTTTAAATAATCAGCATTTTGGTACTATAGCAGCCACTTTTTCTCCCACACCCTCAAGGGTGGGGCTATACAAACAAAGCCCGCCTGCGCGGGCTTAATGCCTTAAGCGCCTTGGCAGTTGCTATATTTTGTTCTGGTTGGGAGACAAACAGTAAAAGTAGTTCCCTTGCCTACACTACTGCTAAAGGTAATACTTCCTTGATGTAAATCTACTGCTTTCTTAATAATTGCCATTCCCAAGCCTGTACCAGGGATAGTCCCAACATTACTAGCGCGGTGAAATACCTCAAATAAACGTTCTCGATCTGCATCAGGAATGCCGATTCCTTCATCTTTAATATGGAAAATAACTTGTTCCTGCTGACACATTAACTGTAAGTGAATTGTTCCACCTTGCATAGAATATTTAACAGCATTACTTAGCAAATTTGTCAACATCTGCCGCAATAGCTTTTGATCCATCTCAACGCGATCGCAGTCTCCATGAGATTCAAAAACAAAAGAGTGGTGTTGATTGTTGGCTAAAGTAAGATCTTCTAAAATTTCTTGACAAAAAGCTTTATCAATTGTTAAGACATTAAATATCAAATTCTTAATACGTTCCCAGATTAGATCGTTTCCGGTTGCATCATTATGATTCAAAATTTTACTAATAAAAACTTTGCGCTCTCCTTTGCGCTTACCTTTGCGATCTTTGCGTTAAAAAATATTTAATTCCAATGCCCCCAGATTTGATATTAAACCTGGGAACTAAGGCTAATCTTTGCTAATTGTTGGGTTTCACTTCGTTCTACCCAACCTACATTCGTTTATAAAACTCCTTTAGAACTGGGAATTTCGCCCGCACGGCGAGGATCGATTTCTAATGCCATTCTGAGCGATCGCGCGAAGGCTTTAAATGTCGCTTCAATAATATGATGGGAATTAATTCCATCCAACTGCCGAATATGCAGCGTCATCTGACTATGATTTACTACCGCCACAAAAAACTCCCGCACTAACTGAGTATCATAAGTGCCAACTCGTTGTGTAGGAATTTCTAAACCATAACTAAGATGAGGACGACCAGAAAAATCTAACGCGACTTGAACCAACGCTTCATCTAGAGGCGCAACAAAATGACCAAAACGAACAATACCTTTGCGATCGCCTAACGCTTTGGCGAAAGCTTGTCCTAGCGTAATTCCAACATCTTCATTTGTGTGGTGATCGTCAATCTCTATATCACCAGTTGCCCGTACCTCCAAATCAATCAGCCCGTGAGAGGATATTTGATGCAACATATGGTCTAAAAACGGAACCCCAGTAGCCGCGCTACAACGTCCTTGACCATCTAAATTAATGCTGACATAAACATCAGTTTCCCCTGTTTTACGGCTGACAGTAGCAGTCCGACTAGGCAACAACTGTTCTAAATCAGAAGAAGTTGGAATTGAGCGATCGCTAATTTGCATAGAAATTTATGTAAAAA
>JBARVL010000163.1:0-26908 GCA_049646245.1 Crinalium sp. | reverse complement strand
AGACTAGGTATCACCTCAAGTTTTAGGGCTTGCTGCCATTTGCCTAGTGGAGATTTTTGATTATAGCAACACAGTTCCCAAATTCCAGGGGTGAGATTAGTAAATGGTATGACAACCATTAACCCTTCTGGGTTGGTACGTTGCGATCGCTGCTTAGTTTTACGCTGGGATGGTTGCTTACCAACTGCTTGATAAGTTACCGCAATTTCCACCTCAGCATTGGCACGGGATGACTTTGCCGCTACTCGATAGCGACCTGCTGCGATCTCAAAAT
Source organism: Crinalium sp. (assembly GCA_049646245.1). Taxonomy (GTDB): domain Bacteria; phylum Cyanobacteriota; class Cyanobacteriia; order Cyanobacteriales; family PCC-9333; genus Crinalium. Next base: position 26,634 of record JBARVL010000163.1, on the reverse strand, counting down.
TTGTCGTCTTAGGGCGAATCCAGGAGCGATCGCCCTCTTTCTGTAGTAGAAATTCCCAAAATTCCATCGGCGGCTAGCTTGCAACAGGAAACTTAGCTCTACATATTAACGCACACTTTCGCCTTAGTTGCCATAAGTATGCCCCCTTACTGGCTATCCACTGCTTTTTGCTACAGTGCGATCGCCTATCAAAAATATTTTCTTTAAACCTTTAGTCAAAAATTATATAAAATTTGCTAGATTTTCGCTTGTGCTATAAGTAAGAAATTTTATGGCATTTATTTTGCGATATTTATATCTTAAGTTATAAATATATTTATTTATAATCAATAATCTTAATTAATGTGAAAAAACAATTAAGATCCCATAGAAAAGGTTAAACTTTCCCATGTTTCAAAATAACTATGTTTGAATTGAGCTAGATTAAAAGTTTTTTATTTATTTAACGGATATCAAAAAAATGATAGTGCAAGTGAACCAAAACGAATATAACTCAGGTCAGCCAGAATCCAGCAGAACGGTTAGAAGTTATCAATACATTGAACAACTGGTAGATAAATTAGAATTCCAAAACAAATTTTCCCTACCTGCTGGGTTTAAAATTCACTGCGAAATTTTTGAAGCGTTGATGCAGCGCATTTGACAATTAGCCTTAGTTAACTGTTAATTGTTAATTGTCTAAACCCCACCCCCTGCCCCCTCCCCGTCAACAGGGAGGGCTGTAACATTGCTCTCAAATTCCCACAGGCTAAAGCCTGGGGCTATACAGACTAAGCCTGCCTTCGCAGGCTTTTTCCATTAATATCAAATATTAATTGAAAGTCTAGCCCGCGTAGGCGGGCTTTGTTAGTGTAGCTGCACCTTTCAAGGTGTCAGCTTTATGGAAAATGAAACAGCCCTGTCGTCAACAGGGAGGGGAAATAATAGTATTATATTTTTTAAGGTCGAGCTACTAAGCTTGATAATTGATAATTGTTAATTGTAGAAAATGTTTGTGCAGGGTGAAACGATCGCGGCGATCGCAACGGCTGTTGTACCGCAACAAGGTAGTGTGGGAATTGTGCGGGTATCTGGTGCAGGGGCGATCGCGATCGCTCGTGCTATCTTTCATGCGCCTGGAAATCAACCTTGGGAAAGCCACCGCATCCTTTATGGAAATGTACGTCATCCACAGACAAAGCAATTAGTGGATGAAGCGTTGTTGCTAATTATGCAAGCACCCCGCTCATATACCCGCGAGGATGTTGTAGAGTTTCATTGTCACGGTGGGATTATGCCTGTGCAGCAGGTATTGCAATTATGCTTAGAACAAGGTGCAAGATTAGCAACACCAGGAGAATTTACCCTGCGGGCGTTTCTTAATGGACGTTTAGATTTAACTCAAGCAGAAAGTATTGCTGATTTGGTAGGGGCGCAAAGTCCAGCAGCATCCCAAGCTGCGCTTGCAGGTTTACAAGGAAAATTAGCCCAACCAATTCGGCGCTTACGGATGGAAGCTTTGGATATTTTGGCAGAAATTGAAGCCAGAATTGATTTTGAGGAAGATTTACCACCTTTAGATGAGCAAGCAATTACAGCCCAAATTGAACATATTCTGGCAGAAGTAAGTTTAATTTTAGCAACAGCAGATCAAGGGGAATTGCTACGCAGTGGTTTAAAAGTGGCGATCGTTGGTCGTCCGAATGTGGGAAAATCAAGTTTATTAAATGCTTGGAGTCGTAGCGATCGCGCAATTGTAACTGATCTTCCTGGTACTACCCGCGACGTGGTGGAATCTCAGTTAGTAGTTAAAGGTATCCCTGTGCAAGTTTTGGATACTGCTGGGATTCGAGATACTGTGGATGTGGTAGAAAAAATCGGAGTAGAGCGATCGCGTTTAACCGCCCAAGCAGCAGATTTAGTCATACTTACGATAGATGCACAAGCTGGTTGGACAAGTGGCGATCGACAGATTTACGAGCAAGTACAACAACGCCCTGTAATCTTAGTAATTAATAAAATTGACTTGGTACAAGATATTAGTCAATTAGAATTACCAACTCAAATTCAGCAAGTTGTACATACTGCTGCTGCTCATAATCAAGGTATTAATACTTTAGAAAATGCCATTATTGATGCTGTACAAAGTGGTAATCTGCAAGCAGCTAATTTAGATATTGCGATTAACCAAAGGCAAGCGGCGGCATTAACGCGGACTAAGATATCTTTAGAGCAAGTACAAGCAACAATTACTAATCAATTGCCTCTCGACTTTTGGACGATTGATCTACGGGGTGCAATTCAAGCTTTAGGAGAAATTACAGGTGAAGAAGTGACGGAATCTGTATTAGATAAAATCTTTAGTCGATTTTGTATTGGGAAGTGAACAGTAAACAATTAACAATTAACAATTAACAATTAACAATTAATATTGTTTCCCATCAATGTGCAACAGATATGCACGTAGGGGCGGGTTGACAGATAACTGTTTAGTTGGACAGATAACTTTTCAAAACCCGCCCAAATGCGGATGTGTAGTATTTTTATAGGAAATTGGTCTAACAATTAACATAAGACTTACTTCTAGATCCCCCTAAATCCCCCTTAAGAAGGGGGACTTTGAATTTCCCCCCCTTTTTAAGGGGTTGCTCAGGGGGATCTAGGTTTCAGGCGTTCGGTGCGTAAGTCCTGTAACAGTCAAGTGTCTCTATATCATAGATATAGGTAAATGTCAATCCTACGACAGTGACTTGTAATTGATAGTTATTTTCATGTAGCTTGGCATAGCTCACCTACTTTTTAGTTATAGCGGTGCGAGATGAAGTTTTGGCGCGGGTTTGTTGCTTCTAGCTTGCTGGCTGTATCACTGAACAGTTGTGGGAGCGAATTGTTAAATTTTAAGCTAGGCAAATTAGTTGATGGTGGTGATTTGGTGAAAATTTCCTATGGAGAAAAAGGAAATGCCACCGGATTTGTTGTACCAGCGCCAAATCAAGTTTGTAGCGTTCTGACATCGCGTCATGTTTTGCCTGCGAGTGGCAAGTTGAAACTGCAAACTTCTGACAATAAAATTTGGGAACCTGCTAATATTCAACGCTTCCCTAATCAAGATTTAGCAGTAGTAACATTTAAGCCTGGTGAAGCGAATTGCCCTTATCAAGCTTTTCGCTTAGGTAATTTTGAGCAGGTAAAACTGGGAGATAGTATCAAAATTTTAGGTTTTTCTCAATCAGCAGATAGTAACCAGCTTCAGTCGCAGTCTTTCTCAGGGGCGGTTACAGCAATTGAGAATTTACCAGATGGTTATGGGGTTTCATACAAAACTTCGGCAACTGGGGGAATGGTTGGCGCACCTGTGCTTAATCAAGCTGGTGAGGTAATTGCTGTTAATGGTCGTAATATTTCAGAAGTTGCTCGCTTGGCTGAATTAAAAGGCGCTGTACCACCACAACAGTTATCGGCGGCAAATTCTAATCAAGGTGGTAATTCTGGGGTTGAGGTTGTTAATTGGGGAATTCCCATTAATATTTATATGGCAAATGCGCCGATAATTCCTACTGAATCTGTGGCTAATTCAACTGCGCCGAAAAGCGCAGCAGAATGGTTGAAAATTGGCAATGATTTTTATGTTTCTCAGCAGTATGAAGCGGCTCTTAAAGGATACGATCGCGCTCTGAAGATTGAACCTAAATATGTTTTAGCTTGGTTGTATAAAGGATCGTTGTTACTGGAGTTAAAACGCTATAAAGAAGCTATTAGTACTTATGATCGCGTGTTGCAATTTAAGCCTGATTCAACGGTAGCTTGGTCAAACAGAGGTTTAGCACTCGATCATCTGCGGAGGTATGAGGAAGCGATCGCATCTTTTGATCAAGCGATTAAACTGCAACCCAATTCCCCTGAAGTGTGGACTGGGCGCTGTTATGCTTTAGCTAAGTTGCAAAAATACCAAGATGCGATCGCCTCTTGTGAAGTAGCAATTAAAATTCAGCCAGAATACTCTGATGCTTGGAATAATCGGGGTTATGTATTAGATCAGGTACAACAATACGATCAAGCTTTGTTATCCTTTGAAAAAGCCATTGAATTTGAACCGAATAATGCCGAAGCTTGGGCAAATAAAGGGTTAGCGTTAGATCATTTAGAACAGAATGCGGAAGCGATCGCAGCTTACGATCAAGCAATTAAGTTACAACCAAATTACCCTCAAGCATGGTATGGTCGCGGCAATGTTTTATTTAACTTGAATCAATATCAAGATGCACTGGCATCTTTTGATAAAGCGATTAGTTTGAAGCCAAATTATCAACAAGCATTAAATAGTAAAAGTGCAGTATTAGCAGCGTTACAACGTAATCAAGATAATGTTGCTGCTGAGGGGCAAATCCCTCAAGTAAAAGTAGATAACTAACTTTGGGGACTGGGGACTGGGGACTGGGGACTGGGAAAACCTATTATACATTGATATTAATTAGTTATAGGTAGAGACTAAAAATAATGCGATCTGGTTATTTAAAAACTTTAGAAGAGTTGGAACTGTTCATTAAAAACGCTATAGAAGTTCAACCCACTAGATTAGATTTAAACTTTGGAGGTCAGATATCTATTATCCCTGACTCTATTGGTGACATATCAAGCTTAGAACATTTGGCTATTTATGAATTTCCTAAATCTATTAAAGAAATACCTGCAAGTATCGGCAAATTATCTAATCTAAAAATACTTCATATCTCCGATTGTCGTATACTTGAATATCTACCTGAAAGTATCGGTAGCCTGAAAAATTTAGAAGAGCTATATATTGGTGACTGTTTCCACCTTAAAGAAATACCAAGCAGTATTGGTAAACTTAGCAATCTCAGACGATTAGAATTGCAAGGCGGGAGAAGCAGCCTTGCTGGTTTAGAAAAATTGCCTGATACCATCGGACAGCTTACTTCTCTAGAAGATCTTAAGATTCGTAATACAGCTATCAGGTCATTGCCTGAAACTATTGGCAATCTTAGTAATTTAACTTGTTTAGAAATTAGCTGTAATGAAGAATTACATCAGCTACCAAATACTCTTGGTAAATTAAAAGGATTAACGAGTCTCATCCTTGAGGAGGGATATTTAAGTTCTTTACCAGAAAGCCTTAGCGAATTGCAAAATCTTAAATATCTAAATATTAAAAACAATCTTTTACAATCTTTGCCTGAAAGTATTGGCAATCTCAGTCAATTGAAGGATTTAGAACTGAATCATAATCAATTAACTCGATTACCCGAAAGTATTGGGAATCTGACAAAGCTACAATTTTTAGAGATAATTAATAATCAATTAACCCAATTACCCGAAAGTATTGGAAATTTATCTGGGCTTAAATCTGATATAAACGCCTATGAAAATCCTCTAGCTTCACTTCCTGTAAGTGTTTCTAAATTACCCGTGAAAATTTTAAGGGGTTAATGTAAGCAGTATGAATATCAATTAATTACTGATTTAAGTTGTGCAATAGATCGCTATTAATCTCGCAGCGCAGGCAATAAGTATCCAGTTAATCCCAGTAGTAATAATAATACGGAAGTAATCACATATAAAAGTGCGATACCTGCACCAGCACCAGTACCAAATAACCAACCAAAAATAGGTGTTAAAATGCCTCCTGGCATCATTGCAGGTGCAAAAATGCGATCGGCTAAGACTCCAGCTATTAAATAAGCGATCGCAGATGTAACTAAAGTGACTAAACTACGGGTAGCAAAAACACGCCCTTGAATCTCAGGTTTAACTTTATTTAACCAAATAGCATCATTGCAACATCCCATTAACGGGAAATTTAGAGATGAACAAAATTGTGCTGAAATCCAAACTACAGGTGTTTGAGCTAAACCAAATATAATTTTACAAAACCCTGCACCAACCATCCCGGCTAACATTCCATTGATTTTGCGCTTGGGTCCACCCCAAGTAGTTAAAATTAATGCACCAACAACACCCCCTATTCCCGCAGCAGATAAAATACTGGCTAAAACTGCTGCATTATTAGCACTGCGAGCAAAAATCATCGGTGTGTAGATAGCTGCACCGAGATCGTGAGCCAAGTAAAATAAGGATGAATATACTAAGATCGCAAGCAAGCTGGAATTTTTAAAGATGTAGCGGAAACCAAAAATTGCTTCAGTAAAGATGTTTGCTTCAGGTTGATCTTGGGATTGTTGCTTTTGATGAGCATTTTGGGGAAAATGCACCAATAACATTGTGATAATAGCGATCGCAAATGTGGTCAAATCTATGACCAAAATACCTAGTAATCCAATGATGTAGTAAAGGCTACCTGCTAATGCTGGAGCAATAATATTAGAACCGTAATGCAATAGTGATTGCAAGCTACTAGAACGGGTGTAGTGTTCTTTAGGTACGAGTAATGATATTGATGCTGAGTATGCCAAAGTTTGAATTTGACCAAAAGTCCCGTTAATTCCCGCAGTTACATATAAATGCCAGATTTGCAAATTACCCGTGAGATACAGTAGCAAAATAGCGATACTAGAAAAACCTGCAACTGCATCACATAGCATCAAGAGTAACTTGCGATTCCAGCGATCTATGATTACTCCTGCAAAAGGGACAATGAATAAACTTGGAAGTTGCGAAAAGAAACCTACTAAAGCTAAAGCAGTTGCTTGATTTGTAATTTCCCATGCCCACAGGCTTAGGGCAAAATTGGTCATATAACTACCAATGGTCGAAACCATCTGACCTAGCCAGATGGTCATAAAAGTACGCATACTGGTGGGTTCGGTTTTTGGTTTCCTTAGCAGCATTTATTGACCTTAATTGCAAATTTGAGCAGCAAAAATTTGAGCGCGATCGCACTCTGGAAGTATCTAAAAACTTGTTGCACTATTTATGGGCGCGACAAATTGAGCGCCTGAACGCACTCAGGCTAGGTAAAACTACATAATATCTGCCCCAACTTTTAGGAACAGAACAACTTCTTAGGAAGGATTTTTTAGAAAAATTCTCATTAAGCCTCTAAATCAATTACTTAACTTTTTAAGGCTAAATGAGAGTTATTGTCAACTAATTGGTAATCTATATCTCCTGGGATATGTATTTTTGCATTGATGGAGTACAATATTTGGGCTGAAAGCGCAGGCAAGCAAAACTATCTCAGTAGATCTAACTCTCAATAGGTGTAAATATAATTTAGTTAACTAATGCTAATAGATAGTAACTACGGGCAGAGAAAAATCTTATGGGTTAATCCTCTCTATTAGACCTGTCTTGAAAATCGGGAGGAGAGATGAGGGAGGGGGGAGGGGTAAGAAAAAATTTGGCTATAAAGTAAAAAAACTGGAGAAATTAAAATTCCCCAGTTTAAACTCCACAAACTCTCCAATTATTAAGAGTTATTAATGTGTAATCTTGATTAACTTTGATAGGGCGCTAATGTGACCAAGCTAAAAACTAACCAATAGCTGTAAAGACTGATGAGCCAACATAAAAGTTAAAAGCTTGGAAGGTGGTTATTTTATCTACAAGCTACCTAACAGGTTTCTATTAGGATTAATTATCTCTGACAAAAGTTATTTATCTAACTTTGTTAACCTCTACTTGAGGCGACTTGCTATTAGTCATTTTCCCATTCTTCATGCCCCATCAAATCGCCAATGCGATCGCGCAGCAAGAAGTTACAGCGTTCTAGTTCACATTCTACACACACCCACTCGCGGGCTGGGATGTACTGGCAGAGGACATAAATCGGTTGTTGGCGACTGATAACACCTTTGTCTACCAGTTGGCGTGCCTCATCTTGAATTACTTCTATGGAATATCGAAGAGAATTAGTAGATTGGATTGTGTTAGTACTCATATTTTTTCCCTGATTAACTTAGCCGTTAAGATTTATCTTAAACCAATAATCGGTAGCTGGAAAATAAATTTACTTCAGTATACCAAGTTACAAACTGATCGCTATCTTACATAACAATTCCAAAAGTCAGGAAACGTTGATATAGAAAAAACCTACCTTATTGACGATGACAACGGCGATCAGCCCTTGCAATACTCAAAAAGCTTATTTTGCAAAGTTTATGGGCAAATAATCGCTCTTGTAAATGTAAAGTTAAGAAAAGAAAAAATTACTAAAGTAACAATCCTTTAATTACAAAGTTTTATGAATTAAATAAAGCTTTTAAAACAATTGCTTGAGCGGCTGGCATCTGCCCATAAGAAAAAATGCAGGGAGTATCGCCAGAAAGTTTGGGTAACAACTGCTGGTAGGCGTAGGGGCTACCATAAATTAACAAAGCTTGGAGTTGATTTGTAGCTAAAAGTTTTTGCAGCACTTCTTCTGCAATGCGCGTCATCCCAGCACTACCTCGGAAGGGATTCCCACGTATAAATAGTTGTAGCAAGGTGGGAGTATCTGAGTATTCAGCTAGGGGGGTGTGAGAATCCAGCAGTTGTAGTTGATAGCCAAGTTTTAGGGGAAGTGCGATCGCAGGTGCTTGTTTGTCTAAATAATCAGTAGACAAAATATCATCAACTACAATCAAGTTGCGTTTGCTAGTTGCTTGATTCGCAACTGGTTGTAAAGGTACTGCGCCACTAATAATCTGAGACTCTCTTAAAATAGTGTCCGCAGTGCTTAAAGCTGTTGGTTGAGCAAGTTGGTAAACATTTGTTAAAAACTCCTCTGCTCCTCTGCTCCTCTGCTCCTCTGCTCCTCTGCTCCTCTGCTCCCCTGCTTCTTCACTGAGGGTGATCGAGGAATAAAATAACTTCTGCTTGGCTTTCCAAATACGTTCGACAGAAGCCCGAATTCTTTCAGCAGAAATTCTTCCAGATGCAACCGCATCACATACAGCCTTAATTGCGCCTGGTGGATCAACTGGCATTAAGATAATATCAGCGCCAGCTTCAACTGCCATCACAGGGGCTTCATTTGCACCATAAGTATTAGCAATTGCGCCCATAACTAGGGCATCAGTGACGATTAATCCTTCAAATCCTAAATTTTGGCGCAGTTCTTCAGTTAAAATTCGCTTGGATAACGTGGCGGGTTTGTCTGCATCCCAAGCTGGAATTAACAAATGTGCGCTCATTACTGCATCTACACCAGATGCGATCGCAGCTTTAAATGATGGTAGTTCAATTTCTGCTAATCTTTCTGGTGAGTGCGGTAATACAGGTAAATGTAAATGGGAATCAACAGCCGTATCGCCGTGACCTGGAAAATGTTTTGCTGTTGTTAAAACTGGGTATTTTTGAGCGCCTTGAATAAAAGCAGTTGCTAACTGAGTAACTTCCGATGGATTTTCACCAAAAGCACGGACATTAATTACTGGGTTAACAGGATTATTATTAACATCCACTATCGGAGCCAATACCCAATTAATCCCAATTCCTAATGCTTCCGCAGCCGTGATTTCTCCCATCTGTGCAGCGTACTTTTGGGCTATTTCGGGATTTTTGCGAGCAATAGCACTTAGCGCCATTGGTGGGGGGAACCAAGTTGCACCAGTAAACCTTTGACCAACACCTTCTTCGATATCGGCAGCAATTACTAAGGGAATTTTCGCCCAACTTTGGAGTTGTTGCGATCGCAGCGCCAATTCCCCAGCACTACCTCCCATCAAAATCACACCACCCACACCCAGGTTTTCTACCCAGTGTTGTAGCGTTGCTGCTGGTGGTTCCCATTCTGGATACTGAATTTGATGGTCGAATAGGTAGCCAGATGCTCGGACTACAACCATTTGGGCTACCTGTTCTTCTAGAGAAAGCGTATCTATTTCAGATGGGAATAGTGTTGGTCTAGTTACTGATATCAAAAGTTTACTCTTCCTCTGCCGAAACAACATCATCGTCTTCACTGCGATCGCGATCTTGATCAGGGTTTTCTTGACTAATTTTGTTGATCAGCGATAATACGCGATTACCTCGTTCTATAGAACGATCTTCTAGAAAGATTACCTCTGGTGTCCGACGCAAGCGCACTCGATGACCGAGTTCACGGCGGACATATCCAGTTGCAGCCTTTAAGCCAGCCATCGTTTCCGCCTTGGCTTCATCTGTTCCATAGATACTGACAAAGATTTTAGCGTGTTGCAGGTCGCCTGATACGTCTACATCTGTGACGCTGACCATTCCTGCGCCCACGCGATCGTCTTTGATATCTTGGATCAGCATTTGCCCGATTTCGCGCTTAATTTGTTCAGCAACGCGAGATACGCGACGATCTGTAGCCATAATTCAGCCTCCTTTTAGGTGGAGTATAGGCGATACTTCTACATATCCTACTAAATTGGAGCTAAACCGAGCATGGCACGGAGGGTAAAAGCTACAAAAGTCAGCCCTGCGATTAAGAATATAAGCAGTGCGATCGCTGTTACTGGGCGCTCTAATAGAGGTTTCAACCATCCGAAGGTGAAAAAGAATACACCCAGCAGCATCGTGATAAAGAAGCGGGGATAACGTGAGATGTTTTCCCAAAATCCATCAAAAGTTGCAAACATCAATAATCAATTATCAATTAACAATTAACAATTATCAGTTACTCATGGCTATTTTAGCATCTCTTACTCCCTTCCCCCTAAAAGATTACCGATCATATTCTTCTTCTTCCTTGGCGTCCTTGGCGTCTTGGCGGTTTTTCTTTCTAGGTATTTTTTGGGCTGGAAGGGAGTAGTTCTCACCCTTTATTTGCAACCATGATGATCGAGTCAATAATTACGGCTAAATTTGGGATATTAACTGCTGGTGGGCTTTTTTCGGGAATTCTTGCGGGAATTTTAGGGATTGGTGGCGGGACTGTTTTAGTTCCTTTATTAGTTACCCTGGGCTATTCACCTGTTACAGCAGTAGCAACTAGCAGTCTGGCGATTTTGATTACAGCTACTTCTGGGACGGTACAAAATTGGCGAATGGGTTATATTAACGCCCAGAAAGTTATCTATCTAGGAATTCCAGCAATTTTCACGGCTCAAATCGGTGCTTATTTAGCCAGTCGAGTAGCATCTTATTTACTGCTAACTACGTTTGGTTTATTGCTGCTGTTAAATGTTTATTTAGTAGAATTGCGGAAACGGATAATAGCTCAGGAAGAAAGCGGTAATCGTCAAGAATTTAATCCTGTGGTATCCAGAATTTTTACAGGTGGCGCGGCTGGATTACTTGCAGGTTTTTTTGGTGTTGGTGGTGGTGTGATTATGGTTCCATTACAAATGTTACTACTAGCAGAACCGATTAAGGTAGCAATTCAAACAAGTCTTGGTGTGATTATAATTACTGCCATTTCTGCTTGTGTGGGTCACGCTTTGATGGGTAATGTGTTACTGCTTGAAGGTATTATTTTGGGTGCTGGGGGTTTATTAGGCGCTCAGTTGGGGACTCGGTATTTGCCGAAGTTACCGGATCATGTTGTGAGTCTAGTTTTTAAGAGTTTTTTGGGGGTTTTATCTATTTATATGTTTTGGCAGGCTTGGAGAAGTTTTTAGGATATACTTGTTGGGAGGAAGAGATCTTTTTTTTAACGCAAAGGGCGCAAAGGAAACGCAAAGGGCGCAAAGGAAGAATACTGTAAAATAGTATTAGTCCTCATTTATTACTTTTAATTATGTGTGGCAGATTTACTCTTTCTCAATCAGCAGAGATAATTGCTAAAGCTTTTGATTTGGAGAAGATTCCGGCTTGGAAACCTCGCTATAATATTGCACCTACTCAAGCGATAGCAACAATATTAATTAAAACAGATGATACACAAAGACAGTTGCAAATGTTGCATTGGGGTTTAATTCCCAGTTGGGCAAAGGATGTCAAAATGGGGGCTAAGTTAATTAATGCTAGGGCGGAAACTTTAACTGAAAAACCATCGTTTCGGACAGCTTTTAAAAAAAGGCGTTGTTTAATAATTGCTGATGGATTCTATGAATGGAAGCAGCAAGATGGGAAAAAGCAGCCGTTTTATTTTAAGTTGCAAGATGAACAACCTTTGGCTTTTGCTGGGTTGTGGGAACATTGGGAAGGTGAGGGAGAAGTAATTGAGTCTTGCACTATTTTAACAACTGAAGCTAATCACATCATGCAACCTATTCATGGGCGGATGCCTGTAATTCTTCCGTCAAAAGATTATGATTTGTGGTTAGATCCAACTGTGCAGAAGCCAGATTTGTTACAACCTTTGTTAGTTTCTTATTCGGCAGATGCGATGACAGCTTATCCAGTTAGTACGCGAGTTAATAAACCTATAAATGATAGCCCTGAGTGTATTCAAGAGTTAGTTGCAGAGTAACAATTTACTAAACCCAACCTTGAAAAAACAGATTCATCTATTTGAGGAAGTAGATATTGTATTAAAAATTAACATAATCTTGGGATCACTTCTCACCAGAGATAGAGTTAGTATTTCGTCTAGAAAATAAACATAGAGATATAAACACAAGTGAAAGAAACATAATATCCGCTTCATACACGCAATAGGGTGGTTGCGTGAAGTGAAAATTTGTTGAGGTAAATATGATCATGCTGAATTTTTACAATCAGCTATTGGGTGTAGCAAGTACACCTGTAGCGAAGCAAGTTAATATTCCTGAAAACATTCAGACTTTATTTTTGCCGTCACAATTTTTTGTGGCGTTAATTGCGGGTGTATTAATGGCATTCGCTTTTCAATTTTTGTTAACAAATTTATCGGTTGCTGTTGGTATTTCATCGGATGGGGATGTCATAGATACTGATGTCGATGACGATCAACCTGTCGCCTGGTCTAAGGCAATTCGCAAAGTTGAAGGTATCATTGGAGTTTGGACTTTATTTACGATCAATATTGCTTTATTTACGGCTGCTTTTCTGGCTGTAAAATTAAGTTTAATTGGTAGTCCAGGTTTAGGGGCAATTGTTGGTGTAGTTATTTGGTCGGTTTTCTTCTTGCTACTTGTGTGGTTGAGTTCGAGTGCAGTTGGTTCGTTATTCGGTTCTGTAGTTAATACTGCAACTTCGGGTATGCAAGGGGTGATGTCTACAGCAGCTACAGCTTTGGGTGGTAGTGCTGTAAATAAACAAATTGTAAATACTGTAGAAGCTTCTGTAGCAGCAGTCCGCCGTGAGTTAGGTTCTGCTGTAGATCCTGATAGTATTCGGGAAACAGTAGATAGTTATGTGCAAAATCTGCAAGCGCCACAATTAAATCTGTCAGAAATTAGGAGTAATTTTGATAAGTTACTGAATGATCAGCAGGTACAATCTTTAGCTAGTAGTGCGATCGCAGGTAACATCAACCGTCAAACTTTTACAGATTTAGTTAGCAGTCGCACAGATTTCTCTAAACAAGATGTAGATCGGCTTGTAGACCAGTTAGAAGCTGCATGGAATAATGTTAAGCAGCAACCACAGCAAATAATTGATCAAGGTCGTGATGCGCTGACTTCTGGTAGCGAAGGTAAGCAGTTAGATGAAACTCTATACCAAGGAGAAAGTAGTCAGTCTGGAATGATGGAAAAAGTCATGCAAGCTGGTACTACCGCGCTTGTAGGTGCAACGCTGAATCGACTTAATCTATCAAATTTAGATGTTAATCAAGTATCAGGACAACTACAACAGCTTGCAGGACAAGCTTCTGATCAAGTACAAAAACTTGGTAGTCAAGTTGGAGATAAGCTACCTAGTTTTAATAATGCGATCGCCACAGATGTAGAAAACTATATCCTTAATACTCAATCTTGGCATTTAAACCGAGAAACGATCAAGCAAGAATTTAAGGATGTAATCTACGATGCTGAAGCATCAGCAGGATTTGTTCGTCCGCTATTAGAACAAATCAATCGCGAAAGTTTTGTACAGTTTTTAAATAAACGGGGTGATTTTTCAGAAGAAAGGGTAGCGGAAATTGCCGATCAGCTTGAAGAGATCCGCACAGAAGTTTTGGAAACCGTTAAGAGTAATGAATCTCAAGAACAATCGCAAGATCTCCGCAGTCGTGTAGAAGATTATCTGCATTCAACTGGAAAAGAAGAATTAAACCCAGAAGGTATACAACGGGATTTTACAAAACTTTTGGAAGATCCTCAAGCGGGTGTGGATGCGTTGCAAAGTCGCTTCTCACAATTTGACCGTGATAGCTTGGTGCAAATCTTGTCACAACGTCAGGATATCAGTCAAGAGGAAGCAGAGCAAATTGTCGGGAATTTGGAAAGTACGCGCGATCGCATTTTATCCCAAGCGCAAGAACTTCAAGATCAAGCTAAATCTCAAGTAGATCAGGTATTCAGCAAAGTAGAAGATTATCTGCGGAATACTAATAAGGATGAATTAAATCCCGATGCAATCAAGCAAGATTTACAAACTTTAATAGAAGATCCCAAAGCAGGATTGCAAGCATTACGCGAAAGGTTATCTCACTTTGACCGTGATACACTAATGCAACTGCTGACAGCACGGGGCGATTTGAGTGAAGATCAAATTAATCAATTTATCGATCAATTTGGTTCAGTACGGGATAACATTCTGAATGCACCGCAACAAGTAGCGGATACAGCAAAGGAACAATACGAACAATTAATTAGCAAGATTTCCGAATATCTGCGGAATACTAATTTAGAAGAATTAAATCCTGATGGTATTAAACAGGATTTAACCACACTACTGCAAGATCCGAAAGAAGGTGCATCAGCACTAAGACAAAGACTCTCGCAAGTTGATCGGGAAACTTTAGTTAAGTTACTTTCTCAACGGGAAGACTTAAGCGAAGAGAAAGTTAATCAAATTATCGATCAGGTGCAAGATTCAATCAATAGTATTGTGAAAGCACCTCGACGGTTAGCAAGTCGCACTAAGGAAACCGTGAAAGATTTCGGTGCGAATTTAGAAAGCTACCTGCGGAATACTAATAAGGATGAATTAAATCCTGATAGTATTAAACGCGATTTGCAACTATTGATTAACGATCCAAAATCAGGGGTGCAAAGTATAGGCGATCGCCTCTCGCATTTTAACCGCGACACCTTAGTTGCATTATTATCGCAACGGGAAGATATTTCTTCTGAAGAAGCTAACCGCATCGCCGATCAAATCATTTCTGGACGTGATTCTTTATTAGAACAAGTCCACAAAGTTCAAGACACGATGCAATCAGTAATGGATGGCACTTTTGGTAAAATCCGCAATTACCTTAACTCCTTGAACCGTCCAGAACTGAATTATGAAGGAATTAAGCACGACTTCCGCAAAGTGTTTGACGATCCAGAAGCCGGATTTGATGCTTTAAAAGAACGCCTATCGCAATTTGATCGTGATAGTTTGGTTGCAGTTTTAAGTTCTCGTGAAGACATTTCTGAGGAGGATGCTAACCGCATTGTCAATCAAATTGAAGATGCGCGTGATACTGTGCTAAAACGTGCAGAAAGGCTGCAAGAAACAGCTAAAAAACGCATCAAAGAAATTAAACATCAAGCTAAAAAGCAAGGTGAAGAAGCGCGGAAAGCTGCTGCAACTGCTGCTTGGTGGTTCTTTGGGACAGCAACAACATCTTTAATTACGGCTGCACTTGCGGGTGCGATCGCGGTAGGTGGTTTTAATCTACTTGGTTAAAGGTTTAAGTAAGAATTAAATAATTATAATAGGCTGACGAAAGTTAGCCTATTTTTAGTTTAAGATTACCCCACCCCAGCCCTCCCCTTATAAAGGGGAGGGAGCAAGAGCAGCTAGGGCGGTGTATTTTTAAGATTCACGCTTGCTGAAATCTACTGTAATACTAATTAATATCAGCTTATCCCTCCGTAGATAAAGTGAAGGGAGTATCTTTAGCCAATTAGTTGCATTATAGATAGCATTGTTGATTATAATTGTGACAACAATCAAAACACTAGCTTCTTTGTGTACACAAGAAGTAATAATAATTCTTACTCCCTCCCCTTTATAAGGGGAGGGCTGGGGTGGGGTAATCTTCAAACTGCTGGATCAAATTTCAGATATGACCCAACTTTATAACAAAACTTCCGAAAAAGCGAAACGGCAAATTCTCCGTAAAAATATGCCTAAAGCTGAAGAGCTTATTTGGTCAAAGCTGAGAGGCAAACAAATAGATGGTTGTAAGTTCCGCAGGCAATATAGTGTTGATAAATTTGTCTTAGATTTTTATTGTGTTGAATTAAAACTAGCTATAGAAATTGATGGCGACAGCCATTATCTAGATGGCGCTGAAGAATATGATCGAGAAAGACAAGTATTTATTGAGTCATTTGGGATTAAATTCTTACGCTTTACTAATAATGATGTATACGAAAATTTAGATAGTGTTGTGCAGGTAATAGCAGATAAAATTCAGCAATTAAAACAAGATAGGGAATTAACCTAGAATCTAACTCCCTCCCCTTAATAAGGGGAGGGTTGGGGTGGGGTAATATTATCGCTCCATAAATTTAATTAAATGATTAGAGTAGGCTAATTATTGTTAGTTTATTTTTTATTGCTTTATTGATCGAATACACCCCTCCCCAGCCCTCCCCTTGTAAAGGGGAGGGGGCAAGAAACGCGATCGCCTATTTGCATCACCTTAATATTAAATCAATTTTTTATCCACAAAGGTTAAACCTGAACTTACAGCACCTCCTACAACCAAACCCAGGGGAACAGATAAACTAGAACTAGACACCTGAACAGATTCGGGCTGGGGTTTTAATTCATAAAACGCTGATTCTACCAATATTTTATGAGCAGATGTTGTTGGGTGAACGCCGTCCCAAAATAAATATTCATTAGGATTAGCACATATACGGCTTCGACTTATGCAGGATTGAGTAACATTCTTAAAGCCAAATTTTTTGGGATTACTAATGGCTTGTTTATAAAGGGAATTGACATCAATATATTTGATATTGATATCAGATCTTAGTTGTTGGCGCAAATCAGTGAGAGATTTAACTAATCCAGAGTTATGCTTCTTAGTTACATCAGTAAGCAATGCCGAGTATTGACTATTACGGGTTCCCGGAAGGTTCCCTAAATCTGGTAGGTTAACTACTGCAATATTTTTAGCACCAGCAGCAGATAACGATTTTACAGCTAGTGTTAAATTATTGATTGGTGTAGTTGAGTCACTAGCGCCACGAAAGTAATCATTAGCACCAGCCCAAATAATATATAAAGCCTTGGGATTAGCAGAGGAATGATTTGATCTAAAACGCTTAATTTGTGTTAGTAATCCTAGAGGTGTTTGTGTCGAATTACCTGTAGTAGCACCACCATAGGCAAAATTGTTTTTTTTATTTAAGGTTAATTTTAACTTGGATGCTAGATAATCTACCCAAACTAAGCCATTAGAATAACGACCTTTATAGTAGAGTGGACTTGGGGGGCTATATCCTTGTGTAGCCTGGGACATATTGCCAATATCCGAGAGGCTGTCACCAAAAACATAAATTTCATTAAAATTCTGTGCAACAGCTTTAGCGGGATAAGCATTAATTGTCATATTTGCCAAAAATGCTGTCAGGCTGATAGCTGTTCCGGCGGTAGCTATCAACAATTTTTTTATCAACATATTAAAAAACTTTTATTTGCGATCGCAGCAGTTGCTTCTCCCTTGTAGCAAATTTTCGTATTTGATAACTTGACCTAATGGCAGAGGGATGATATGCGATCGCTACCCCTGCCTCCCCTGCAAAAGAAAACACAGTAAAAACGGAAGAATCGTTTCCCTGTCCCAATCATTAAGTTTTCACTTAGTATTTACGCCAAAACTCACTTCTGGTAACAGCTTTGGTCTAACTTAGAATAAGCCTCTTAACTTGGTTAACTAGCTGATTTTAGATAGCCACATTAGAGGTAAAATCCGATATTTCTGCCTAAATATGGTTCAATACTCTCTTGCTCAAAGCCCAGAAGTCATTTTGACTGTCTCAGGCAAAGATTCAGCCAAAGCCCGTGAGAAAGCAATGGATCAATTGATGGAACTCATGGATGCAGGTAAATTACCTACTAATCTCGCAGATGGCTTTAGCGCCCAACAGCTAATTGAGGTGAAAGAATTGGAAACTGATACTGCTAACGATGAAGATGCTATTACTCAAGCCGTACAAATTCTGAGTAACCTCGCCACACTCAAGTTAAAAGTGCAAGAGTCTCGCGCTGAAGCTCTCAAAGTACGCGCCCAGGTAGATATTTTATTTTCAGATCAGCAAGTCAGCGAAGAGGAAATAGCCCGTCTCAAGGAAGGCTTTAAAATTCTCAAAAACTTTGCTCAGGCTAATATCCGCTTCCACGAAGCTAGATCTAAAGCCGAACAAGCCCGTGCTGTACTCGATCAAGCTTTAAAATCTCCAGAAGCCTAACAATTAACAATGACCAGTTAACTGTCAACTGTCAACTGTCAACTGTTAACTGTTAACTGTTTTATCATTTGAGGAAAAAGTGTAGATGTCATCGCCCCCAAAAATAATTGTTGTGACTAATGGCAAAGGTGGAGTTGGTAAAACCACATCAGTCATGGCATTATCGGGTATTTATGCAGAAAAATACAAAGTTTTAACTGTAGATGCAGATCCTCAAGGTAGTTGTGCTTGGTGGTTTGAACGCAGCGATCAAGGACTGAACTTTGATTTAGCCAAAGAAACAGATCCAAAACTTTTAGGTGGTTTACGAACGATTGAGGGGTACGATTTAGTAGTAATAGATACGCCTCCGGCGCTACGCTCTGAAACTTTAGCAGCAGTGATTGCGATCGCAGATTATCTGGTTTTGCCTACACCTCCAGCACCAATGGATCTAGCTGCACTTATTGAGACAGTACAGCAAGCAGTAATGCCTACAGGAATTGCTCATCGAGTGCTTTTAACAAAAGTAGATTCCCGCAGTCTGGGGGAAGCATTGGAGGCGCAAAATACACTGATGGATTTAGGTATCCAAGCTTGCAATGCTTTTGTACGTGCCTACAAAGCTCACGAACGAGCCGCCCTTGAGGGAGTACCTATTACTCAATGGCGAGGCAAGAATGGTAAAGAAGCTGAAGCAGACTACCGCCGTGTGGCTAATGAAATACAGCGTGATTGGAGGAAATAATGGTTAGAAAAAAACTCTCCGATATGATTCAGCAAGAGGTGAAAAAATCACCAGATGCTAATGCTGAATCTGTAATTGAAGTGAAAGCAGAAAAAGTTGTAGAACCAAAAGCTGAAATAGAAGCATTACCCGACGACCAATCTCATCAGGAAGATACTTTAAAAGCAACTGTAGCAGACTTACAAGCAGCTTTGGCGCAAGCTAAAGAAAACGAAGCGAATTTACAGCAGCAAATTTCTAGTTTGAAATCAGATTTAGATCAGCATAAAAGTTTAGTAGATAAGGTAAAGCAAGATTTAGATAAAGCTAACTCGCTCAAAAAAGAGCTTGAAGAAACTAAGCAAGCAGCTTTGAAACTTGCCGAAGCTAACTCGACTCTAATTGCAGAAATGAATGCTTTTAAAACTGGCAAGGAAAAGCCGAAAGCAGAAATGAAAGCATTGGCAACTGTTCAGGAAAAGCCGAAAGCAGAAATGAAAGCATTGGCAACTGTGAAGGAAAATCCTAAACCGGAAAATACCCAAAGACGACCATACAGGGAATTAGACAGACATTTTCCTAAATTTGTTGAGACAAAGAACGCTGAATCAAGTGATTTTGCTTCTAATAGTTGGTTTGATTAAAAGCTAATTCTTTTGAGCAAATAACCATCATTTAAATAGACTCTCATGCTGCAAAATTTAATGTAGAGAGGCGAGATCTCGCCTCTCTACAAAAATATCAAACAAAAATTATACCCTCTACCCGTCAATGGGTAGAGGGTTTTAGGTTATCTAAAGAGTGAGCAGATTACAAATTGCTTAAGCAACTTTTGCTTGCGCTCTTTTTTGAAGCAGATGAAGGATTTCAGCTTTTTCAACAAGTCCGACTAAAACGCCGTTTCCCCGAATCACAGGTAGTGAAGAGAGTTTTTGTTGTTCTAGCAGTGTGATGACTTCGAGTAGAGATTGCTCAGATTGCACTGTTGTTTGCAGTTGGTACGGTTGCATCAGTTCTCGTACCTGAGTTTCATTCCAATGGGAAGTGGGGATGGTTTTAAGATCGTCAACTGCGATCGCACCGATTAATTGTCCATCATTATCAGTAACTAAAAACCGTTCCCGATTAGGTTTGCCAATAATATACTCGTTAGCTAATTCTCGCAGAGATATATCAGCAGTGATAATTGGACTATTTGGTGTAATGGCATCTTCAGCTTTTATTGCTGCTAATTGTGCCTGAACTTTGGCAGTCCGAGTCGCTAAACCAGCATTTTGCAGTAAAAACCAACCGATTAACAAACCCCAAATGTTAGCAAAGCTACCAAATAGCAGTATAGGCAACAAACTAGAAAAAATAGCTATCCAACCAACTACTTGACCTGCGCGACCAGCAAAGATTACACCTTTATAAGGATTATTAGTAATCTTCCAAACCAGTGCCTTAAGGATATTACCGCCATCTAGAGGTAAACCAGGAATTAAGTTAAACAGCGCCAAGGCTAAATTAGTCGAAGCTACCAGTCCGACAATTGCTGCTAATGCGCCCGAAATGCCTGTAGTTACATTAATTGCAGTTAATAAGCCAAATATTACCAAGCTTACCAGTGGACCTGCGATCGCCACCCAAAATGCTTCTCCTGGGGTTTTAGACTCTTTCTCTAAATTTGCTAAACCACCAAATAGAAACAAATTTATTGATTTAACTGCAATTCCTTGGCGAATTGCTACTAAGCTATGTCCCAATTCATGCGCCAACACCGAGGCAAACAATAACAGTCCTACCACTAATCCTAGTAGCAAGGGTAATCCTGACCCTAATCCTGGAAATTGAGCGCCTAAATCGCTGCCATAGCTCCAAGCTACCAACGTTAGGACAAAAAACCAAGATGGATGGACATAAAAGGGAATGCCAAAAAGATTGCCGACGCGAATGGTACCGTTCATGCGGACTACCTCTGATTTCTGCTTAGAGAAGTAATGTTTTTCTCTCTTTATCCACAGTAACGAAATGTAACGAGACTTTTAATCTTTCTCCTACAGTGGTATCCGTCCGCTAAGGTTCGGTTTTAGGACATCAGAGGAAGTGGTGGCATCTGGGCATAATAGAATTAACACTGCTCAGTGATAGACAATTTTAGGCATATCCTTGGGCAGAAACACTGTTAATGCTGCAAGGCTAGATTATGCCAATGTCAGAAACCAAAATTAGCCGCTCTTATAATCAAGAAGATATTCAGCAAATTTTACACTTAGCGATCGCGCGTCAAGTGCATGAGGCAGAATTTACCCATGAACAGTTAGTCGAAATTGCTACAGAATTAGATATTTCCCCAGAATCTCTGCAACTAGCAGAACAGGAATGGCAATCTCAACAGGGAGAATTACGTCATCGGCAAGATTTTAATACTTATCGCCGTCATAAATTAAAGCAGCATCTAGGGAAGTATGCGATCGCTAATACTTTCTTAATTGTCCTAAACTTTCTTAGTGCTGGCACGCTTTCTTGGTCACTCTACATCTTATTATTGTGGGGGCTAGGGCTAGGGTTAAAAACCTGGAATACATATCAATTCCAAGGCGAAGAGTACGAAAAAGCTTTTCAGCAGTGGCATCGCCAGAAAAAATTCAAACAATCTATTAACACATTATTTAATAGATTGCTCAATGCTTAATAAATCTTCTAAGGTAGAGACGCGAAATTTCGCGTCTCTACATTTTTCTCTACTCGTTCCCAGGTTGAACCTGGGAACGAATTGATTGAGGAACCCTGCCTCATACTAAATATTGGTGCATCAGTAAAGATCGTTAAAAGCTTTTTTCCAATTCCCAGCATTTATGTTAAAAAGTTATAATTTGTAAATTTAAATGAACAAATCCTAAGATACTCAGAAAAATTATAACTATAGATACTTTTTTTGATTAATCTGCTTACAATTCCCCTTATAGCTTCTAAAGTGGAAGTAATCAGCGTCAAGGGAGATTGACCTATGTCAGAAGTAATCTGTAATATTCCCGTTCCCCAAACCCCGCAACAACTAGAACAAGCAATTCAGCACTACAGAGAAACGGATTTACATGGTGAAGAGCTTTATTGTGAATTCCAAGCAATTTGTGAAGCTTCTTTAAAACAAGAAGTCTCTGAACCTGACAGCGACAAAGTTTCCGGCGAAGATAGTTACTAACTTATCTCTACTGGGTAGTAACACCATCCCATGCTTGCACCCAGTATTCTTGCATAAATGTGGTAGCGTTTTCTACCGTTAAAGGGCGACTGAAAAAGTAACCTTGAATTTGTTCGCAGTCTAGGCGGTGTAATAATTGTAGTTGCTCCTCAGTTTCCACACCCTCAGCAATTATCCTTAAATTTAAACCGCGTCCCAAGGCAATAATCGCAGAAATAATAGCGATATCCTGAAAATTATCTTTTAACTCACGCACAAAAGATTGATCGATTTTGAGTGTATGGAAGGGAAACTTCTTTAAATAACCTAAAGAAGAATAACCAGTGCCGAAATCATCCATAGAAATTTGAACGCCCATATCTTGCAAACTGTAGAGCATAGTTTTAGCAAACTCCACATTTTGCATGACAGTAGTTTCCGTTATTTCTAACTCCAGAAACTCAGGTGCTAAACCTGTTTCTGCTAATATATCTGCTACAACTTGTACTAAATTTGGTTGTTGAAACTGCCGAGGTGAAAGGTTAACACCTATTCGTAATCCTGAATACCCTGCCTCATGCCACGCCTTAGTTTGAGCGCAAGCATTCCTTAAAACCCACTCACCAATAGCAACAATTAATCCATTTTCCTCAGCTAAAGGGATAAATTTATTAGGCGGTACTAACCCTAACTCAGGTTGTTGCCATCGCACTAAAGCTTCCATCCCAGTAACTTTTCCTGTTTTAAGACTCACTTGCGGCTGGTAATAAATAATAAACTCTTCATGCTCGATAGCCCGATGCAATAAGGTTTCTAAATTCAACAAACTTGAAGCTTGAGAATTCATCTCAGGAAGGTAAAACTGATAGTTATTTCGCCCATTTGCTTTAGCACTATATAAAGCTGCATCTGCATTAATTAATAAAGTTTGGGCATTATCACCGTCTTCAGGATAAACAGCAATACCAATACTTGTGCTGATGTGGAGCGGCGGAGTAAGTGTATTTGTACCATTAACTTTGAGATGAAAAGCAGGCTTTAAGGCATTCATAATTCTTTTGGCAACCTTAATAGCATCTTCTAAACTATGAATATGTGGGAGTAGTACGGTGAATTCGTCACCACCCCAGCGTGCTAAAGGATCTGCTGAGCGCAAACATCCTGTTAATCTCTCAGAAAAACTTTGTAATAATTGATCGCCGACTAGGTGACCTAAAGTATCGTTAACTGTCTTAAAACGATCTAAATCTAGAAACATTATTGCTAATTTATGGTCGTTTTGTTTGGCATAATTTACCGCCATTCTTAAATGTTCATTGAACATTGTGCGATTAGGCAAACCTGTTAGCAAATCATGCAAAGCTTGATAGCGAATCATTGCTTCTGCTTGCTGCCGTTCAGCCATTTCGGCTTGTAACTTAGCTAAACTTTGCTTGAGTTGCGCTGTGCGTTGCTGTATTTTTATCTCTAATTCTTGGTGACTGCGTTTAAGTTCTTTTTCTGCTTGTTTTCTTTGAGTAATATCAAGCAGATAAATTCTAATTAAGCGACTTTCAATAATATAATGTATAGAGGCTTCAAAAACTAAGTTATTAATTTCTACTTCCTGAGCAAAAAAAAATTTATTCTCGTTTTCAATTGTAGATGCTACTCCTAATAAAATAGGATGTTCTGCCTGGGTTACTTGGATATCAGGAAATTGCCTAAAGGCTGCGGGATTTAAATAAGTTATCTCTCCAGAAAGATTAATTTCAATTATTGGAATAGGTATCAATTCAGGAAAAGAAGCAAGACGAATCAGGGCTGCTTCGCTTAAGGGTTGATTATAAATATTATCTGTAACTAAAGTAGCATTTGGATCAAAGGTTGAAATTGATGAGTTGAGTAAATCATTTGAATGAAAAAACTCTAATATTTCTGATTCAGATTTATCTGTATCAATGATTAAATATGTTACTTGAACTTGACCACCAAAACAAATTGTATCCCCTGGGTGTAATTCTTTAGAAAAGCACTGCTTGCCATTAATAATTAGTCCATTTGTGCTAAGTTTTCCTTGAAGATCGCCATCCAAAATTTGAAAACAATAGGTATTTTTTAATCCAGGGTTAGTAACACGTAATAAAGTCGCATGACGACGAGAAACTAGCTTGGAATAAATTACTATAGAATTGCCAGCTTCACGACCAATGGAATAAATATTTTGGTCAAGACGTACAATTCGCTTACCTTTATTATCTTGAACCAGCAAAACGGGACGAGATTGTTTATGATTAATTGTCTCATTTGAATTTCCAGTAAAAGACATAAGATGGGATACCATAACTGTGTGCTTATTTCAGTTTTTATGTAGAATGATTAAACTTTTACTAAGAAAGCATTTAAGTAAATTAAACAGTTGAGCTATCTATTGCTGACGACGTAATGCTGATAAACTACTTAACTCTGCCACTGCGGATCATACTAAAAATTAACCATAACCCGATAATACTAGCGATTATAAATAGACTCCCACTTACCCAAAATAAAATAGGGTTACTAGGGTCACGAGAAAAAATCATTGCAGCACCAATAATTATAGCTGCTGTCACAATAGCGAAAGTAAGACGATTTCCTATAGCATCAATGCTACGACGAAAGGGTTCTAGCCCTCGCAGAGCAACATTCCATTGTAATGTTTCAGAAGTAACTCGATCTAATAATGTCTCAAATTGACGAGGAGCTTCTAATGTTAGAGCTTTAATATCTAAAGCTGCTCTGAGGAGGTCTTGTAGAGGTGCTTGTCCGACTAATCTTTGCCGGAATAAATCCGCCATCATCGGTTTAATTTGCTCAATCAAGTTAAAATCGGGATCGAGTTGACGAGCTACTCCTTCTAAGTTGGCGATAGTTTTGGAGTATAACCCCATGTTGCTAGGAAGACGAATTTTATGTTTGCGGGCAGTTTGCAAAACTTCAAAAATTACTTGACTAAAGTTAATTTCTGCAATGCTTAAGTTGTAGTAACGTCGTAGTAAGCGATCGAAGTCGTTTTCTAAGTAAGCAAGATTTACAGGGTTAGTCGATTCGGCAAGCTCTAGGGTTAATTGACTGCATCGCTTACCATCTAAATTAGCGATCGCTAATATAAATTCGATTAAAATCTGTTGAGTGCGAGGATCGAGACGACCCATCATGCCACAATCAAGTAAGGCAACTTGCCCTGATTCTAGATAAAATAAATTGCCTGGGTGAGGGTCGGCATGAAAAACGCCGTCGATATAGAATTGCTGAAAATAAGCTCTAATTAATAACTCTGCGATCGCTTTACGTTCAGCGTTAGCATTACCACCGTATTTTACACCACTAAAATTAGCACTTAACAGTGGCACTCCCTCTAACCACTGCATCACCATTAATTTCTCAGTGGTTAAATCCCAGTATATTTCTGGTAACGTTAGCTTTTGAGGATCGAACCAGTAACTTTTAGAAAGATTACCGCGTAACAAATCGGTATAACTAGCTTCTTGAGTAAAATTGAGTTCAGCCCGCAATGTTACGGCAAATTCGTCTACTATCGAGACTAAATTGTAGTATCGACCAACTTCTGTGCGATTAACTAACCTAGCTAATCCACGCAACACTTTAATATCTTGCTCTATAGTTCTGTCAATTCCAGGGCGTTGAATTTTGAGTGCAGCTTCACGCCCATCAAGTAGTGTGGCACGATGAGTTTGAGCAATAGAGCCAGCCGCTACTGCTTTTGGATGAATAATTGCAAAAATTTCTGCAATGGGTTTTCGTAACTGGGAAGTGATAACCGCTTCTATTGCTTCCCAAGCAACAGGCGGGACTTCATCTTGTAAAGTTATTAAAGCTTCAATATATGGCGGGGGTAATAAATCTGGTCGAGTACTCAGTAGTTGCCCAAGTTTAATATAGACAGGACCTAGCTCTACTAAGATATTTTTCAATACTTGGGGTGGTGGCAGTGAGGGTTTTTCAGCTTTTGTGCCGAGTAGTAGCCCTCGCATAAAACCCCAACCGTTGCGGAGTACCACTTCCAAAATTTTTCTTTGACGAGCGCTGATTTTTTTCAGCCCTGAAAACACTTGTCCTCCTTATATAGCTATCAGCAGTCAGCTATCAGCGTAGAGACACGAAATTTCGCGTCTCTACATCATGCTTTGCTTATGGTAGGCGATCGCATGGTCGATAAACAGCACCAATAGATTGATCGGCGTTAATCTCAATTACTAAATCCACGTAGCTAGGAGAATTAATTAGAGGTTTTATAAATAATTCTGGGTGAAGTGACTTCCAGAAATAATTGACAAATTCTTTTATTTGTGCATCTGTCATTCCCAATTTACCAGCAGCAATCATTTGGTGTTCTGCCTGTAATCGCCACTCTTGAGATAAGTGATAATCAACTGGATATAACAATATTAAGCGATCTAGTAGTTCCCACAAAGGTAAATACTCGCTCAACC
>JBARVL010000162.1:0-7555 GCA_049646245.1 Crinalium sp. | reverse complement strand
TATAATTCCTAAGATTAACCCTGTCGCGCCTAAAACTGTTCCAACTGTCAGGCTACGGAATCTTAAAGTAGCAGGAATGTAAGCAACGGTAACAATTTCTAATACTAAGTACCATCCCATTAATAACCAAGTTTTTAAACTTCCTGGCTCTTGTTCCCAAATTATCAGTGCTGAAGCTGCACCGCTAAAGAATACAATTGTCCAAATAAACGGAATTGCAGGTTCAAAGAATAGCCATTTAGGTCGCTCTAAGCGTTTACCCCATTTCAAATCACGCGGTCTTAACAGCGCACTTCCCAAAGCTACTAAGAATGTTACGCCTCCAATAACCCAGCTTGAATCAAACATATATTTTCTTTACCGTTTACTAAATAATAAACAGATGCTAAAAAGTTGATTTACATAATTAATCGTGTCAAATTTATGGCTCACCTCAATCATCCTTAAGCATTAGAAGTTAAATATCATGCCAGTCGGGATAGTTTTAGCGCAGTAATTTTTATTAAAATAAATATCTCTGGTATCAAACCTGCCATTACTAAATTGTCACTACAAGATTAACCACCCAAAGATATATTAAATGGACCTACGCCTAGAGAAGCTGAACGGGCGGCTTCTTCTAAAACTTCTGTTGTAGTAGGTAAGTTGACAAACCGCACTGGCTCAGGTGAACTAAATTCAATCTTTTCAGGTTCTTCGCTTTGTTCATCGCTCAACATTAATAATCTTAAAGAATAAGTATCGGTTCTGTTAAATGGGCGTAAAATTAAGTCAATCTCAGACTCAGGATTTTTACAGTTTACAGTTGTTATTTGTTGTACTTGATGCTGGCGGTCTGGAGATTGTGCTTCGATGTATATAGCAGTGTTGCCAGCAGATAATGTGATGCCCATTTTAAATTCATCAAAATCGCGATCGCCTTGGTTAGATAATTGAATTTGAGCAATAGTTACTTCATCATATTCGTATGATTTATTGCCATAAGCAATATGAAGCTGGGTACGCAAACAAGATGCGTCTTGCAAATCTTCAAATTTCGGAAATACATCAACTCTACGACCGATGGGTTGTGTTCTATGTTGATATTTATAAAAAAAGTAATGAATAATAGCTCCAATTGCTCCACTGATTAGTAAACTTAGAACTATTATTAGGATTATGTACCATTTTAATTCAGGCATATTAGGTTGATTTAAGGTAAGTAGTATTATTGGCGATCGCTATTCGTAAATAAAGCCCACGTAGGCGGACTTGATGCGTGGGTTAATTACTTTAACCCAAAACATAAAGTAGAGACACGACATGGCGCGTCTCTACTTTATGTACTGTATTAAGGTAGAGTAACTTATGAGGCTTTAGTTAGATTTTCTACTGGTGTTATGGCATTTAATACCGGGGTAGTGTTAGATGCTTCTGATGGCGTAGGCATCCACAAACTCCAGAGGCGTTCGTCCATCATTGACTGAGCCAGTAAGCGACGATAAAGATCGCTTAATTGAATTGCTACACCACTCCAGCTAAAATTCTGACGCACTCTAGCTGAGGCTTCTGTTCTAAGCTTTCTAGCCCATAATTCATTAGTGAGAATGCGATCGATTGCAGCAGCCCAAGCGTTAATATCTTGGGGTGGAACAAGTAAACCTGTTTCTTCTGGTACTACTGTAAATTTCAAACCACCAACATTAGAAGCAATTACAGGTGTACCACAAGCCATCGCTTCAATTGCTACCAATCCAAAGGGTTCGTAGTGGCTGGGAACTACACAAACGTCTGCGGCAGCATAGTAGAGTGGTAATACATCGTGGCTAAGTTGACCTGGGAAGATAGTTTGATCTGCTAAATTTAATTCTTGTACTAATTGTTTTATCCGTTCTTTTTCTTGTCCGTCAGCACGTTCCGCGTCGCTTCCACCAGCAATGACTAATTTTAGTTTACCGGAAGTATTAGCTTGAGATGCAGCACAGGCACGAACCATTGTTTCAATGCCTTTACGAGGGTCAAAACGTCCGACGTAGAGAACTATTTGATCTGTAGGATTTAAACCTAGTTTAATTCTGGCTTCTGCTTTAGAAATAATGTGGAATTTATCTATATCAGTTCCGCAAGGGATAACTTCAATTTTTCCTTGTTGAGATACTAGCTGGCGGAGATATTCTTGTTCTTGAGGACTGGTGGCAACTACACAGTTAGCGTGTTCTAAAATTTGTTGCTCAACTTCTAGTCTAGTAGAAGCGATCGCCGGAATTTTCTTAACAGAAGGATATTTAACTGCTCCTAATGAGTGATAAGTATGAACTAATTGAACATTATTTGATGCTTGTAACTGTAAGCCAGCCCAAGCAGACAACCAGTAATTAGTATGAATTAGTGGATAGTTTGTGCCTTCTTTGGTTTGAAACTTCTGGAATGCTGCAACAAATTCAGGCATATACTGAAACAGTTCATCTCGCGGAATAAACTGTTCTGCCCCAGCGACTAAACGAATTGTACGGCAGTGGGGTGAATGCTGCACAATTGTAGGTTGATTTGGATTAGTTTTGCGGGTGAACATATCCACCTGCCAACCTAATTTTGCTAAAGCTTCACCGACTTGGCGCACATAGACATTTTGCCCGCCAGCTTCTTCTTTGCCGATGTCGGCTGCTGGATCTGCGTGATCTGAGATTAGTGCGATCGCTTGTCTATTAGGAATACCTGCACGGGTAGAAACTTTATGTGATTCTTTGGTTTTACTAGAGGAATTGTTGGCGGCTTTTTGAGCCATCGGCTGTAATTTTTGATTTAACATACCTTTACCTCATTTAAAACGTTGGAACGTTAACAAGTTGGAACGTTAGAACGCTAACAAGTTGGAACGTTAGAACGTTATATCAAAGATCCATTTTCTCTGTGAAACCCGAAGCAGTTGAAATATTAGAAAGTTAACAATTGTAATAAACTGATTCAGTTTTATTGTTTAAACCTTCCAACTTTCAAATGCTTTAACAGGAATGGAATCTCAAACGTTTGGATGTTCAAACCTGGAAACGTTGCAATTGTAGGGGCAATCCCCCCGTGGTTGCTCTGAGAGTGGCAAATTATTCAATAACTAGCTGCTAGTTTATGAGAGTAAGCTACTCAAGGTAGGGCGACTAGATGCGTGACCGTTTTGCTTGAAGCGTTCTGCCAAGATTTGTTGATAAACCGCTTCATAACCTTCAGTCATTTTTTCCACACTGAAGTTTTTAATCACATGATCTCGGCAAGCTTTACGGCTTAATTCAGTGACTTTACCAACGGCTGCTACTGCTTCTTCCACATTATGAATTAAGAAGCCTGTTTCACCGTGTGCAATAACTTCTTGAGTAGACCCCATTTCGATCGCAATTACAGGCGTACCTGAAACCATAGACTCAATCATAACTAACCCAAAGGGTTCGCGCCAGGTAATGGGGAATAAAGTGGCTACAGCACCCCCTAAAAGGGCATTCTTTTGGACATGATTGGCTTCGCCTAAATATTGAATTTGTTCGCCATCAATATGCGGTTTAATTTCCTGCTCATAATATTCCACATCCACGACATCAATTTTGCCTGCTATTTTTAAAGGCAAACCTGAGCGTTTGGCAATTTCTATGGCTAAGTGTGTGCCTTTTTCTGGGGAAAGACGACCTAGAAAAGCTAAGTATGGTGGATCTTGTGGTTTGGGGTGAAACTCGTAAGTGCTGGTGTCTATGCCGTTATAAACTGTGGCAACACAATTGAGGTTAAGTCTAGGTTCCCGTTGCGAGTTGGAGATACTTACATAAGGCTGACTACGAGCATAGCTAAACATTTTCTCGTTGTCAGGAGTAAAAACACCATGCAGGGTGTGGACGGTAGGTGTTTTGACAAACTTGGAATATGGTAATACCGCGCAACCCATGTGGGAATGAATGATATCAAATTCCTGCGCCTGCTCATAAGCTTTGCTGATGTGCAGTGCTTCGTAAATTGGGTATTCCTTAACCGTAGAGTCGAGACGTAGTGCTTGTGGGTGAACAGACTCTAATTTAGCAAGGCTGATGGAATCACCAGATGCAAATAATGTTACGTCATGTCCACGTCTGACTAATTCATCGCAAAGTAGACCAACAACCAGTTCAATACCGCCGTAAGCTGGGGGTGGTACTCGTTCCCATAATGGTGCAATTTGAGCAATCCGCATAACTCATTCCTCCTTAAAAGGATGTATGGTAAAAGTGTTTCTAAAAGAATCAGCTATTTGTTTGTAGATCGTGCTATTTGGCTCAACAGATTGTTTAGTAACAGCACTTGAGTTGAAAGTAAAGCAAAAGTTTGTAATATGGCAATTTCAATGTTTTACGGATATCTGGGCTTGATTATTTAAAAAGATCTCATCTCTTCAGCCTGAAAAAGCAGATGTTTTTGGCAATCATCTCATAGTTAATGTAACCAGCTACGCAGCTAAAACTCTTAATAGAGGGATATGATGCTCCTTGATATTGACCTGCAAGTTGACTCATAAGAATGTTAAAATTGATACATTGTCATCATATTAAGCTTGCCAGATTTAGAGGTTCGGTAACCCGTACCAAAGATGGAAATGTCCGACCTAAATTAGTGTTATTTAAACTACAGTTATCAGGGAATTAGGTTATTTATAACCGCAGATAGATGTCCTTTATTTATAAGAAGTATAAACTAACTTAATAAGTATTGTTAGATACTTTAATTGAGATATCTCTGGTATTTATATTTGGGATTTGGGAACTTTTTAAAGTTACAAGAGAACACGGGAGGCATTTCATCCACCAGATGAATCAGGTGGATGAAATGCTGCAATACGCAACTTTAGTTGCCTGATAGTTACAAAAACGATTGACATCTTTTAACTATTGGATTAAGCTGGTGATTGTGTTAACAGTAACTCACCAGTACAAACTCATACCCACCAGATCGCAAATGGTAACATTTGACGAGTGGTTGGGGATTTGTTGTCAGATCTATAATTACGCATTAAAAGAGCGTAAGGATTGGGTTAATTCCCGTAAATCTGCTGTTAATGCTTGCTCGATAGTATCTGAATACATAATTCGTCCAGATACGCCAAGACCTAACTACGCCCGTCAATGTAATAATTTAGCTGAAGCAAAAAAAACTTACCTCAATTTAAATATTCCTCACTCACAAGTGCTGCAACAAACTCTAAAGGTTTTAGAAACAGCATTTGTGTCGATGTGGGAAAGAGGTTTTGGGTTTCCTAGATTAAAGAAAAAGTTGCATTCATTTGTCTTCCCTAGTGTTAAAAATGCTGCTGTAGAACCAGGCAGGGTTAAACTGCCCAAGATAGGATGGGTGAGAATGCGAAGGTCTCGACCCACCCCTGACGGTTTTCAGTTAAGGCAGATCAGGGTTGTCAAAAAGGCATCTGGATACTATGTAATGCTTGTTTATCAACTAGCTGTAGATATTCCAGATACGCCGATGCAAGGGCATCCACTGGGCGTTGACATTGGATTGACAAAGTACTTGGCTACCAGTGATGGAGAATTAATAGATAGACCCCGTTTTTTCAATGCACTTCACGGCAAGTTGAAATCACTGCAACGAAGATTGAAGCATAAGAAAAAGGGGTCTAGTAATTATTTAAAACTCCAGAAAAAAATAGCTAGAGTACATGAACATATTAGCGATACGAGAAAGGATTGGCATTTTAAATTAGCTCATCACCTTTGCGACCAAGCGGGGGCAATACTCGTAGAGGATATTGATTTCAAGGCTTGGGCAAAAGGTATGTTTTCCAAACATACTCTTGACGCAGCATACGGACAGTTTTTTGAAATTCTGTCTTATATTTGCTGGAAAAGGGGTGTTTATTTCGCTAAAGTAGACAAGAACTATACCAGTCAAATATGCCCTAATTGTAGTGCTTTGACTGGCAAGAAAAGCCTTTCTCAAAGAGTACACAACTGCCATGAATGCGGATATCGAACCCATAGAGATGTAGCTGCATCTCAAGTAATCAGAAATCGTGGCATAATTGCGGCTGGACAATCCGTGATTCAAAGTGCTTCTGGAGACGTTCTGACGGGTACTATTGGTAACAATAGTATAGTTAAGTGTCGCTGAGAGAAGAATCTCCCGAATTTAGCGTAGCGGATTCGGGAGAGTGTCAAAAGAACATTTGGGTTGTCTGGTATTTGTGTTAAAAAATACCGTTTAGTAGTCATTGGTGATTGCTAAGTGCGATCGCTCTATATCTTTAAATGCACTGAACCGCTTCCTAGTCTGAGGAGGTGGATTTTGTATGATTAACTTACGTTTCAATGCTAAAGATGGTGGAGGAGTGGCAAAGAGCATTGCCGCTACAGATTAATTTGTCGTATCACTTAAGCCAGACATGAACATCCGTTGTGAACAGCCATCTGATTACAGTGCGATCGCACAAGTGAATATTCAGGCATTCCAGCAGGAAAATGAAGCTCGCTTGGTAGAGAAGATTCGCCATTCTGAGCGTTATATCCCAGAGTTGTCTTTGGTTGCAGAGGTCGATGAAGTTGTAGTTGGGTATATTCTGTTTAGTTATATAGATTTGGTGGGAAACCAACACTTTCAGGTGCTTGGTTTAGCGCCGCTTGCAGTGCTGCCGAACTTTCAACGACAAGGTATTGGTAGTGCGTTGGTAGAAGCTGGGTTAGCTAAGGCAGAGGAAATGGGATGCGCGATCGCGATCGTTTTAGGATATCCCGAATTTTACAGTCGCTTTGGCTTTGAGCCATCAATTCATTATGGAATTGAGTCTCCCTTTCCCGTACCAAAAAATGCTTTCATGGTTAAACCACTTAAGGACTATCACAGGAAATATCGGGGAAAGGTGGTTTACCCGTTAGCTTTCCGAGGAGTATAAATCATGCTGGAAAACCGTAAATTAGATACCTTTTCCCTAGCTGCATTATTGGTATCTGCACATTACGGCTTAGGGTTTCTGCTGGGAACTGCTGAACAATCTTTGACTTTGGGTTATGCAGGTAGCCTTTACCCTGTCTGCCTGGGTTTAGGTACGATCGCACTATTATTTTTAGCTAAATTTTATTGGATAAAGGTAGATCAAATCTGGACTTTATTAGGCGATAGCTATGGCAAGGAAGTAAAAATTGGTGTGGGGTTGATGTCATGGGCATCGCTAATTGGAATTGAAGCTGTACAGATGATTTCTGGTGCTTTTATTCTGAAAGTTTTAGGGCTGCCAGTACTACCAAGTACGATCGCTTTAGCTACTTTGTTTACAATTATTTCTTTATTACCAGTCGAGAAAGCTGGTTTTTTATTTCGCGGGTTGTTGATTGTCAATTTTTTTGCTTTGGTTTATGGGTTGTGGGTATTGCATGGGTTGCCTGAGTATGTGCGATCGCCTTTGGAATTTATTCCCTCATTGCAACAAGTAAGTCCAGCAAATATTATCGGTATCTCTTTATCAACAATTTTGCTAGTGCTGATTGATATGAAGTATCAGCAATTTATTGTCCAAGCAAAAAATATTCGGAGTCTATATCAAGGCTGTATATTAGCAGCA
>JBARVL010000161.1:0-1710 GCA_049646245.1 Crinalium sp. | reverse complement strand
GGTTGGCTAGATGGACGCGGTTGAGCCTTTGGGGTTGGAGGGTTCTTTCCAATTAACCGCAATTGATCGCGAGCATGATTTATTTCTTTCAATTTATCCTGAGCTTTTTGCTGTAGCCGAGGATTATCTGTAGGAATGCGATCGGGATGCCAAATGAACGCTAAATCCTTATAAGCTTGGTTGACTTCTTCCAAAGAAGCCCCAGGTGATAGTCCCAGTACTTGGTAGTATTTGTTTAGCTCATCCATTTACAGCAGTCTACCAAATAATTAGTATTTTTGATTTAGCAATCTAGACTTCTTCAACCTCAAGTAGAGGTACAATCAGAGCGGTAAAAGTAAAAGCTAATACCAGTGGAATTGGAGACTTAATCACATAGGCACAAATAGCTCCACTAAAACTGACAACCAGCGCAGCAGCTACGCACAGTTTTTCTTCAAAGCAAAATCCTTTATTTGCCTTAATCAATTTTAAGGCTCTTGGGGGAATTGGCTCAGGCATAACTGCACCAGGTGGAAAAGCCCAGTAGTTACCACTATCAATAACTAAATCTGTCCAACCATTTTCTTCACACCATTCTTGAATCCAATGCTCACAAAAATGCTTCATAGATAAACTAAGATTCATAAATATCCTGTTAATTATCAACAAGTAGTTCTTAAACTTTTAATTACTTAGAGTTTTTATTAAATAATTACTGACAGCAAAAAATATAATTATTTTTTAAAATTTAGTATTTATAAATAGATCGTAAGTTTAAAAGCATAATAAAATTATCTACCTAAACATAGAAAAATAGCTATTTGCTTAACTAACCTTAAGGTTGAGATAATTTTAAATTGCTGCTAGGTATCTAGCAGTTTTGCCCTTGGTATGTGTAGAAAAGTCTTAAGCAATCATCATTAGGTTATCTAGGCTGAATGAAGTATGCGCTATTAAAACCAAAAGGCGAAAAAGCTAAATTTATTCGCCTTTTGTCTTTGCTTTTCGCTGTAGTCATTAGCCATATTGAGAACATTAGCTTACTGACCAAACTCAAGCCGTGCTTGCTCTACTAATTCACCTGTCACCATTTGTTGACCAGTAGCACGAGCCAATTGTTCAACCCTAGTCCGAGCCTGCGCCCGTACAAAAAAGGGAATATTCTTCAGCTTAACCTTAGCTTCAGGTGTCCACTCTAAAATTCCTGTCAAATCAGCATCACGCATAATCAGTGAGCAATTATCAGTTATCTATTACCAGTATATTGTTTCATTTATAGCAATTAGCGGTCAGCTATCAGCTATCAGCTTCTAAAGCAATCTTGCTATGTAGGCTTTTCTTTATCAGGACTTACGCAAATTATGAAAATAAACACCATCTGTAGGGGCAATCCCCCTGTGGTTGCCCCTGTATTTAGTGTATCTGCGTAAGTCCTGTTTATTCAAAAAGCTAACTGCTGATAGCTGACGGTGCAGAGAGCTATTTAACCACCAATTATCAAAAAAGGCTCCTGTTATAAAAACAAGAGCCTAATCAATTATCAGTTCTTAGTCAAAAAACCAGAACTCTCAACTTAGAGCTTAGTCAAGTTCACTCATTGCCATTACTGGCTCATTTTCACGGTCAATACCTTTTTCAAAACCAGCAGCAGCAGCGCGTGCGCGACCAGCGTGCCATAGGTGACCGACTAGGAAGAAGAAACCTAGTACAAAGTGAGAGGTAGATAAC
>JBARVL010000160.1:0-11590 GCA_049646245.1 Crinalium sp. | reverse complement strand
TATGAGCGTGCGTCGGCACGGCTAAGTTTCATTAGTATCAAAGCTTGTTTGTTAATATAAAATCAAGTCGGAAAAATCGGAAGTCAAAGTCGGAAAAGTCGGTTGTTTAGAAAAAATCAGGCTATATAAGGCGATCGCACAAGTTTTCTGTATACTAAATTGTAGGGAGTAGCTGTTATTTCTTCTGGCGATGCTGATTGATGATTTTCCATTAAATACTTCCTTTTATTTACCTCTAACCCTAAAGTTCGTCCAGCTTCATATCGTCAATATAAAGCAAAAATAGACCCCCAAAGAATAACAATATCGCACGAAACAATGGTTGTAGCGGAATATTGTAAAAGAAACCGAAGAGACCACACCAGCATAATAGGATAGCAATGAGAGTATAAATTGTAGACAAGTTGGGATAATTGTTTTTAAAGTTATGAAATAGTTTCTCCCTAAAATTCATAGCCTTAACAGGTTTTTCCGAAGGAGTTTTTCTTCCGAATATCAACTCCTTTAAGGATAAGTCGTCTAAGAGAAGCATGATCAAACCAAGTACTAACACGCTTATATAGCGCAGAAGAATTTCTGGCTCAAATTTAGGAGTCGGTGCTTGTAACAGATTTAGTCTACCAGCCCAGGAGTCAATTATAGTAAAAGAGCCAGCCCACGTAGCCACGATGTTAAAAAATACATAGAAAGTGTGAAAATTGGGGTATTTTTCCTTTAAAGTGTCGAAAAAACTTTGTCTAATACTGAAAGAACGAGAATTGTTTTTTTGCAAGTCTTCAATGGCAGATTGAATCGGTTTTTGCGGTTGTATATTTGGTTCTTCCATGATATGAAGTTTGCCCTGAAAAACTTCAGGCTTGGTAAATTTAATATTATCACACAAAGAAAGTCGGAAAAGTCGGGAGAAATAAGCCGGAAAAGTGGGATGCTTATATAATAAATCTCAATTTCTCAATAATAGGACTTACGCACCGAAAGTCTAAAACCTAGATCCCCCCTACCCCCCTTTTTAAGGGGGGTAAATTCAAAGTCCCCCTTTTTAAGGGGGATTTAGGGGGATCTAGAAGTAAGTCCTGAATAAAATATTTTTCTAACTTATGTTAAAAATTCCCGATTATCAAATTACTCAACAGCTTTATTCTGGTTCCCGCAGCCAGGTTTATCGAGCTATATCTGAGTTTAACCAACAAAGTGTAATTCTTAAACTTCTCTCTTCAGAGTATCCCAGCCTAAATGAACTGGTGCAATTTCGCCAACAATACACTATTGCACTTAATCTCAATTCCCCAGGAATAATTAAACACCTAAGTTTAGAAAACTATCGCCATAGTTATCTCTTAGTATTAGAAGATTTTGGGGGCATTTCCCTATCTGATTATATCAAAGCTAACAATCAGACAGAAACCTCTTCTTTGAGCAACGCTTTAAACTTAAATGAATTTCTACACATAGCCATTCAAATTATTCAGGCTCTAGAAACTATACACCAAAATTGCATTATTCATAAAGATATTAAGCCTCATAATATCTTAATTAATCCATCAACTAAACAGATAAAAATTAGTGATTTTTGTATCTCCTCCATTTTACCCAAAGAAAAACCAGAAATTATTAACCTTAATATCTTTGAAGGGACTATCGCTTATATGTCCCCAGAACAAACAGGACGAATGAATCGAGGGATTGACTATCGTACTGACTTTTATTCTCTAGGCGTAACATTTTACGAATTGCTAACTAGACAATTACCTTTTCAAAGTAACGAGGCAATGGAGTTAGTTCACTGTCACATTGCTAGAATGCCTATTTCTCCAATAGCAATTAATCCAGCCATTGGAAAAATGTTAAGTAATATTGTCCTGAAACTGATGGCTAAAACGCCTGAAGAACGCTATCAAACAGCTTTTGGGCTGAAAATAGATTTAGAAAAGTGTCGAGAAAAACTTTTAGAAAAAGGTAGGATTACTTTCTTTAAATTAGCTCAAAATGATATTGACTCCCGCTTGATTATCTCAGAAAAACTCTATGGAAGAGAAACCGAAGTAGCTGCCCTATTAGCTGCTTTCAACCGAGTATCAGGGAAAGAAGACGCGGAGATAGAAGAAACTAACCAATTCTCTAACCTAGCTGCGTATAACACTGCCACATCTCAAATCGAATTGATGTTTGTTGCAGGATGTTCCGGTATTGGTAAAACAGCAGTTGTTAATGAATTTAAAAAACTAATACTGCGTCGAAAAAGTTATTTTATTCAAGGAAAATTTGACCAATTTCAACGCGATATTCCATTTTCGGCTTGGATACAAGCATTACAGTATTTAATCAGACAAATCTTTGCTGAAAGTTCTATTCAACTAGAGACATGGAAAGAAAAAATATTAACAGTTTTAGGTACACAAGCTCAAGTACTTATTGATGTTATTCCCGAATTAGAACTTTTGATTGGTAAGCAAGCTGATGTGGCATTACCGAGTAATGTTGGACAAAATCGCTTCTATCTAATTATACAAAAATTTATTCAGGTGTTTGCGACAAAAGAACATCCCTTAGTGATTTTTTTAGATGATTTGCAGTGGGCAGATACAGCTTCTCTGAAGTTGCTAGAATTATTAATGAGTGAAAGCAACACCAGTTATTTATTACTAATTGCTGCATATCGGGATAACGAAGTTTCTGCGGCTCATCCTTTAATGCTGACATGGGATGAAATTAAAAAAATTCATGCAAGGGTTGACAAAATCACCATTACTTCTCTAGATAAATCCGATCTAAATTCTTTAATTGCTGATACGTTAAATTGTTCCAAAAAAGCCGTCCAGCCTTTAACAAACGTTGTATTTAATAAAACTAAAGGTAATCCTTACTTTGCAACTCGGTTAATTAAATCTCTTTATGACTCAGCTTTAATTTACTTTATTTACCAAGAAACTAAGGGAATATGGCAGTATAATCTTACGGAAATTCAAGCTCTTTATACCAGTGAGAACGTTGTCGAATTTATGACAACTCAGTTGCAAAAATTGCCTGTAAATACCCAAGAAATTTTAAAAATAGCAGCTTGCATTGGCAATTCTTTTGATTTGAATACTTTAGCGATCGCACATGAGCAATCAACTGATGAAATAGCTGCTGGCTTAATCAGTGCATTACAAGAAAGCTTAGTAGTTACTCAAAGCAAAAATTACATTTCAAAAACTGACGAGATTTTAGAATTAAACAATAAGAACTCACAAGAAATATCTTATAAATTCGGACACGATCGCGTACAGCAAGCTGCATATCTTTTAATTCCAGAAGATCAAAAGCAGTCAATTCACTTAAAAATTGGGCAACTACTTTTAAGTAAGATTCCAGAAGCTCAACGACAACAAAGAATTTTTGATATTGTCAACCAGTTAAACTATGGGCGGGAATTAATCAAGAATCAAACTGAACGAAATGAACTAGCTCAATTAAATTTAATTGCTGGACGTAAAGCTTTAGCTTCTACTGCTTATACTGCGGCTTTAAAATATTTTACTATCGGTAAACAGCTTTTGGCAGCAGATAGTTGGCTGAATTTATATAATTTAACACTCTTATTGTATGAGTCAGCAGCAGAGACAGCCTACCTGACTGGTGACTTTGAGGAAATGTCTTTAGTTGTAGAGATAGTGCTGCAACAAGCTAAGACAGTACTGGACAAAATGAAAGTTTATGCAGTGAAAATAAAAGCTTATCAAAGTCAGAATAAGCCACTGATAGCGATTAAAATCGCCCTAAATGCTTTAGCACTGTTGGAAATAAATCTTCCTGAACAGCCAAATAGTTTAGATGTTCAAAATGGGCTATTAGAAATCAGATCAAACTTGGCTCTTAAGGAAATAGAGAGTTTAATTGACTTACCCGAAATGACTGACATGAAACAACTAGCAGCCATGCGAATATTTTCAATTATTACCTCTTCTTTGTTTAGCACTAATATAGAATTATTATCACTGATTGTATTTAAACAAGTCAATTTATCCATTCAATATGGGAACGCTTTAGAATCTGCGATCGCCTACACTAATTATGGATTAATTCTCTGCGGTAGATTACGAAAAATTGATTCTGGCTATCGCTTTGGTCAACTAGCTTTAAATCTATTGAATAAGTTAAAAACTCCAGAAATTAAAACAAAAGTTATTTTTTATAATTGCGTATGGACAAAACATTGGAAAGAGCATCTCAAAGAAACTTTAACCAACTTTTTATACGCTTACACTAATGGTTTAGAAACTGGAGATTTACAATTTGCGGCTCTTTCTGCTTACTTATATTGCAACACCTTGTTTTCTATTGGTAAGGAACTGTCGCAAGTTCGGCAGGAGATAGCTAAGTATGCTGAAGTTCTCACTCAAATGAAACAAAAAGCAACTTTAGAAAAGCTGGAAATATATGAATATGCTGTGATTAAATTAACCGAAACCCAGGAACCAAATAATATAAGTTTTATCTTTGAGAACCAAATCCAAATAAACCATCAA
This sequence comes from Crinalium sp., assembly GCA_049646245.1. Classification (GTDB taxonomy): domain Bacteria; phylum Cyanobacteriota; class Cyanobacteriia; order Cyanobacteriales; family PCC-9333; genus Crinalium. The sequence continues at coordinate 7,082 of JBARVL010000160.1, read as the reverse complement.
ACTGCATCTTGCCAAGTATATTGTATCCAACTTATGTTAAATTATTTATTTAACAATTATGTTAAAGCCATTGAAAATGCGAATAACGCGGAAAAATACTTAGCTGGCGTAACATCTACAATAATTGTGCCGCTTTTTCATTTTTACGATTCTTTAGTTAGGCTGGCGATATATTCTGATAGTTCAGAAGACGAGCAAAAAAATCTTTTAGAAAAAGTAGCAGCTAATCTCGAAAAAATGGGGAAATGGGCGCATCATGCTCCGATGAATTATTTGCACAAATTCTATCTAGTGAAAGCCGAGCAACATCGAGTTATGGGTGACAATATTCAAGCAATGGAATATTATGACAAAGCTATTGCTGAAGCTAAAGAAAACGAGTATTTAAACGAAGAAGCTCTGGCTAACGAACTAGCTGCTAAATTTTATCTAGCATGGGGCAAAGATAAAATTGCCAAAACTTACCTTGCTGAAGCTTATTATGCTTACTTTCGCTGGGGTGCATTAGCCAAAGTAACAGATTTAGAAAACCGCTATCCTAATTTACTAAATCACATTCAATATAATGAAAAAACTAACTCTGATATGCAAGTCCAGGTTAGTAAAGTAACTACAGGCAATAGTATTTCTAACGCAACAAAAGGTTCAGAAGCTTTAGACTTAGCAACGGTAATTACAGCTTTTCAAGCTATGTCAAAAGAAATTAATTTATCAAGCTTAATTTCTACTTTAATGCAAGTAGTCATCGAAAATGCTGGAGCTTCTAAAGGCGCACTTATTTTGCACGAGCAAGGTAACTTAACTTTAGAGGCTATTGCTCTTTCAGAAACAGGCACGCAGACACAAGAAATTATCGTAAATTTGCTGCCCTCAATAGCGATGTCTGAGTTTGGCTACACCAACGCGCCAGCAGAAATACCCGCCAGCATCATTAACTATGTCGCACACACCCAAGAAATTATCTTAATTGACGATGCTACAACCGAAAACACTTTTGCTAATGATGCTTACATCATTCAAGAACAACCCAAATCAGTTTTATGTATTCCTATCCTGAATCAAGGTAAACTAATTGGCATCCTTTATCTAGAAAATAATCTGACTGTAAAAGCTTTTCTTCCCGACAGAGTAGAAATATTAAAGTTACTATCATCTCAAGCTGCCATTTCTATTGAAAATGCCCGAATTTACAATCAATTAGAACAAAAAGTTAAAGAACGTACTGCCGAATTAGAAATAGCTAAAAAAGAATCTGAAGCAGCTAACCATGCTAAAAGCTCTTTTCTTGCCAATATGAGTCACGAATTACGAACGCCTTTGAACGTAATATTAGGTTTTTCTAACTTAATGAAGAGTACTACCACTTTTTCCCAAGAAGAACAAGAAAATCTTAATATTATTAATCACAGTGGAGAACATCTGTTAAATTTAATTAACCAAGTCCTTGATTTATCCAAAATTGAATCGGGACGAATGGCACTTAATGAAAGTAACTTTGACCTTTACTACTTACTAGCCGATGTGGCAAATATCTTTTCTTTGAAAGCTAAAGAAAAAGGTTTACAGTTACTCTTTGAACGTGGTGAAGATGTTCCTCAATATATTTGTACAGATCAACTTAAGTTACGGCAAGTGTTAATTAATTTACTGAATAATGCGATTAAATTTACTCCTCAAGGAACTGTATCTGTCAAAGTGCAATTAAATAATGCCGTCGGGATATTACCTAAAATTGCTTTAGATTCCCAATGCCAAATTATCTTTGAAGTTTCAGATACAGGTCTGGGTATTGCTACTCACGAAATAGAAAAATTATTTCAACCCTTTGGGCAAACTTCCTCAAGTCAACAAGTACAAGAAGGAACAGGATTGGGATTAACTATCAGCCGTCAGTTTGTTAATTTAATGGGGGGTGAAATAACTGCGATTAGTGGCGGGAAATCTTTTACACCCAATTTAGAAAAAATGGCGATCGCACAAAAAACAAACAACGATCAAACTGTATCTAATTATAGTACAACATTTATATTTGATATTAAACCCAAAGTTATTGATAGCGTTGAAATCGAAAATAAATCTCAACTTCAACGCATTATTGGTTTAGCTCCCAATCAACCCAAATATCGAATGTTAGTTGTTGACGATCATGAATACAATCGCCAATTGCTACTTAAAATTCTCGGACGCTTAGATTTTGAATTGCGAGGAGCAATTAATGGTCAAGAAGCCATTGAAATTTGGGAAACGTGGTCGCCGGATCTGATTTGGATGGATATGCGAATGCCAGTTATGGATGGTTATGAAGCAACTAAACGCATTAAAAGCACAACCAAAGGTCAAGCCACAGCTATAATTGCTATTACTGCCAGCGTTTTAGAAGAACAGAAAGCAGTAGTTTTGTCATCTGGATGTGATAACTTTGTTCGTAAACCATATCAAGAAAAAGTAATTTTTGAAACTATAGCTAAATATTTAGAAGTTCGTTATATCTACGAAAACGAAACTTTACATCCTCAAGTTATTGATTTGCCTACACCGTTCAATTTAAGCGAATTTATGACAAGTATGCCCCAAGAATGGGTTGTGCAATTGCACGCAGCGACTCTTGATGCTGACTCAAAATTAGTTAATCAAATAATTGATGAAATTTCGGAGAATCACGCCTCAATAATTCAGATTCTTAAAACCTGGGTAAATAAGTTTGAATTTGAAAAATTTCTGGATTTAACCGAATCATTTTTGGGAAAATAAATCATATTTTCTACTCTATTTTTTTGGCAAGTTAATTTCATCCACATACTTATGAATTTTGAAAAAGCCTTAGAATTGGTAGAATCTCTCCTCCAAGCTAAAACAGGAAAGCCATTAACAGACCCCGAAAAGCAAATTTTAAAAGCTGCATGGGAAAACCAGACTTACAATAATATTTCTGACAGCTTGTACTTGACTCTAGGACATATTAAAGATTTAGCTTCGCTACTATGGAAGCGTATTTCCGATGTCATGCAAGTGAAAGTTAACAAAAGTAACTTTCGCTCTTTACTAGAGAGACAAACTCTCACAAATTACCACGCTCTTATTCAAATAGAACAAATTGACGCGGGACAAATTGAAACTGAACAAGCTAACGTTTTAATCGTTGATGACTTGGTAGAAAATTTGCGTTTTTTAACGGAAATTTTGAACAAAAGAGGCTACAAAGTTCGCAGTGTCACTAATGGCACTATGGCATTAAAAACAGCTACTAATAACCCGCCAGATGTGATTTTATTGGATATAAAAATGCCTGATATGGATGGCTATGAAGTTTGCGAAACCCTAAAAAACAAACCATCACTTTCAGAAATACCGATAATTTTTTTAAGCGCCCTTGATGAAGTTATTGATAAAATTAAAGCCTTTCAAGTTGGGGGAGTTGATTACATCACTAAACCTTTTCATCCAGAAGAAGTAATTGCTCGCATTCAAACTCAAATAACAATTCAAAAACACAAGCTGGAACTGCGTCAGGCAATTGCTCACCATCAGCAAACCGCAGAAATTCTTTATCAATCTCGCACTTTATTGGCTAATTTATTAAACAATACCCTCGATGGAATTGCAGCTATACAAGCGGTGAGAAATCCGATTGATGGAGAAATTGACGACTTTGTTTATTTAGTAGTTAATCCCGTTTTTGCACTTTTATTTGGGGAAAAACGAGAAACCCTTACAGCTATGTCAGGAATAAAACACCTGCTAAATCAGCTTAATCCAGAATTGTTTGAGACATTAGTACGGGTAGTTCAGACAGAAAAACCCATAAAACAAAAAATTTACGGCAAAATTGCTCAAATTCAAAAATTGTACGACTTTACTATCGTTAAGTTTGGAGATGGCTGTTCAATTACTGTTCGCACTCTTACTTAAATAAAAATTACGCATAAATCATTCGTATCTGTCAGGGCGGGAATATGTAGATCAATGGTTGATCAAAATAAATTTGTGGTTGACTCCTGCTATACATTTTATAATTGAGAGAAAAGTTATCAAACCCTATAACCCTCCCTCCTCCCTCCTCCCGATTTTCGAGACAAGTCTAATATCTTTCCTGCTTGACATTGCCTAATTCCTAAAAATTTTAAAATTGTCCATTCCCCTGCACAATCTGCTTAACTGTCGTTAAAGTTTCCATACTTATTAATCCGCGTCGATGACCTTTTTGGTTAGACATACCCAGGAATACAGCATCTCCTCGCTGAGGATTACGATCAAATCGCGGAGAAGCATTGATATAAATAGTTGAGCTATCAATACCTAAAGCAAACTGCCGACTTTCTTGGTAAGACTCTGTAACTAAACAATTAGCATGACCACTACTATAATGATTAATCCAAGAAATTCCTGATTTAATACTATCTACTACTTTAAAAGCGACAATTTTCTTTAAATAAGCTTGACTCCACTCAGCATCTTTAGCTACGATCAACTGATCGGGAAAATCAGAGCATAAAATCGGATCGCCGCGTAGTTCAAAACCTTTTTCTTTTAAGCTATTCCACAACATAATTAAAGAAGAAGGCTTTTGATCGCGATGAATTATTACCTTTTCGATCGCATTAACTGGATCTGGTTCACTCGCATGACTATCGGTAATTACCCACCGAGCCATCTCTAAACTACCATTAACAGACCAATACAAATAGCAGTTTCCCATCGCTGACTTTAATACAGGTGCAGTTGCTTGCTGCACCACCTGCTGCACTAAATTAGGTCGTCCGTAGGGAATAACTAAATTAATATATTTGTCTTGAGTAATTAAGTCACGAATTGACGCACCTTGTTCGCTAGGTAATAGCTCTACAGATGTCACAGGTAAACCACTTTTATCCAATGCCGATTTGAGCGCCTGGGCAATTACAGTATTAGAGTGGCTGGCTTCGGAACCACCGCGAAGAATCAAGCTATTTCCAGTTTTAAGGCATAAACCTGCGGCGATCGCACCTAAATCGGGAAATGCCTCATAAATTAAAGCAATCACCCCTAAAGGCATCAGTTGGCTGTAAGTTTGGGAGTGATCCAATTGATAGGACGCATTCATCATCCGGCGGATAGGATCAGATAACTCTCCAATTCGCTGCAAAATCTGGATAGTTGCCTGTAGTCGCTCTGGTGTTAGTTTTAGCCACTCCAAAAGCAAATCTGGAACTGCCATTTCTCGGCTAGCTTCTAAATCTAGAGTATTAGCCTCCAAAATGTCATCAAATGCCTTCTGGAGCGCCTGCGCCATCGCTTGAACCCCACGACTGCGATCTATACCCTTAGTAGTTGCTAACTCTACAGAAGCTTGATAAGCACTGCTAACCGCACTGTAAGGATCAAAGGCAGGACTATAATTATTACTTTCCATCAAGTTAACGTCGGTAAGCCAACCAGACCATGATTGCTGGTAGTACCGCTAACAGCAAAGCTAACAATGCCCATAAAATCACACTCGAACCAGCAGGAGAGCGCAGTGCTAGAGGTAGCCAAACAATCAGCAATACCACAATAATTCCCACTGCTACGGGTAAGTAACTCTCCCGAACACCAGAATTAGCAGTATTCCAACGACTACCCATCCAGCGCCATGCTCGTTTGTATGGATAGCTCGTGGAAAGTTGCTCAATCACATACCCATCATCTTCTACTACAAAGATTTGCTGACAGCGATTGCAACCAAATGCTTCTGTCAGCGTAATCGGTAGCAGACGAGCGCGCCGCCCACAGGGGCATGGGTACTCAGTATTTAAATCAATTTTCTGAGCTTTAGTCGATCGCACAAGCGGTAGCAAAAAAAAAATAGATTTGTATTAATTAGCTGAAAAGGTGTGTTGCTGAAATTTTATCAGTAGCTACTCACCTGTTTTGAGATTAAGCTACCTAATTTTAATTCTTTTAGGTGGTTTTTAGGCTAATTTTAGCATTTTTAACCTTGAGCTAAATTTTTTGTTTAGGAAAAATAGCTAACCTGCCCAAGAGGAATTTTGATTGTTTATATTTTATTCTAAAAGCGGGTAACGCGATTCGAACGCGCGACATCAACCTTGGCAAGGTTGCGCTCTACCACTGAGCTATACCCGCAAATCACTGACATCTTTTATAATTTCACAATTTTCCGATTTTGTCAACTATAAATCTAGAAATTTTCGCCTGACGATAAGTAGAGACGCGAAATTTCGCGTCTCTACATTGTTTCATCTGGGGCGTGTTACTCGTTCAAATTTTCAGTTGTAACTGTTTTGACACTATGTTGAGGAGTAATTGGAAGTGCTGGGGGTTCAACCGCACTTGGTGGATATACAGGATAGTTGGGAGTTGAAACACGGCTGTTGATTTGACGCATTAAACTAGCCATTTCCAAAGCATTCATAGCATATTCCCAGCCATGATTACCCTTAATACCTGCTCTTTCCAAGGCTTGTTGCATGGTATCAGTGGTTAATATCCCAAAAATAACTGGCACACCAGTTTGAAAGCCTACTGCTGCAATGCCTTTAGCAGCTTCAGACGAGACATAATCAAAATGAGGTGTTTGACCCCTAATGATAGCGCCCAAGCAAATCACAGCATCGTATTGTTGCGTGAGTGCCATCTGGCGTGCCACTAGGGGAACCTCAAAACTACCAGGAACCCAAACATAATCGACTTGAGTGCCTTGGGGGTTGACATCAATACCGTGGCGTTTCAGGCAATCTTGACACCCCTCCAAGAGTTTACCCGTCACTAGGTCGTTAAATCGAGCAATGATGATTGCAAACCGCAGAGGTGTGTCTTGAGTAAATGTTCCCTCGAAAACTGCCATGGCTGTGTTTCTACTATGTAAAATTAAGTATTTTAAGGTGGATTGCTTGTTCTATCTAAACTACTAGGAAGTTCAAGACACCCACTAAAATTACCAAAGCGAACCAAACACCGGAACCGAGCCAAATTAGGCTTTTAGATTGATCCCAGTTTTGAGGAGTGGCATACGCAACAGGTACACCGACAACCATAGCGAATGATAAAGCAACTAGAGCAGTTAGTGCTAGTTGAAAGATGATTGTCATTTTTTATTCTCCCAA
>JBARVL010000159.1:0-2591 GCA_049646245.1 Crinalium sp. | reverse complement strand
TATGTTGAACAACAAGCGACACCAGAATAAGGATTCGCTACGCTCAATTTATTTATTGGTCGGCATTCATCTCACCGTTAACCCTACGGGTGTAACGGGAGTCCTCTGCCTCCATTCTTGATAGAACCAAGTTTAGTTAGCTCCTCCTGCAACCAAGAACCGAATAATTCATTTAGTAAACGCTGGCGCATTGCTTCATCTAAAGTGGCTGGCATAAACTTTTCACATCTTACAATCACTATCCACTCGTTTAAACGCATCAGGGGACACAGTTCACCTGGCTGATGTGCAGCCAACATTTTGGCGATGCTGGGATGGGGATTGCTAAGTTCCACAGGTCCAATTACCCCTCCGGTTTGCGCTTCTACTCCTTGAGAATATTGGCGAGCTAAATCAGCAAAAGATTCTTCACCTTCTTGTAAACGGAAATAAAGTTCTTGGGCAATGCCCATATCTGTAGTTCTAAGCAAAGAGTAAATTACTTTGTCTAGTTGTGCTTTACGGGTGAGAAAGTAAGATTCTACTTTATTACCCCAAGTAGCTAACTTAAATTTTTCAATTTTTAATTCTTTTGTAGCTACGGTTTCAAACTTCTCCGGCGCAATCCCGCAAATGTCTAGCCAAGAAGAAAGTACTTCTTCGGAAGTTATTTGATTTTTTTCACAGAATTTTTGGATGGCTGCGGTTTTCTCTTCGGCTGTACACTCAATATCAGCTATCGCTTGTTCTATAATAATAGATTGAATAAACTGAGGCAGCATTTGGTAGTTTGCTAACATAGTCAGGATTTCTGATGTAGCAATTTTAATAGAACCAATTTCCACTATTTCTGCCATATTTTAACTTATAGAGTCCTTAACAGTTAGATGTAGTTTAAATTCCTTTATATTTTTAAGTGTACCTATTTTTGAGAAATAAACAACATTTTATTAATTTTCAATCCTTGAGAGCATATAAATACAATCCGGATTTTTTAACATTGATTAACATTTGAACAAAATGCCAAGCGGTAGGTCAGGATAGAGTTCTGGTTCAGTATTTGGGTAAATTGCTACAATTACTCCTTCAGCTTGATCGGTAGAACAATTTGAAGGAAATCAGATAAAACTCCCCCCTCAGTGTATCCCCGTATACAAGAAGGTTGATTGAGTTTTATATCTAATTAAGTTGACTTATTGATATTTTAGGTAGCAAACCTTAAAGATTAGTAGAAATTGCTTGTACTGGACAGGTGGGAATACACTGTTCGCAGACAATGCAGCGCGATCGCGTAAAATTTAGTTTAAATGTTGTTGGTTCTAATGTTAAGGCTTGTGTAGGGCAAACGCCAGTACACAAACCACAGTGAACACACACTTCTTCATCAATTAAGATCTCACGGCTGGCTAGGGAAACATTGATGCCTTGCGATCGCATCCACTCAATTGCGCCATCTAATTGATCGATATCACCCAATAATTCCACTACCAGTGTACCTACCTGATTTGGTGCAACCTGCGCCCGAATAATATTTGCAGCTACGTTAAAATCTTTCGCCAGTCGATAGGTTACTGGCATTTGAACTGAACTTTTAGGGAAGATGAGCGTTACCCGTTTTTTCACAACAAGAATATCAAGTCTGATTAATTAGTTACGATCTGGATATGGGCGGGTTTAATTAAGATTTTTGTAGGATACCTAAATATAGGTGAACCCGCCCATACAAAATGTAACTTCAAATATCCGAAAAATATCCGATGGCTGTGAATTCACCCCAATCAACTGTAACTCCCCAAAATCAGTCGGAATCTAACGGGGGAAACCGAATCAGAAATTTTTTGATCGCATTAGTGGCGATCGCACTCACTGTTGCTCTATTTCTAGGATTCCGTACTGAGACACCTACAGGGGTTCTCGAAGCTTTAGCAGCAGAAGCCACACCAATAGAGGTCGCTATGAGTAACGGCAAACCAACACTAATGGAGTTTTATGCTGACTGGTGTACCAGTTGTCAAGCAATGGCTCCAGATATGGTAGAACTTAAGCAGCAGTATGGCGACAAGCTGAATTTTGTAATGTTAAATGTGGATAATAATAAGTGGTTGCCAGAAATCAGTCGTTATCGGGTAGATGGTATTCCTGATTTTGTGTTTATGAATAATCAGGGAGTTGCGATCGCTCAAAGTATTGGCGAACAACCACGCCCTGTAATGGCAGCAAATTTAGAAGCTTTAATTGCTGAACAACCACTGCCTTATATTCAATCTGCTGGGCAACTTTCGCAATTTCAACCGCCTGTCGCTGAGAAATCTAGTTCTGAAGATCCTCGCCGTCATGGTAGCCAGGTGCAGTAAGACATTAAGAGAGATTTAACCACAGATAAACACAGATAAACACAGATGGAATACAAGATTTATTGGCTTATGTAATAGGTTTATTATTCATTGTCAGTTTGAAAGCGATGTACATACAAATCTTCAATTGTTTGGGATGGAATTTGTACTACTCCCAAACCATTAAAAGATTACCGATTATATTCTTCTTCTTCCTTGGCGTTCTTTGCGTCTTGGCGGTTTATAAAATAGGTATTCGCCATAGTGGGAAGGGAGTAA
>JBARVL010000158.1:0-1820 GCA_049646245.1 Crinalium sp. | reverse complement strand
AACCTAACTGCTTAGGACTAATTCCTAGTGCTAAAGCTATTAATTGGGGAAGATGCAGTACTGGTAAACCTAACTGACGATTAATTACTTTCTCAACCTCTGGTTGCCTAGAATCAAGATTTAGATGACACAAAGGACAGGGTGTTACCAAACAATCAGCACCAGCATCTATTGCTTCCTGAATGTGCATTCCTGCCATTTGAAAAGATTGATTTGTCGCATAACTGGCAAGGGGCCAACCACAGCATTGAGTTCGACCCCGATAATAAATGGGTGTTGCCCCGACAGCGCGGAACACATTTTCCATTGATTCTGGTTTATAAGGGTCATCATAAGGAATAGACTGTTGCGCCCTGAGCAAATAACATCCATAAAAGGCAGCGCAATTGAGATTTTTAAGCTGGCGAGTTACTCGCTTTTGTAGCTGATCTAAACCGTAATCTTTCACCAATGCCCACAGTAGATGTATAACTTGGGTACTACCGCGATAAGGTAAACAGCCTTCTTTTTTTAAGAGACCATTAATCTGATCGACGTAGGGTGCATCTGTTTGTTGCGATCGCTTAAGACGCTCATCAACATGACCGATCACGCCTTGGCAAGTGCTGCAATGAGTCAAAAGCGGCAGATTCAGTTCTTCCGCCAAGGTAATGTTACGAGCATTAACAGTGTCTTCTAAGAGTTGGGAATCCTCTTTAAATGTGCCTGAACCACAGCAGGAGGCTTTTTTTAATTCAACCAATTCAATGCCTAAAGCTTGAGTAAGTGCAGCAGTAGATAAGTAAAGTTCCCTACACGCTCCTTGGGCGACACAGCCAGGAAAATAAGCGTATTTGAGATTGGGGGATGCCATAATCTAAAAATATTTTTTCAAATTGAGCCTGACTCTTCTATCCTAACGGGGGTCTGGGGGCTATAAGGCTCTGGCTGCAATCAAAACGAAGTGGAGATAAGCTGAAGGTACAATAAAGGTAAATTTAATTAGCGATTACAACCAACTTTCTGTAGGATGTATCGTGCTTTCGGATAAAATTAATCAATGCTTAGAACTATCTAATCTCGGTGGTAAGTTCTAGCAACTGGCGTAGAGGAAGGTTTTTCACCAACCTCGCCCTGAAAGGGACGAGGATTGACCAAGCCAATTTGGTTGACGTAAGAGGTGAATACCACATCGAGACACAACTTGGTACACACTGCCAGATACTTCCCTAGTCTGGACTATCTGTAAGCCTAATTGGTTAGGCGTTGGGTTAAGCCAAGCCATCTTAGTTGTGTTGTGGGAAGGGACAAAAACGGGTTTGCTGGTTCCTGGGGTTATACCTATTCAAAAACCAGCACCTAAAAAGTAAAGCCGTGCTACCGCTTCGCGGAAACACAGCACGGGGTTTCAGACGCAGGAGTTTTGATGAGCCAACAGGACACTTTTGATAAAGACCCAGTACAACCTCAGAGGCCTCGTGACAGTAAAGGAAGGTTTATAAGCCCAGAGGACACTTTTGATAAAGTCAAGAAAATTGTTGCAGAACAATTGGAAGTCGAACCCAATGATATCAAGCCAGAATCTAATTTTGCTAACGACTTGGGAGCAGATTCCCTAGATACTGTTGAACTCGTCATGGCTTTAGAAGAAGAATTTGATATCGAAATTCCAGACGAAGCAGCCGAGCAAATTCTGACGGTTCAGGCTGTTGTTGATTACATTAATGAGAAAGTGCCAGCCTAAGCCTAAATTAAGTAATCGCTGCCTAGCTATGAGTGCTGATCGCAATAATTTAATTTATAGCTGCTCAGTACTCAGTCCTAGTAACTCACTTGTGTAT
>JBARVL010000157.1:0-4729 GCA_049646245.1 Crinalium sp. | reverse complement strand
GTAATTACCGAGCCATTATTTCCCCAAGAAAAGATTGATTTAGCCAAGACACAATTACGGGGTTCAATTGCGCGTCGTAATGACGAACCTGATGATATTGCTTCCCGTGAATTTCGGAAACTAATTTATGGGAAAGATAGCCCTTATGCTCGTACTGTTGAGTATGCAACCTTAGCTAATATTCCCCGTGAAGATATACAGCAATTCTACCAACAGTATTTTTATCCCAATAATATGATGCTGGGAATTGTGGGTGATTTTGATAGTAAAGCGATGCGATCGCTCATTCAAAAACAATTTGCTAACTGGAAAGCAAACCCACAAATTAAACGTTCAGGTTTACCCGCAGTTTCTCAAGCAAAACAGGGAGGAGTTTATCTAGTAAATCAACCCCAATTAACTCAAAGTAATATTTTAATGGGTCATTTGGGCGGTCAATTGAACAATCCTGATTATCCTGCTTTAGACGTTCTTAATGGTGTCTTAAATGGCTTTGGGGGGCGTTTATTTAACCAATTGCGATCGCGTCAAGGTTTGGCTTACAGCGTCTACGGTACATGGAATCCAGCTTATGACTACCCTGGATTCTTCATTGCAGGTGGGTCAACTCGTTCTGAAGCTACAGTACCATTTATTCAATCTATCTTTACCGAAATCAAGCGAATTCAATCTCAACCGATCACACCAGCAGAACTTGCTTATGCTAAAGAATCTGTTTTGAATTCATTTGTCTTCAACTTCCAAACACCTGAGCAAACATTGTCACGTTTGATGCGATATGAATATTACAACTACCCGAAAGATTTTATCTTTCGTTATCAGCGCGGCGTAGAAGCAGCAACAATTAAAGATGTACAGCGTGTAGCTCAAAAGTATCTGCAACCTAATAAAATTGTGACATTAGTTGTAGGTAATGGTAGCGAGATTAAGCCACCGTTAACAACATTAACCAAAGATGTGATTCCGGTAGATATTACAATACCTGAACCTAAAAAGAGTGAGACGTAAGAGTTTTATATAAAACCCCACCCCCAGCCCCCTCCCCGTCAACAGGGAGGGCTGTTTCATTCTCAAGGGAATTAGGATTTTGTAGGGGTAGCGCCCCCGTGCCTACCCCACACCAGTATCGGGGCAACCACGGGGGGATTGCCCCTACAAAAAATGAAATATCCCCGTATTGGGGGGATGGGTTTTCCTAATTTCAAGCAAACTTAACTTGCACCATAATATCTCGCCGAGGTTCCCCACCAGCTTCAACAATTAAATGCACATTTCCATAACCGCCGCGCCCTGGTTTAATCAATTCGTAGGTGGAAGTTACTTCACCCAGGCGAGTTGTGTAGCTACTGAAGCAAACATTACGATTGCTAGGAGTATCGGGAAAAGTATCGCCTTCCCAGCTACACCAATCATCATATTGAGATGTCACAGGTAACAATGTATCTGCAATATCTTCTGGCGACATTCGCATTTGTGCTAACTTTTGCGTAGCAACGTGAATACCTACCATTGTGGGACCAGTAATTTTAGCTGTACTAATATCGTCTTGATACTTTTGGACAAAGCCAAACCCCACATTTGCCCCCCACTTATCTTGTTTTTCCCTACCCCAAGTCAGATTAACCGAGGCGCGGACAACGGGTGTTTTATTTTGGGTGAATTGACGTTCAATTAAATCATTATCAGCTAACTGAATTGCTAATAATTCTTCATAAGATACGCCGGAAGAACTATCAGATAAGTTCCGTATCACTCGACCAGCAGCATAGCGTACTAAACCACCAAAAACCGCACGTGCTGATAATGTTCTCAACAGAAAAGGGAAGAAAAACGCCTCGGCAGGTTTCGGGAAGAAAATGCCACAACTTGCACCAACAGCAGCACTACCTAACAAAGCTAGTTTGGTAAATTTTCTTCTGCTAATTGTCATATTTATTTTCTTGTTCCAGGCGATTTTTGTGATGGGAATGGTTCAAGTAAAGCTTGGAAAAAGTGAGTTCTTTCAGGACAATCCTTGGAACAGGTTGCTTCTAATGCCAAGCTGCTTGCATTGTATTCAGAAAATATACTTAAATTTGAGTGGGGTAGGATAAGATTTGTGAAATTTGTCTTAAATTTACATTTGGTATTTATGGCAATTATCCGCCAGAGGTTTAAACCTCTGGCTAATAGCTAAAGTAACATTGCTCTCAAATTCCCTCAGCCTGAAGGCTGGGGCTATACAGACTAAGCCTGCCTTCGCAGGCTAAATCAATTAATCAAAGTCCCCCTTTCTAAGGGGGATTTAGGGGGATCTGAATCTAACGGGGAAGTTTGAAAACACTCTCTAGGAAAGGCTTTGAAAACTGAGATTAGTTAATTAACCTGGAAGCGAATTAATTAAAGAATTAAGCATCTGTATACCCAAAACAGCAACTAAACCACCAATAGCTAAAATACTTAAAGGTCGCATAATTCCTTGCAACACTTTAAGACTTCGCTCTAATTCTCCCTCATAATATTCTGCTAATTTCTGAAAAGCTGCATCTAAATTACCAGTTTCTTCCCCAGTGCGGATCATTTGAATTGCTATTGGTGGTAATTTACCTTGCAAACTATCACTAATAGTACGCCCCGCTTGTACATACTTTGTTGCAGTTGTCAACTTACTTTTTATAACTAAATCGGGAATGCGATCGCGCACCAATTCCAAAGCAGTTAGTATAGAAACACCGCAACTTAAAGGTAACTCTAACTCAGATAAATATAAGAGCGATCGCGCTTCGGTAATTTTCTTTAAACCTGGAAATTGCGCCACCAACGGCTGTAACCATGTCCCAGAAGATTGCAACCAAAAATTCACACCTACAAATAGTAAAGCTAATGCGATCGCATTCAACCAAAAACTAACTTGCATCAAAACATTGCCATTTTTATTAAAAATTACTGCAACTACCAGCAGTAAACTCCAAATCATCGTACTAACAGATAATCTCACCGAACGATAGAGGCGTTCCCGTCGTTGTTGTGCCTCAAAAGCTACTGCCAAACGCTGAGATGTTTCTACTAACGAACCACTATATTCTGCTAACTTAATTAAACTAATCGTCCACCGATCAAAGTAACCATCAACAGCCATTGCTGTCGCCAAATCCTGACCTAACCCCACAGCAGCAGCAACCCGACTTAAATACCGTTGGCACGATCCATTAAAATCGTTCTTAGCCAACAGCAGACTTTGCTGTACTGACATCCCAGCCTTAAGCAAAGCGGCAAACTGGTAAAAAAATCGCGCCTTTTCCTGATAATTCAAGCCTTTTAGTAGATCCACAGCAGGTATAAAAAACTTTATATTGACATTAACTCTATCAAGGGAGGAGGGAGGAGAGAGGAGAGAGGAGGGAGGAGAGAAGAGGGAGGAGAGAAGAGGGAGGAGAGAGGAATAATTATGATGTCCGGCAAATCAACCCTTGTAGGGGCGGGTTGCACCAAAGGGCTATCCCTCCAAACCATTAATATATATAAACCCGCCCTCAATCTCAAAGCTGATCCGAAAGATTTACTGATAATTGTTAATTGTTAATTGTTAATTGATTCTTATGTTTTCCTTAACCCAAACTACATCCCGCCAGAGAGAAATTATTGAGGTTGTCTTCCGTAACGGTTGGGATTATATGCGAGTCTTGCTGACTGGCGGTAAACCCGATCAACCTAAACTGCCTACACCAGAAGTTTTGCGTAATATTTTGGTAGATTTAGGTCCTGTTTATGTCAAATTAGGACAACTATTAAGTACCCGTCCTGACTTACTGCCATCTTCTTATATTGATGCTTTATCTACTCTACAAGCTGATGTCCCCCCCGTACCTTGGTTAGAAGTAGAAGCTGTGATTCGCCAACAGTTGCAACTGCCTATAGCAGAAACATTTTCGGTATTTCATCAAGAACCTGTTGCTGCTGGTTCGATCGCACAAACACACCGCGCCACCTTAGCAGATGGTAGAGAAGTCGCGTTAAAAATTCAACGTCCTGGGATTGATGGGATTATTGCTCAGGATATTACCTTAATTAAGAGTTTGGCACAAATCGTATCTCTTACTGATATAGGTCAAGATTACGATGTCGTTACTTTAGCTGACGAATTTGCTAACGCATTGTTAGCAGAATTAGATTTTACTCGTGAAGCAGGTTACACAGACCAATTACGACGCAATCTTTCTAAAAGTCGCTGGTTTGATCCGACGCAGTTAGTTGTGCCAGAAATTTACTGGGATTTAACTACAGAAAAGTTACTGGTAATGGAATGGCTGAATGGAATGCCGCTACTCTTGGCAGATATTTCAGCAACACAAAATGGTATTAATCCTGGTGAAAAACGCCGAGAAATTACTACTTTATTGTTTAGGTCATTCTTTCAACAAATTTATATAGATGGATTTTTCCATGCCGATCCTCATCCAGGGAATTTGTTTTATCTCAACGATGGGCGTTTAGCAATTATTGATTGTGGCATGATGGGTCGTTTAGATCCGCGATCGCAGCAAATTTTAACAGAAATGTTGTTAGCAATTGTAGATTTAGACGCGCAAAGATGTACGCAGTTAACTTTACAACTCTCTGATTCTGCCCAAGTAGTCAACTTATCCAACCTAGAGAATGATTATGCCCGAATGCTGAGGAAATATTTCAATCTCAGTTTAGCTGAAATTAATTTTTCTCAGGTTTTTTATGAAGTATTACAAACTGCTCG
>JBARVL010000156.1:0-1925 GCA_049646245.1 Crinalium sp. | reverse complement strand
CCAATCTTTGCATCTAGCTTCAGCCGATTATCAACCAGAGCGGGAAGAATACTTTGAACAGATAGGCGCAGAGCGAATTGAACATACCCTGCTGATGTCTCGTTCAGTCTGGCATAAAATTCGAGAGACTAAGTTAAAACCTTCAGAAGGTCTGGAATTGGTTCTTCAAAGTCTGCAACCTGCTCGTCAACCTGTACCGAGTCGCATAGAATTGATTAACCAGATTCCTAAACCGCCTCAAACTCCTAAGACTGATGTATCTATTCCACTTGCGGCAACAGTAAATCCGTCTGAAGAGGGAGTGCAGCCGCCAGAAATTAATGATATTCAGCAAAATAATCATCAATGCTAGACCCTGGTTGGGTTTCCTGCGTCAACCCAACCTACACACAAATAAAAGTTAAATGAGTTCTAGTTATTAGTTAAGTAAGTGGATACAAATAAAAGTAAAATTAATTTTCACCCTTGCCAGTGACTAATCTCAGTAGTCATATAGCAGTCGCCAAGGCAGCGACTTTTTCTCCCACAGCCTCAAGGCTGGGGCTATACAAACAAAGCCCGCCTGCGCGGGCTTATGCCTTAAGCGCCCTGGCAGTTGCTATAAATAAAGTTGAATTTTACCTACTTACTTAATTGCTTTCAAATTGATGTCTAAAATATCGGCGCTAGGGTTAGATATTGGTAGTAAACGTATTGGAGTTGCTGGCTGTGATGGCACGGGTTTAATTGCTACAGGTTTGACGACAATTGAACATACTTCCTTTGATAGAGATGTAGAGCAATTGCGATCGCTCGTAGAAGATCGACAGGTGCAGGTGTTGGTTGTGGGATTACCTTATTCGATGGATGGAACAATAGGCTTCCAAGCAAAGAAAGTCCAAAAATTTGCCAGTAGGGTAGCAGCAGCCCTTCAGCTACCCCTAGAATATGTAGATGAGCGGCTGACTTCGGTTCATGCAGAACAGCTAATTATGGCAGAAAAGCGATCGCCCTCTCGCAACAAAGCCTTGATCGATCGCAAAGCTGCCGCTTTAATTTTGCAGCAATGGTTAGATGATCGCCGCGCAAAGACATATAGCAATTAGCGTTCAGCTATCAGCCGTCAGCTTTTTAATTTTCCTTCTTTTAAAAACCGCCAAGACGCAAAGAACGCCAAGGAAGAAGAAGAATATAATCGGTAATCTTTTAGTGGGAAGGGAGTAACTGCTAATTGCTAAATAGCACGTTTGCTAAGTTGAGATCACAAACGGTTGGATTTCACTATGAATCCACTTGCCGTCAAATCTTTCAGAAATAAATGGTCGCACTCTAAATTTAGGTGGACATCCATCTAAAACATCAATGCGTAAAAATGAATAAGGTCGCCTCTTTTTCCCACCCTGACCATTGCGACCCACAAATAATTTACAACTTGCTACTGTCCGAGTTATTCCTCCATCCTCTCTAAAAGTTTCCATTAATTCTGAGCCTTCTCTTCGCTGGCGACGGAGACTGTAACCACTACCTCCGCACACAATCCAATTAATATTAGAATCAGCGTGTCCCGTATTACCTGTTTGCAAATACTCCAAGCAGTGAGCATGACCATTTAACACTAAATCAACTACCCCACGCCCCCCAGTTAAATCTCCGACTGCATCCGCAACAGCATCAAGTACCGAACGTAGGCGCTGACGAACTGCTAAAGTTTGCGCTTGGTTCCACTTTGTCGCCTCAGTTACATAAGGTGGATGGTGAAAATAAATCACACGCCCACGTACTTCTTTATTATTCCAAGATGCAATTAACCTTTCTTTGAGCCAATCAAGTTGCTCGTGATCAATTACAGTTGTTTGATTAGGTTGCAGTTGTTTATCAATATCGAGCAAAGTTTCTTCTATCTGCTGTAACTTGGTGCGTAGATCATCTAGATGTTCAGCTTCATC
>JBARVL010000155.1:0-18296 GCA_049646245.1 Crinalium sp. | reverse complement strand
GGCGTTTACCTTGGGATCATATTGATACAGGAATTGATAAAAATTGGCTGAAAGCTGATTTACAAAAAGCTTTAGAAGCAGCAACAGTCCCAGATTGTTCCTTTGAGGGTTGTTCTCATTGTGGTGTGTGTGGCACTGATTTTGGTCACAATATTGTCATTGCACCGCCAGAGATACCACAATTTGCTGGTCACTTTCAGCCAAATCAAGCACGAGTACAACGTTTACGGGTGTGGTTTGGTAAGCAAGGTGATATGAGGTTGGTAAGTCATTTAGATTTAGCACGTTTATTTGATCGCGTAATTAGACGTGCATCAATACCAGTTGCTTTTACTGGCGGTTTCCATCCTAGCCCTAAAATAATGATCGCCAATGCGCTGCCTTTGGGTGCTACCAGTAATGGGGATATTGTAGATTTTGAATTAACTCAATGGATGGATATTGAGATATTCAAGCAGAAGTTGGTAGCTAAGTTACCGTCGGATATTCCAGTTTATGAAGTTGAAGAAATTGATTTAAAAGCGCCTTCAGCTACGCAGTCTTTAGAAAAAGCTGAGTATTTGTTAACAGTTGAATGTGAGACATCAGCAACAGTTGAACAGTGGGAAAGCTGGGTTGAGGCGGTGAAAGCAAGTGAGGAGATTTCGTGGGAACAAACTACTAAATCTGGGAAGAAGAGGCAGGTTAATTTGTGCGATCGCTTGTTTGATTTGGAGATAAAAGAAGCAAACAAACACGGAGATAATTCTGTTGAGTTGCGTTATATCGGTAGTTGTTTGAATGATGGAACGATGTTACGACCTGAGCATTTAACTTTTATGTTAGAGCAAGTGGCGCAGCAGGAGTTTAGGTTGTTGCATACTCATCGCTGTAAATTGATCCTTGGATTTAAAATAACAGAATCATAGCCACACTCTTTGACTAATGCTCTAGGTGAATTTGGATTTTTCTCTTTTCAGATTTTGGAGTTACTGGCTGTTTTATTTACGGGTTAATTAATGGCGTTTCTGGCGACGCTATTAATCGTTTTATTGATGGTGTATTCAAATATCTGTTTCATTTTCATTCGCTATTAGCGGAGCAACCTGGTAGTATTTGCATTTAACAGCTTCATTGAATTCGCAACTCTTGCGGAAAGCTTTACAAAATACTTTATTCCCCTTATATTTAAGCAATCTTAAGCGATGATGATGGCAAAGATAGCAGTTTTTTATGGGAAGTTTATTTAAATGTGCTTCTTGTACTTTTTTGATAAAAATTTCACCTGGTATACGAATAGGTAGAGCTTTTTTAGTAATGGCTATTATTTCATAATGCGCTATTAAATTGCTATTAAGTGCATTTTCAAATTGTGTTGAATCTTCTGAAAGAATGCAGCTTTCTCCATCATTGTAAATCACAAAAAAGATATAAATTACAAGAGAACTAGCATAAGGTCTAATCTCCTTTACACAGCGACCGTAACAAAAATCCCCACTTTTGTTGTTTTTAAAGTTAATAAACTTTACTTTCTCACTTTCCAATAAAGATCGATCATTAATAATTTGGATATCTTTTTCTTCATCTATATTAATTTCTATAATTCGGTATGGAGACTGAAGTTTTTCTTTAGTTGCTTGATGGGTAACAGCTATTTCAACAAAAATCTTATCCCCTTTGTCATTGCTTAACCGCAGATCAGGAATAAAACAACCTTCTTTTTTTTCTAAAACAACGTTTTTGAAGTACTTAGTTAGATCAAATTTTTCTTGATCTGTTTTCCAATCACAAGTTTGTAAAAAATCCTCTAAATAGTGATTACAAGTTTTATTTATTTCAAATGAAATCCAAAAAGGTTTACTTTCTTGAAGACAATTGTTGTAGACTTCTTGAAAACTTAGTTTAGCTAGTTTATGCAAATAAGTTTCACGAGAACAATTGACTTCTACATCTGATTTATGGCGAAAGTGCTTTTTTCTTTTCTCTCCTAAAACAGCAACAAGAATATTATTACACCCCAAACATCTAAAAATTTCTTTTTTTACTTTTTGGCTTTGAGATAAATCTTCAATGTTTATAGTCTGACCGTTTAAATCAAGCCCATATTGATACTTAATTGTTGACATAGGAATTAATTTTTATAATTTGTTTGAGTAAGTTGGCTAATAATAGGATTATCTTTCAGCAGTATATTTCAGTAAATCATTTATGCGCTCCTTGGTCATACGTTGCCTGCGATAACTTTCAAGATGCTCGCAAATTTTTAACCCAAGGCTGTCTAAATCTTGATAAGCATTATCCACTAGCTAACAAGCGTAACGGGGGTTTTTTAATACTTCTAAAATTTTCAAAGCAAGTGACTCTGGATTCTTTGTATTAGACTGTAGGGTGTGTTAGGCATGGGCAATAACTACAGTATTTCAACCACTATATTAAATATCCATGCTATTTCGCACCATCCCCGATGCAGTAACAAAAATTAACATTTTTCACGATTAACCAGAAAGAGTCTGAAATTGTACAAAAAGAGTATAAAGCATTAATATATTCTCTCAAAGTAGTTGATGCTATTTGTTTTGTTCAATATTTCCGCCTTTTAAGGTGGAGCTACTTACCAAAGAACGCTATCATTATTCCCCTATGTCTTATCAACTTCAAATCGACTATCCCGAAACCTTGCCCGACGCTTTACAACAAACAAAAGAACAATTTGAAACTGATGCTAAATGGGCAATGGCAGTCAAACTATTTGAACTAAAGCGCCTTTCCTCCGGCATGGCAGCCGCTTTAATTGGCGTAGACAGAGTGACATTCTTACTCAAATTAAAAGACTACGGTATCCCTATGATTGACCTGACAGAAGCCGAATTATTATCAGACTTAGAGAATGCCTAACCCTGAGAGAATTGTAATTAATACCTCTCCCTTAATTGCCCTAGTCGCTGCCTGGGGTGACTTAACCATCTTACAATCTCTTTATCAAGAAGTCCTAGTTCCCTTTGAAGTCTGCCAGGAACTTCTCGCAGGTGGTAATAATAACTTCGCCATAACTGAATTTACTGCTGCAAGTTGGTTACGCAAACAACCTGCACCGATAAATATTTCTCCTCTACTCCTCAATTCCTTAGATTTAGGCGAAGCGTCAGTAATACAATTAGCTTTAAATGAAAATATTACAACTGTATGCTTGTTACCTGTAGATTAATACTCGTTGGGTTGCGCTGCGCTTAACCCAACCTACAAATAGCTAATTGTTAATTGTGTTACTGCCAAACGACTTGCGATCGCTCATGCAATACCCTACCATACACCGCCTCAGTCTGCTGGGCTAATTTTGCCCAACTAAACCGACGGTCTAAATCTTCATAAGCATTGTCAACTAACCAACGGGCATAAGCGGGATTTCTTAATACTTCGATAATTCCCCAAGCTAA
Organism: Crinalium sp.; assembly: GCA_049646245.1. Taxonomy (GTDB): domain Bacteria; phylum Cyanobacteriota; class Cyanobacteriia; order Cyanobacteriales; family PCC-9333; genus Crinalium. Next base: position 14,883 of record JBARVL010000155.1, on the reverse strand, counting down.
GGAATCAACATTATTTGCATAAGTAACTATTCCTGTTTTGTTGTGTCGCACAACTTCTGGTAAACCACCTGCATTAGATACCACTACAGGTACACGCGCGGCAAAGCTTTCTAATGCAACTATTCCAAACGGTTCATACAAACTGGGAAATACGGCACAATCAGCTATTGTTTGGAATTTATCTAAGTCACAATCCGACATAAAACCTGTGAAATAGCACTTGTCCCATATCCCTAAATCCCAAGCTTGACGCTTCCAATTATCCGTATTTCCACCACCTATAAAAATAAGTTTAGCCTTACCACCCATTTCCCAAAGCACTTTTGGGGCAGCATTAATTAAGACAGAAATACCTTTTTCGTAAGTCATGCGACCTACATAGTAAATAATTTTCTCATCATCGGCTGCAAATCGCCGCCGGAAGTTCCAATAGTCAAATTCTTGATGACGCTGTTTTTTTTCAGCGCGGATACCGTTATAAACTACATCAATTTTATCCCAAGGACTTTCTAGCACTCGTTCTATTTCTCGGCGCATATAGTCGGTACAAACAATAACCCGCCAAGCATTGTAAGCTAGTTGCTTTTCTTTATTACAAACGTAGTGTTGAGTATGACCATGAAGACCGTTATTGCGACCAAATTCGGTGGCGTGGATGGTAGCAACTAGGGGGATTTTGAAAGTATGCTTAAGAGCGATCGCAGCATCACCCACTAACCAATCATGGGCATGGATTAAATCAAATGGCTGTTCTTCTTGAATTAACTTACCACCATGTCGTCCCATGCTTTCATTCATGTTACCGATCCAGTGGAAGAAATCTTGACTATGCCATACAGGTACTCGATGAATGTGTATGCCTTCTACCACCTCATAAAGCGGAGCCTGACCGAATTCCACAGTGATCAAATGGACTTCATGCCCCAATTTGACCATCTCAGGATATAACTCTGCCACGTGCCGAGCAATCCCCCCTACAAGCCGAGGTGGAAATTCCCAACTCAGTACCAAAATCTTCATCAGGTAGGCTTCACCAATCTTTTACATATTTATACACACTGACACATTCTGGCAAAGTCAGTCTAGGCAATTCCACCGAAAGAAAGAAAAACCATGATTTAACTAGATGGCAATTTCAATAATGGTTCTAACTCTTTACGAAACTCTTGCCAAGCTGACAAGGAAGCAGGAGCATCCGCGACAGCTTTTTGCATCAAAATTACACCATTTTTAAAGCTAATAATGCCGTATTCTTGATTACTGCTAAATTTGTCAATTAGGGATGTTATAGCCTGTAATCTTGGTAGATCGTCCTTGAATGCTACTTGATACTGCTGTAATTGCCATAAATCAGCAATAATATAGTCTACATTATTAACTTGTCCGCGATCGTTACGCACTTGCAACCCAGGCAGGCGAATTATTTCCCGACGACTGGAAAGATGAGGAATGAGATAAGTTGTCGCAGAAACACTCGCATTTGCTGGAATTTGCGCTAATAATGATTGAATACCATTTAACCGTTGCCATTGTGTAGTTAAAGGAACGTAGACCAAGGGCTGATATGAATCTGGCAAGATAAAATAAAATGTGCGATTTGGGCTGGCAATAAAGGTAAAAAACACTGACAGACTCAGGCAAATTACCCAAAAGCGCCGAAATGAGAACTTTTTAAATAAATGGGGATGGGATGACCACCAGATAATTGCTCCATAAAACAAACCTGGTACTACTGTCATGGCATAACGAATATTAATAGATAAGGCAGATTGTGCTTTACCTAAAAATAATTTCAACAGAGGAAAGCCAGCAATCATCCATGAAGCGGGAGCAACTGCTGGTATAAAAGCTAATGGTAGCCATTGAGCAAATAAATATTTAAATGTTTTAAAAACTGGTGTAACTAGCTCTATTAATAGACGTATTGGATTACTAATTATTCCCCAAATTATCTCTAAAGTTGTGGCTTCTTTGCTATCAACATATTGACCAAACTGTTCGATCATAAACCGCTGAGAAATATCTTGGGAAAATAGCGGCATAATTAGGTTGGTCAGGGCAATCATATAAACTAAACTGAGTGTACAAGCAGCTAAACCAGCGCGAGGAAATCGTTTGCTGATCATCATGTAGAACCCAACCCCAAATAATTCTATGCCAGCATCTTCTCGGACTGCTAAAACTAAAACTGCTAGTAGCCAAAATAGCCACCACCAGCGTTTTTCCATTGCTAATAGTAAGGTAAAGATAAATAGGGGAATTTGACAAAGATCGTGAAAGTTACATAACGTTGGACCAATTACAGCGTTAGCACAGTAATAACTAACTGTAATCATTGCTGCTATGGGTGGTTCAAGATACTGTCGGGCTAAGAGATATAAAACTAAACCTGCGGCGGTAACTAAGGTAACTTGGATAACAGTTAAAGTTGCTGCTGAGGGAAATAAGGCATAAATTGGTAGCCAAAGTAATAAAGCTGGGGTAAAGTGTTGCCCTAAGCGGTGATAATAAACTTCTGGAACTTCCCCACTGTGGACGACGTTAGTAGATAACTGGGAAGACAGGGAACTTTGAAAGAATCGACCGTGAAGATTATTCCAAAATACTTGGTTGAAAATACCTTGATCGTAAGAAGAGTAAAAGGTTAAGTGCCGATGCAGTGCAAAGATTAAGGTTAATAAAAAAAATGCGATCGCACTTGCTATTACTAATTTCAGTGCTGGTTCTTTTTGCCTAATTAATAACATTTCTTACCATTATTTACTGATGTTTCACAATCAAGAATTCAGGATTAATGTCGTTGACTACTTCCTTGCTTCCCTAGATCGCCCCTGATGATTCAATGAGGTGCAGCTAATTATAAGGATCTCATGTTATTTGTGGCAACTCAAGGGATGAGAGAACTATGCTAGTAGTAAGTGATCAATTGCCTTCTTTTTAAATCCCCATGACAAAAAAATTACCCTTACTTTTATCTTTATTGGCAAGTATTGTTTTAACTGGTAGCTACTCTAAGGGTGCGATCGCGCAACCTGCTAGTCAAGCTAAAGTCTCTACAACTACCGTACAACTAGCTGCCACAGATACACAAACCAAGCCAGGTGTCAAGCTAACTGTCCAAGATTTACCTGCTGGATTTCAACCTTTGTCGCCAGAAGTAGCTGCAATGATTGCTACCCAGTTAGAGGCTTTTAAACAAAAGCTCAATCTCGCCAATATCAAAACCGATGATGTATTTGCCTTTGTCAATCCAAATACATTGCAAGTGATCGTCGGCGTGACAGCTAATCTTCCGACTCAGACAGATCAGGCTAAATTCGATGCTAGTTTGCAGGATTTACAGAAACCAGCAGTTCAAGAACAAATGCTTGCTCAACTCAAGCAGCAACTAAAATTGCTCCCGCAAGTACCAGTGCAAGTGGTAAGTTACAAAACACTTACCGATATGGATAAACTGGCGACTACCTCAACTGGTCTGCAAGTAGGTGTAAATATTATCGGTCAAGCAGTCAACATGGATATGGGTATTTTTCGGCGGGAAAAAGTTGGAGCATTGACAGCAGTTCTTTATATGAACGAAGATCAGCCAAGTTTGTCGATCGCAGATGCAGCGCGTAAGCTTGATAGCAAAATTATCCAATCTACGGCGGCTAGATAGCGTTACCCAAACCGGAAAAATCATGCTGGATACAGCTACTGGTATGAGTACCGTTGCAGCGCAACAAATGTTGGGGGCGATCGAGCAAGCTACCCAAAACGCAGGACAGACAATTTCTTTTTTAACAGATAATTGGTTCCTGAAAAGATTAACGGGTATCTTAAGGCTAGATTGGTTGATGGGTGCTGCCGATCGCATTGATTTAGAAAAAGCCCAAGCTACAGTTAGAAAGTTACAGCAAGAACATCCACAAGAGACACCTAGCCAAATTGCCCATCGGATCATGGTAGAAAAAGCTATGTATGGTAGTGGCGTGGGGCTAGTTACTAGCTTGGTTCCAGGGCAAGCAATGGCATTTTTGGCAGTGGATTTAGCTACAACAACCATGTTGCAAGCAGAAATGGTTTATCAAATTGCTGCTGCTTATGGACTAGATTTGAAAGATCCAGCTAGGAAAGGGGAAGTTTTAGGAATTTTTGGTTTGGCGCTGGGTGGTAGTCGCGCACTTAAGGCTGGTGTAACTTTGCTGCGGAATTTGCCGTTAGCTGGGATGGCGATCGGTGCAAGTTCTAATGCAGTAATGTTATATACCTTGGGATATGCAGCTTGTCGGTTTTATGAAGCCAAGGGGAACGCAGCAACAACGGAAACTGCACTGGTAGATATGAAAGAAGGCAGCGAACAATATCTAGAGAAAGCGATCGCCCAACAAGCTGTGATGGATCAAATTTTAGTTCATACTATCCTCGCCAGTCATCCCGAAAAATCTTGGGAAGAAATTTTGCCAGAGTTGCAAAAGCTGAATTTTAGTCCAGCATCTCTAGAGGCTATAGCTGCTAACATTAAATCTCCTCAACCAATAGATAGCCTACTAAATCAACTATCCCTTGATTATGCTATGCCTTTATTGGCTCAATGTTATAGAATCGCACAGTCTGAAGGTATCACAACCCCCGCAGAACAAGAGATCATTGATAAAATTGCGGCTAAGTTTGATATTAACTTGAATCAGATTGAACAAATAGTAGAGGGCGATCGCCCTTTAACAAATATTTAGCCAAACGCCCTTGAGTTTTACCTCTCCCGTACCAGGGAACAGGGCTGTTTCATTGTCGTCAAAGAAAATTAGGGGGCAGAGGGGCAGGGGGAGAAAGTTCCCGAATTTTTCCACTTTTCTACAGGAAATTCCACCCAAATAATTTTCTCTCGTCACAATGAAGTAGCCCTGCCATACAACTAAAACAACTAAGCATATACGTTAAAATATAATTAAACTGCTAAATAATAGATTCAACGAATGTTAAAAATTAAGTTAATTTTTATGTTATTTAGTTAACTCTAAATGCAGATATTATTTATATGCCTGAAAGTAAACAAAAAAAATCCAGTGCTGCCTCTCGTAAAAAATTAAATACTATTCTAGATCAACTGCCGCCACCAGCTAGAGAATGGGCAGAAAGTTTGCCTTGGAAACAACGCAGTTATGTTTTATCTTTATGCCATCTCATGTGTGCATCAACTCCCGAGATGCAAGCAGAGTTTTTAGATGAATATACCGCAGATGGTTTAGTTTTAAAAACTCTTCAAGATCGAGATACTCAAAAAAAAGTTACAGAATATTTGCAGCAATTTTATTTGCAAACAGATTTAAGTGAAGGTATTTTGAGGAGTTATATTAGACAATTCTTTATTCATTCATCTCAAGATGTTCGCCGGAAACCAGAATTATATTTAGAATCGGCATTGCGATTAGTAAGTGATAGCAAAGAGCGAAATAATGTCTTTAATTATATCTTAGGCTTTGAATTGCTGAAAATGCTGTTTAAAATGAGTTGGTGGCAGCACGAGAGATTATATCAACTTCAAAAAAATCAAGAAGAGTTTTTTAGTACTTATATTAAGCCAATCCAACATACCCATGAGCTTAACGGAATAGTTACACCTAAAGCTAAAAAAGGTTTTTTTGATAAGCGTGATTATTTTGTGCAAGAACCCAAAATATCGCAAAAGAAGTTAGTCGAGCTAGTAATAGTAACTTTTACTACAGAAATGGTGACTAATTTTGGATTTTCTATAATTCGTCATCCCAACTCTTTAATGTTTGACTACGATTATATATTTGATTTACAGCAAGAAGATGTATTTTCCAATTGATTCAGAATTTATGCCAGCAGGAAACTTAGATCCCCTGTGTGTTTTCCAACTTCTCCGTCAGAGTCAGATCCCCCTAAATCCCCCTTGAAAAGGGGGACTTTGAGTAAATTATCCCCCCTTTTCAACCTCTGCTGGGGGGAATCAAAGGGTTTGAAAACACGCCCTAGCCCCCCTCTTAAACAGCAGGGTTAATTTATTTAATTTCTCTTCCCTAAAGCTTGGACAAATCATTAAATTAAATATATGATAAATATAGAAACTATAGAAGAAGCTGAGGCACTAATCGAAAGTGCTGTTAGAGCTAAAGTCAAGATCCTAGACTTGAGTTTTTCCCAGTGTTACAAATCTGACATTATTCCTAATTCTATTGGTCGCCTATCAAATTTAGAACAACTGACGATTTATAACCAACATTTTAATAGAGTTTTTATTAAAAAAATACCGGATACAATTGGCAAGCTATCTAAATTAAAAACTCTTCGGATTTCTGAGTTAAACGATTTAGAATATCTCCCTGACAGTTTGGGCAATCTGACAAGTTTAGAGAGCTTACATATTGCTGATTGTCCGCAATTGAAAACAATACCAAACAGTATTGGTAAACTCAAAAATCTGAGGCTGCTAGAGTTAATTGGATGTATGACACCGCTTAGTAATTTTGAGAGCTTACCTGACAGTATTGGACAGCTTAGTTCTTTAAAAGAACTAATAATTAAATCGACAAGTATACATTCGTTACCTAATTCGATAGGCAATCTTAGTAATTTAGAGTATTTAGAAATTAGTGCCAATCCTCAATTACATCAGTTACCAAACACAATGGGAAAATTGCATCAATTAAAAAGATTGATGCTAGAAAGGGGATTTTTAACTTGTTTACCAGAAAGTATTGGTGAACTGCAAAATCTTCAAGAGCTAATTGTTAATGACAATCAGCTAACTGAATTACCGGACAGCATAGGCAACCTGACTCAATTAAAAAATTTAGAGATAGCGAAGAATCAGCTAACTTTTTTACCAGACAGTATTGGAAACTTATCTGGACTTAGGGGCGGAATACTTTTTTGGGAAAACCCTCTAAAGTCTCTTCCTGAAAGCGTCTTTAATTTACCAATAGATGTGTTAGAAACGATTTTAGGGGATTTCGATTGGATGTAGTAATTTTTTATAAAATAGCAACCGCCAGGGCGCTATTGTCAAGTGACAGAGGTAAAACCTAGACAGTGAAAGAAGATTAAAAAGCTAGTTGCTAAAAGCTAACTGCTAACCGCTATAAAAAGCTAACAGCTATACTCTTTATAACAAAAATCTTAAGGTTGTTACTGTCTGAGCTAAGGTGAGCCATAGACATTTTTTTTTGTCTAGAATAGAGTTACCTAGATTAGGTGAAGTAGATATGGGATCTGTTATAGGTACTGCTTTTGCTTTCCTGCTGTTTATGGCTCTATCAGGAATAAAGCTAGACCGAGAATATGAACGTGGGGTAATATTTCGACTCGGTAGAGCTAAAGGTGTGATGGGACCAGGAATGTATTGGATTATTCCTTGGGTAGATCAAAAAACTCAAGTTGATATCCGTACTAAAACTGTCAATATTGAACCTCAAGAAACAATTACGGCTGACAGCGTAACAATTAAAGTTAATGCTGTTCTCTATTACCGCTTAATTGACGCTTCTAAGGCGATCAATAAAGTTGAAAATTACAACACGGCAGTTTATCAAACAGCTTTAACAACTTTACGCAATGTTGTTGGTCAAAATATCCTGGATGATGTTTTACAAAACCGAGATAAAATTAACACCAAAGTTCAAGAAATTGTAGACGAAATTACGGAACCTTGGGGTGTAGTAATTGAGCGGGTGGAAATGAAAGATGTAGAAATTCCACTGGCTATGCAACGCGCAATGGCTAAGGAAGCAGAAGCCGTTCGGGAAAAACGCGCCCGTATAATTAAAGCCGCAGCAGAACAGGAAGCATCTATTAAGTTAGCGGAAGCTTCTCGAAATATCTCTGGTAACCCAGCAGCTTTAGAGTTACGCCGTTTGCAAATGCTAACAGAAATTGGCGCAGAAAATAACACGACAACTATTATTATGTTGCCCTCGGATGTGGTTCAAGCTGCTAAAGGTTTGACTACTGCATTTTCCAATGGTAATCAAACAGAGGCGCGTCCGTTTCAACCAGAAGTATTTTTTAACGATCAGCCAACTTTGGAGGACGACCTCTTAAACCCGTCATAAGTTGTAAGGCGTAAGTTTTAGCAGGATGAATGTGTTGCAATATCCATAAACCTAAGCGACGAACTACTACTAAGGGCAGCCAATTATTAGAAAACGTTCGATTTAAAAAATCGGTGAATGCCAAAATTGTGAAGTTTTCGGACTTACGCCAGCTTTCATAGCGTTTTAAGACGGTTAAAGAACCAATATCTTGTTGTTGTTGATGAGCATTGGTTAATACTTGGGCTAAGGCTGCTGCATCTCGGATACCTAAGTTCATTCCTTGTCCAGCGACGGGATGGCAACAGTGGGCAGCATCACCAATTAGTGCAAGTCGTGGTAGGGTATAGCGATCGCTTTGCATTAACTGTACGGGAAAAATAAAGCGATCGCTAATTAATTCCAAACGCCCTAATAAACCACCTGTATATTCCTCTAACTTTGCCAAAAATTCAGCTTCATCTAGCTGCTGTAAAGCTTTTGCTTCTGCATGGGGATTAGTCCAAACTACTTGACAACGGTTGCCAGGTAAAGGTAGTACTCCCATTGGTCCAGTGTGCCAAAAGCGTTCGTAAGCAATATTATTGTGGGGTTTTTCTGGTTTAATTGTGGCGACGACGCAAGATTGCCAATAAGCCCAACCTTGTGTAGTAATATTAGCAGCATTACGAATGTGCGATCGCGCCCCATCAGCCGCTACTAATAAACGAGTACGAATTTTAAATTTTCCTTCCCCTTCAACTCCCCCCCTTAATAAGGCAGGGCTATCTCCAACTCCCCCCCTTAACAAGGGGGGGCTGGGGGGGGTCATATCGCCGACTCCCCCCCTTGATAAGAGGGGTGTCATATCCCCCTTCAGCATCACCTCTAATTCCACGCCATCCGCTTGATATTCTGCACTAATTACTTCTGCGGGACACAACCAGGAAACATTCGGGCAATCTTTAAGATCATCCTGCAAAGCGGTTAACAATACCCGATGTTCTGCGGCATAACCAACGCCATCAGTACCTAAATCTTGAGGTTGGAAATGTACCACACCCTGATAATCAGTATCAGAGATTTGAACTTGGCTAAATGTCGTGATTTCAGGCAAGATTTTCTGCCAAATACCAATTCCCTCAAAAATCCGACCTGATAGCAGAGAAATCGCATAAGCGCGTCCTTTTGCTACAGCAGCAGACTGAAGTTGAGATTCAATCAATGCTACTTTTAGTCCAGAGTCTTTTAAGGCAGCAGCGAGTGTTGCCCCCACAATTCCACCCCCTACAATTGCTAAGTCATAGTCAAAACTTAGATTTGGTGCGGTTGGGTGTTGTGTTGAAACCGTATTATTTAGCTGTGACAGCGCCATTGTTAAGAAAATCTTTTAAAGATGATATGAATATTTACTTTTCTTTATTTTGGCGCGAACTGCGATCGGTGAGCAAGAGGAGCGTTACCTAAAACCAATGTAGAGACGCACCCTGGCACGTCTCTACAATTATTTTGGAGTGCGATCGCTATTTTGAATACAGTTTTGTGTTAGCTAAATTTCCAAAGGTGCAGTTTATTAGCATACTTTGGAGTGTTAGTCAAGTATATTTATGACTAATTTCATGCAAGAAAAGCATTAAAACAATCTAAAAATCACATATTGCTTGGCTATTTGTAGCCAAGGACACCGAACGAACTGATTTACCGAGATATAGTGGCGATCAGTAATAGTTGATCGTTGTGCTAAATCCTTTATTCTAATTAAACACAAATTAATCAATCCTAATCACACTCCTTATTTTTTCTTAACAATCTGCTCGCTAGTCAATGGAATAGACGAAATCTATGCCTGTACAAATTCCCGAAGCCACCTACCAAAAGCCAAACGAAGCACTAACTCCAGTAGTCAAAGTCACTACGTCTGCGGCTAAAGCTGTACAAGAAATTGTCACGAGAAAACTTTCAGGTAGAATCACGATTGGTGATCCTCTGGATAATTCGATTTTTTGGCGAGTTTATGTAGGTAATGGACAGGTACATTTTGCTACAAGCGTAGTTGGTCAAAAAGAAAGACTTTCCTATCTATTGCGACGCTATTACCCCGATTTAGAAGATTTACAACTAAAAGACGAATCTGATTATGAATTTTTTTGCCGTTATTGGCAATCGGGGAAGCTTTCTTTACAACAAGTTCGTAAACTGATATTTTCTCTAACGCAAGAAGCTTTAGTACAAATTCTTGCTTTACCCCAAGCTTCTATTCAGTTTGAAAAAACTTTAGGGCTAGATCATTTACTTTTAGCTGTTCCTTTTAAAGAAACCGTTGTACCAGTGCGAAGGTTGATTAGCCAATGGGGGCAACTGCGATCGCGCATTGCTTCTCCTTTGCAGCGACCTTTTGTAAAAAGCTTAGAGAATTTTTCTCAACTGCTGTGGCAAAAGAAGGAAAATCCTCAATGGATTCAACTACTGAGCGATACTATTAATGGCGATCGTTGTATTTACGAGGTCGCCTATGCTTTAAACATGGATGTATTGGAATTAGCTAAAACCTTGCAACCATTAGTAGAAGCGGGCGCTGTAGGGATTAATAATTATCGCCAGTCTCAAAATGATGAGCGTCCTATCATTGCTTGCATTGATGATAGTAAGACAGTACAGAAAAATGTCAAGCTAACTTTAGAAGCTAGTGGTTATCGGGTACTAGGATTAACTGAACCTACACGAGCATTAACTGCGTTGGTACGTTACAAACCTGCGCTAATATTAATGGATATATCTATGCCAGAGATTGACGGTTATGAGTTGTGCCAATTGTTACGGCAATCAACGTTGTTACGGGAAATTCCTATTGTGATGTTAACAGGTAGGGAAGGTTTGATTGATCGGTTACGAGCCAGAATGGTAGGAGCAAATGATTACATTACTAAACCATTTAGTCCCGATCAATTATTTAACATAGTTAACAAACTAGCAAGCAATAGTATGGGAAATAACTAATATGAAAACTGTTTTAGTAGTGGATGATTCTAAGGCGGAGCAACGTTTAATTGAAGCTTTGCTGCAACATTTAGGAGTAAAGGTGGCTGTAGCTGATTCGGGTGAATCGGCTTTAAGTTGGTTGGAAAATAACAGCAGACCTGACTTAATAGTTTTGGATATTATTATGCCTGGTTTGAGTGGATTGGATTTATGTAGACAAATTAGATCTAATCCAGAGTTAGAAAAAATTCCTGTGGTTTTTTGCTCTTCTAAGGATCAAGATTTTGATCGGTTTTGGGCATTACGCCAAGGTGGAAATGCTTATATAAGTAAACCGTTTGCTCCCAATGATTTGGTAGCAACGCTGTCTGAGCATCTTAATTAAGGGGGACTGGTGATTGGGAATGGTAGAGGCTAGAAAATCAAAATCGTGATAACTTACGTGGAGATCCCCCTAAATCCCCCGAAAGTCGGGGGACTTTGAAGAAAACTGTTAATTACGCAGAGATCCCCCTAAATCCCCCGAAAGTCGGGGGACTTTGAATTCCCCCCTTTTATAAGGGGGGTTAGGGGGGATCTAGTTTTCAAGCTTGTGTAAGTCGCGATCGCATAAAATTTGCCCTTATATTGCTAACTATTATGATTAAAGAATATTTTTGTGTGCAGTTACGGGAATCTTTAAAAGTAGGGCTACCTTTGGAGCATACAGCAGAGGTAATTTCACTTAGTAGGGGAGAAATTTGTCCCATCCCTGGGGTAGCTTCTAGTTTATTGGGGGTAGTTAATCAACGCGGTAGATTATTATGGGTTTTAGAGTTGAGTGATTTATTACAATTAGCACCACCAATGATGCGATCGCGTCCTCAAGATCGTTTAACTTTATTATTAATGACACAATACGATAATTCCACCCTGGGAAAATCTCAACCACAATTAGCTTGCGTAGTATCAGCACTCCAAGGAATAGTTTCTCTCAATCCAGATAAGTTTCAACCTGTACCAACAAACTCTATATTTAAAGCTTTTGTATCCGGGATTACAGAAATTGAGCAATCATCTGTTGCTATCCTAAATCCCAAGGCGATTTTTGCAGATCTTCAATCTAGTATTTATTCTAATTCCTTAATACCTCAATGACAGCTACCAACAACGGTCATAGCAATAATTATCAGTCTCAAGATATGGATACGTTTCTCCCTGACGTTGAAGGTGAATCTTCAGATTTGCTAGGTAAGCTTACTCAAGCTAGTACTTTAGAATTCACTGGCAAAATAGAGCAAGCAAAGACACTATATCAAGAGATTGTAGCAGCAGATCCATCCGGTAATTTAGGAGCAAGCGCCCGTAAAGCTTTAGAAAATCTTGGTGGAGATGAGGAATTAACCCAAAAGTCTCATCAACTAAGTGATGTTGATGAAACTACTGCGAAGGAAGTTCAGAAGTCGCAACAGTTACCTAAGACTAAAAAAAGTTTGTTGCAGTGGTTTTATAATTTACCTATTAGCCGTAAACAAATTATTGCTTTATTAGCTACTGAAACTTTTTCTTTAGTATTAATTGCTTTGGGTGTGAATTGGATTACTACATCTGGATTACGGAGTCAACTGCTCAACCAAGCTAAATCTGAGGTAGCGGTTACTGAAACTAATTATAATATTAAAGTTAATCAAATGGGGTTTGGCTTTCGCGGACAGTCAGACAATATTGCAATTATTGAAGCTGCTCAAAATCATGCTAAAGGTGAGGAATTAAGCTTAAATTTAAAAAATCAGGTGGGAAAAATCCTCAAAAATGAAATTACAGCTAGAAAAATTGAATATGCTACTTTAGTAGGAAAAGATTTAAGGATTATTGTTAATGCTAATAATAACCGTACTGGTGAGGTTTTTAATCCTAACAATTTAGTTAAAGCCGTATTTAATGACCCCAGACAAATTAAATCTAGTGCAGTTGTAAATGGGGACGAACTTGCCAAAGAATCACCACCTTTGCCCACTGGTTTTACAGCACAGGATGCTTTAATTCGCTATACGGTGACACCTGTATTTGCTCCAGGGAATAAAACTGTAATTGGTGCTTTGGTTTCAGGAGATATAGTAAATGGTAAGCAACCAATAGCTTTAGAAACTTTAAAAGCTTTTGGCGGTGGCTATAGTTCTGTTTATTTCCGTAAACCTAACGGGGAATTTGCATTAGCAACTGGATTCGAGCAAGGGAATTCCCAATCTTTAAGTCAAGCTCAACTTAATGTAGCTTTACCTGATACTTCTATTTTAGAAGCAGCAGCTAAACAGCCAGGAAAAGCAGCAACTAAACGGATAGATTTTGGGACGCAAACTTATACTTTAGCTGCTAAAGCTTTACCAAATGTTGCTAAAGAAACGGGTAACGGTGCAGTGGCGATCGCTAGTGGCGAACCTGTAGCAATTTTGGTACGCGGAACTCCAGAAACAGCGTTAAATGAATTACTTAATCAAAGTTTAATTCAAGAATTATTGGTATTTTTATTAGCGTTAATAGTAATTCTAATTTTAACATTGATTTTGAGACGCTCAATTGTTAAACCAATTCAACAGTTGCAGCGAACTACAGAGGAATTTTATCAAGGTAATATTGATGCTCGTGCTACAGTTTTTGCAACGGATGAAGTCGGGAAGTTAGCGGTTACTTTTAACCAAATGGCTGATAGCATTAATGCTTCGTCTCAAGCATTGGAAGCACAAGCGAAACAACGACAAGAAGAAGCGGATTTTCAAAGAAAAGAGAAAGAGCGTTTGCAACAAGCAGTAATTAATTTGTTACTAGATATTGAGGGAGCGCAAAAAGGGGATTTAACTGTTACTGCTAAACTTGATGAAGGTGAAATGGGTTCAGTAGCAGATGCTTTTAACACTACTATTGGTAGTTTGCGTAAAATTGTTGTACAGGTAAAAAATGTTGCTAACCAGGTGCATGATTCGGCATTTAGTAGTGAGTCATCGGTGGAAAAGTTGGCTGAGGAAGCGACAACCCAAGCTGAAGTAATTACTGAAACTTTGAACTCTGTAGAAGAGGTAGGATTATCAATTCAATCTGTAGCTAATTCTGCTCAGGAAGCGGCGATAATTGCTCGTCAGGCGTTGGTAGCTGCTACTGATGGCGATCGCACTATGGATCAAACTGTTAGTAGTATAGGGAATATTCGCGCTTCGGTTGCGGAAACTTCCAAGAAGATGAAACGGTTAGCAGAGTCTTCTCAGGAAATCTCGAAAATTGTGCATCTGATTTCAGGAATTTCTGAAAAAACTAATTTACTGGCGTTTAATGCTTCAATTGAAGCTTCTAGGGCGGGAGAAAATGGTCAAGGTTTTAGAGTTGTTGCTGATGAAGTACGACGTTTAGCTGAAAGGGTGACAGATTCGGCTAAGGAAATTGAGCAATTTATTAATACAATTCAACAAGAAACTGTTGAAGTAATGCAAACAATGGAAGCTAGTACTACTCATGTAGTCACTGGGACAAAGTTAGTTGCAGATACTAAACAAACTTTGCAACAATTAGCTGGAATTAGTAAAGAAATTGATAGCTTCTTACAGTCAATTTCTGAAAGTACGGTTTCACAGGCGCAAACAGCACAAATGGTGAGTAAAACTATGTATGATGTAGCTGCGATCGCAAAAACAACTTCTTCCGAATCAAAATTAGTTTCTGCTGATTTACAAATGTTAGTTGAAGTTGCTCAAGAGCTTCAAAATTCTGTTTCTCGCTTCCAGGTATAAAAATGGGGTTAACTCAGGCTAATTTAGAAGCTATTTTACAAGAAGCCCGCGCTTGCTTTTTATACGAAGATGCCCCTGATTATCTAGCTATACTAGAACAGGGAATTGAACGATTAAAATCTGGCGATGCTGCA
>JBARVL010000154.1:0-7206 GCA_049646245.1 Crinalium sp. | reverse complement strand
TTATCACTTACGCATAATCAACATTTAATGAATCAATGCGTAAGTTTGTAGAAACTCTGAACATTGATACTGTTCAGCTTTCAAACCCTAGCTTATTACCATGCCAGTAGCGTAACAACTTCTTTATCAAAGAACTGGGTTTAAAACCCCGTCCTTTAACGCAGTGGAGGACGGCTTTTTTTGATTCTGAATATAGGATTTTAAGATTTATAAGGGCGCTCCACCAAAGTAGCGAAACAAAATAACTAGGCGACCATAAGGCATATGAATCCCATAAGGCGCATTCTTACCCTGCACTTTCCATATCTACGACTTGAAACACCTTTTAAGGCATTAACTATTTGAGAAATAGAGAGTTGAGGAGGATAATAAGAGCAAAACGTGGATATGGTCAGTTTCTCCCTTGAATTCTAACACCTTAAAGTTCATTTTTAAAGCAACTTCTTTAAAAGATTTTTCAATTAAATTCAGACTAACAGCCGTAAAGATCTGACGGCGGTATTTTGTTACACAGACCAAGTGTATTTTAAAATCCGAAATACTATGCCGTCTGGAGCGTAAATCGCTTGACATTTTAAGTAGACCTAATTAAAATAATATTACGTACCCATTTTAGTATAGCGCATGAAATCCAGGTATCAATATAGAATCTACCCTACCAACCAACAGAAAAAGCATTTGGCTCAACTGTTCGGCTGCATTAGGGTGGTTTTTAATGATGCCTTGGCATACTGTCAAGAAAAGTATAAGAATGGAGAAAAGAAACCAAATAACACAGAACTTTCTCGTCGATTAACTGAACTTAAAAAGACGGAAGAGAAAATCTGGCTCTTGGAAGTTTCGTCAATTCCTTTGCAGCAAAGTTTAAGGGATTTAGACCAAGCTTACCAAAACTTTTTTCAGTCCTGTAAAGGACAGAGAAAAGGCAAGAAGATCAGACCTCCTAAATTCAAAAAACGGAAGTCAAAACAATCTGCCAAGTTTACCAATAATGGATTTAAGATCAACCAGAATAGTGTTTATTTACCCAAGATAGGGGATTTAGATATAGTCTGGAGCCGTCCTTTACCATCCGAACCATCATCTCTTACTGTCATCAAAGATAGTGCTGATAGATATTTTCTCAGCTTTGTAGTTGAAGTTAATTCTGAGAGATTACCTGATAAGGGGCAATCAATTGGAATTGATCTAGGTATTACTGATTTCGCCACTTTTAGCAATGGAGAGAAAATTAAAGCACCAAAACCTTTAAAGAAAAAACTTAAAAAGTTAAACCGATTACAACGTAAGTTTTCTCGGACGGTTAAAGGTAGTAAAAGACGTGAAGTTGCTAGAAAAAAAGTAGCGAAATTACACGCCAAGATTTCTGATACCAGAAAGGATTTTTTGCATAAACTATCAACTAAGGTAATTCGTGAGAATCAAACGATTGCCCTAGAAGATTTGAATGTTTCGGGAATGGTTAGAAACCGTAAGTTATCTCGCGCTATTTCAGACTTAGGATGGCGTAGTTTTAGGACTATGCTTGAGGCTAAAGCTGAAAAACATGGGCGTGATTTACGGATAATTAACCGATGGGAAGCGACAAGTCAAAAGTGTAGCAGTTGCGGTGAAAAGGGCGGTAAAAAAGAACTCAATATTAGAGAGTGGACTTGTATTAGTTGTGATACAAAACACGACAGAGATTTGAATGCTTCGTTAAATATTTTAAACGTCGCGGTAGGGCATACCGAGACGAAAAACGGATTGCAGAGGAAGTGTAAGACTAGCGTAAAGCCAGCAGTTTCCCGTGAAGCGTCAACCCACCAAGAACCTATACAATTAAGTTTGTTTGGGTAGATTGGAATCCCCGTTCGTTCACGACGGGGTGGATGTCAAACGTCAAAAAGCGTAGTGATTTTCACGTTAATCTTAGTTAAGGGTGTTTGAGTAAATAAGTATTATATTTGCAAGCAACAGTTAGACAAGTATACTATTTTTAATATTTATTTAACTTTGATTAAACTTCTTAAGGTATTTGCTTTCATCAAGTGAGTCAGGTGAGTATAAATACTGAATAATACTAGCAAAAGCGCAATTTAGCAATAAAGTTAAAAAAGTATTTCATTTTAAAATCACAATGACTAACTTAATTATTAAACAAGCTGTTGCTAATTCTCCTCGTCCTGCTGCTGATAGCGTAGTATCAGCTTTGTTAGAATCAGAGAAAAATGCTAAACGAAATAAAATTAGCTATTCTTTTGAGCAATTAATTGGAACTTGGAGATTATGTTTTATTACTGGCACAAAGAAAACCCGCGCGAAAGCAGGAATTGTTTTAGGTGCAGGTCGTTATATTCCTAAGTTGATCAAAATTCAGATTGTTTATTCTGCTAGTCAAGTAGAAGACAATTTCGATTCGGGTAAGGTCGAAAATTCTGTTGAGTTTGGTGCGGTTAAATTAACTCTTACGGGAATTACTAAGTTTTTGCCTAAGAAAAATATTTTAGCTTTCGATTTTACTCGGATGATTATTCAATTATTCGGTGCAACGTTATATCAAGGCTATATTAGAGGTGGAGAGAAAAAGGAACAGGAATTTTTGACAGAAAGTGTGAGTAAGCAGGCGTTTTTTTCTTACTTTATTGTGGAAGAAGACATGATTGCTGCTAGAGGACGAGGTGGAGGATTAGCTTTGTGGCGGAGGGAGGAGAGAGGGGGGAGGAGAGAGAAGAGAGGGTTATAGAGTTTGATAACTTTTCTATAATATTCCAAATGTATAAGCTTTTTTGTGCGTTAGCTTAACCACAATAAAAATCTCTGAAGATAAAAAATGAAGAAAAAAAAATTCTTCAACTGGCTAAGAATTGTTTGGCAGCGTTTACGTCAATCAGCAGCACTTTTTCAATATAGCGATCGCGCGATTCGGTTAGTCTGGAGTACTAGCCCTCTTCTTACTATCATCTTTGCTGTTCTAACTTTAACAGGGGGACTGCTTCCTGGTGCGATCGCTTATGTGGGCAAGTTAATTGTTGATGGGGTAATCAATGCTAGTAATTCTGGTTTAAAGAGCGATCGCATTATCGCATTGAGTTATGTAGCACTAGAGGCGCTGCTTGTCGCCTTACTCAATGGTACACAGCGAGGTTTAGCTGTCTGTCAATCTTTACTGCGAGTATTACTAGGTCAAAAAGTAAATGTTTTAATCCTAGAAAAAGCACTCACACTAGACATCGCCTACTTTGAAGATTCAGAGTTTTACGACTTAATGAATCAAGCACGGCGAGAAGCATCAACCCGTCCCTTAAGTTTAGTAAGCCGAACTTTTAAACTAATTCAAGATACTCTCTCATTAATTACCTATGGTGGTCTACTATTACAATTCTCTCTTTGGGCAGTAGTAGTACTTTCAATAGCAGGAATACCAGCTTTTATTGCCGAAACTCGCTTTGCTGGAGAAGCTTTCCGCTTATTTCGTTGGCGTTCCCCAGAAACACGACAGCAAACTTATTTAGAAACCTTAATAGCTAGAGAAGACTATGCCAAAGAAGTTAAACTCTACCAACTTGGCAAAATTTTACTAACACGCTATCAAGAAATCTTTCATCGACTTTACGGCGAAGACCGCAATTTAACAATCAAGCGAGGATTTTGGGGTTATCTACTAGGTTTACTTAGTACAGCTACTTTTTACCTTGCATATACCTGGATTGTATTAGAAACAATTGGCGGCAAAATTTCTTTAGGCGATATGACCATGTATTTGATCGTATTCCGCCAAGGACAATCGACATTTTCCTCCGGTTTAACTGGAATTGGAGGAATGTATGAAGACAACCTTTATCTATCTAACTTATACAAGTTTCTAGAGCAAAAAGTCCCTAAACCTCAAGGGAAAGCTACTACAGGATTAATTCCTAATGATGGGGTGCGTTTTGAAAATGTCTCCTTCAACTACCCAGGAAGCCAAAAACCCGCATTACAGGGAATTTCTTTGCACCTAAAACCAGGACAAAAACTAGCAATAGTAGGTGAAAACGGTTCAGGAAAAACAACTTTAATCAAACTTTTAACCCGATTATATGCCCCTTCTTCTGGGCGTATCTTGCTGGACGGTTTGGATTTACAAGCATGGGATATTACAGCATTGCACCGTCGATATGCTGTAATCTTTCAGGATTTTGTGCGCTATCAATTTACTGTTGGTGAGAACGTTGGCGTTGGGGATGTGGAACATCTGCAAGACCAATCTCGCTGGGAAATAGCTGCGGATAAGGGTATGGCTAAACCTGTCATCGAGTCAATGCCTGCTGGTTTTCAAACTCAGTTGGGGCGTTGGTTCAAATCTGGAGTTGAACTTTCTGGCGGTGAGTGGCAAAAAATTGCCCTTTCTAGAGCTTTTATGGGAACTGATGCAGATATTTTAGTGCTGGACGAACCGACGGCAGCAATGGATGCAGAAGCAGAGTTTCAACTTTTCAATCACTTAAGAGAAGTAACTCAAAACCAAATGGCTATTTTGATTTCCCACCGCTTTTCTACTGTGCGAATGGCTGACACTATTCTGGTTTTAGCAGGTGGGGTGGTAATTGAAGAAGGTACTCACCAGGAGTTGTTGAAGGCAAACGGGCGCTATGCTAGATTATTTTCACTCCAAGCGGCAGGATATCAGTAGGTTCTCGCTGGTTCTAGGTCGTTTTTTGAGGTATAGCAACCGCCAAGGGTCAATGGTAGCACACAATAACTCACCACCTATGCCATGCGTCCGGTCGATAGGTATGAGTTGCAAGGCTGAAATCAAATTTCTTTTTGAGTCAGTATTTGTTCTATTACCCATTGAGGGCAATCTCTTTGGACTGTAATAGTTTTAGTACCCGTAATTTCTCCCTTACCATTCCTCATTATTTCTGTGGTAGTTTCTATTTCACCATTAGCTAAATAATTGGCTAATGCTTTTAAAGCTTCAATTTTTAATTCATTTAATATTTTTTCAATTTCTATATCTAAATCTGTTGGCTCTGGTCTTCGCTTACCTACGTTTTGATTGCTAACAGCCAATATATTTTGAGGGTTCAAATTTTGTTGGCTTATTTTATCTATCCAAATAATTTTATCTTGTGAACCTACAGTAATTTCGCCAATCAAAGTCTTGATTTTAAAAAAACCTTCCGTACCTACTATATCTTGAATTGGATACCATTGATTTTTTTGATAAATTAGTATATCTAATTCTATCTCAACAGCATACTTACGTTTTTGGCTAGGCCACCAGATTTTCCATAAAGTTTGAGCCTCCGTCCAATTTAATTTATAACCCGCAGGTACATCAGCACGTTTATATTCAAAAAATCCCTGTTGTTGTTCAGATTTACCAATTGGTAAAAAATTACTTTCCAATAAAATTAAATTCAGTACCTCTCGATATGTTGAATCATATTTAATTACACACAACGGCTGATTATCTATCGTTTTATTAAACGCTAAAACTTCTCCTTTTTTGCCAATTAATTGAACCGAGTCTAAAGCTTTTTCTATTCGTATGTTTTGGTTAGATATAAGTCGATCATTTCCACTAATAAAATTTCTTATAATAGTTACGTTGTCTATAATTGATGTTGATAAATTATTAGCTGGTTGAACACCTAACTGCTGTTTAGGCAAGTTATCTGGAGAGATATTTAATATTGAATTGCTGATTGCATCCTGATTATCGTCCATTTTATTAATTCCATTATATTAATAATAAATTAATGTTTCGTACTAAAGCACAAATATGCTCTTCCAACTCATCAAAACGTTATTTCTAGATTATACGCAGTTGCATTCAGACGAGTAATTTATCAATTATATTAGACTCCTAACCCGTCACTGCGGCAGTTATATCTATGAATGCAACTTGGTAAGCGTGCCGCGCATCTAAATTGTACATTTGATAATTGAGAGAAAAGTTATCAAACACAATACCCCTCTCTCCTCCCTCTCTCAAATATAAAATGCGCGAAACACAATCAGCTTATTAATGTGTCTGCTTTGGCGGGTAGGAAACCCCACCGTAGGCAGACTCCCTATGATCTAGTTACTGCTCTTTGAGGGCAGTGAAATTAAACCCTATGCGCTAACGGCGGCGGCACGGGCGGCAGCAGCTTGTTCAGGGTGAATTCCTAAGCGTGTGAGATTAATCCGACCTTTATTGTCAATCTCACGCACTTTAACTACGACCTCATCGCCAACCGCTACTTCATCCTCTACTTTACCCACACGGTAGTCAGCAAGTTGAGAGATGTGAATCATGCCTTCTTTACCAGGAAGTAATTCTACAAAAGCACCAATGGGAATTATCCGAGTAACCCGACCTGCATAAACATCTCCTTCATGCAGTCTGCGAGTCATTCCCTGAATAATATTGATTGCCCGCTTGGCTTTTTCAGCATCTACGGCTGAAACAGTGATAGTGCCGTCGTCGTCAATATCAACCTTGGCTCCAGTTTCTTCAGTAATACCTTTAATTGTCTTACCACCAGGTCCAATGACTAAACCGATCATGTCTGGATCAATGCTCATTGTCAACAGACGAGGCGCAAAGGCTGACAGTTCAGTGCGAGGTTGGTCAATTGCTGCCAACATTTTCTCTAAAATGTGCAGTCTTGCTGGTCTAGCTTGATCAATGGCTTTAGCTATGATATCCATAGATAGCCCATTGATCTTCATGTCCATCTGCAAAGCTGTGATACCTGTATCAGTACCAGCAACTTTGAAGTCCATGTCTCCTAAGAAGTCTTCTATACCTTGAATATCGGTAAGAATGCGAACTTCGTCGGCTTCTTTAATTAGACCCATTGCAGCACCGCTAACTGGTTTGGTGATAGGGACACCAGCATCCATCAAAGATAGGGTAGAACCACAAACGGAACCCATTGAGGTTGAACCGTTGGAAGATAGTACTTCAGAAACTACCCGAATGACATAAGGGAAAGCTTCTTTTGGTGGTAGTACAGGTACTAACGCTCTTTCTGCTAAGGCACCATGACCAATTTCACGACGACCTGGCGCACGCATGGGTTTGGTTTCGCCAACAGAGAATGGTGGGAAGTTGTAGTGATGCAGATAGCGTTTGCTGTCTTCTGGGTGTAAATCATCTGCTAATGCTTGAGCATCACCAGGAGTGCCGAGAGTACAAGCAGAGAGAACTTGGGTTTGTCCTCGGTTAAATAAACCGCTACCGTGAAC
>JBARVL010000153.1:0-2753 GCA_049646245.1 Crinalium sp. | reverse complement strand
TGCGTTTCTCTATGGGAGTTTCAAAGTGCCGATTTTTCTTTACGTCTGCTAAAATTCCCGCTTTAGACACTTCGCGCTTGAACCGACGTAAAGCAGAATCAATTCCTTCATTGTCGCCTAAAACTATATAAGTCATTCTTACTCCTTTGTTCCGAGATTCGATTCAGTGGTTAGGTTACCTTTATTTTCTAAAGTTTTATGCAAGAATTCAATAACCAGTATCAATCAGGTAGTGCCAGTAGGCTACTGCGATCGTAATATGAGATTGATACTGATTGCCAGTTAATAGCCGCCGCGTCTGTCGTTTCCTCTGGAGGAATTTCCGTAACCACCGCCGCGATTACCGCCTGGGCGACCACCGCCACCTCCGCCTCGGTTATCTTCACGAGGTTTGGCTTTGTTCACTTTCAGATCGCGCCCCATCCACTCTGCACCATCCAAGGCATCAATAGCTGCGGTTTCTTGATCTTCTGTTTGCATTTCTACAAAAGCAAACCCGCGAGGTCTTCCCGTTTCGCGGTCATTGGGTAAATTAACGCGCTTAACAGTGCCGTATTCTGCAAACACGGAGTTAAGATCGTCTTCTGTAACTTCGTAAGACAAATTACCTACATAAATCGACATGGAATACCTCCAAAGCTAAATAATGTAGAGATTCAGTTTCTAGAGATATGCCTGCCGAGACATAGGGAGACATTTTCTGGAAATTCTGTAGAAAGAAACAAAACCTACAACCGAATCCTATTCAACAATTGGTACTTTACCACACTTATAGCTTTCAGCAGTCAGCTATCAGCTATTAGCTTTTCTAAAATTATGTTTCAGGGTCTTCTGGGAAGCGGATGATGTCGTCGTCTCCCAGGTACTCTCCATTTTGGACTTCAATCATCACCAGTGGAATCACTCCTGGATTTTCCACGCGGTGAGATGTAGACATAGGCACATAAGTTGACTGTTTTTGCATCAAGATCGTTTCTTGACCATTACAAATAACTTTCGCTGTACCAGATACAACAACCCAATGTTCACTACGGTGATAGTGCATTTGGGTACTAATATGATGACCTGGCTTAACTTCAATCCGATTAATTCTGTAACGATTACCGTCTTCTAGGACTGTAACTGTACCCCAAGGTCGTATCTGTGTGGTAGTTGGATGCGTTGGTGATACATCAGTTGGATCTAGCTGCTGATAAGAGTTTTCAGTCATGGCTTGCTTGTTGATCGAGTTAAGTATAAGGTATGGCTTTTATAAAATTAATAGTAACTTTTGGGTATTCTAACTTTGATACTGTTCTAATCAATGATGGCAGTAAGGCACAAGCAAAACCAGGGATTTTGAAGATGTCTAATGAAAGTGCGAAGAAATTTCTTGCTGATGCTGCTCATAATATGGTGTTGCGAGAAAAGTTTACACAGGTGACAAATCCTCAAGAATTTATTCAAACTGTTGAGGAGTTGGGTTACACCTTTACCACAGATGAACTTAAGGAAGTGGTGAAAGAATATAGTGAGGGAGTTGTGATTAGAAGGAAGACAGGCGTTTGGCAATGGCTACGCACTATTAACTGGGTTTAGTGTTTTAAGATAGACCTCTCCCCTAGCCCCTCTCCTGCAAGGAGAGGGGAACAAGATTTTACTCCCCCTTCCCTCGTAGGGAAGGGGGTTGGGGGGTTAGGTTATTCCACCACAAGCTATAGCAATACGCCTCAAAACACTATCCAAATTATTTCTAACTTCTTCATTCTTAATTCTCAACAATCTTAACCCTCTTGCAGAAAAGATTTGGTCACGTTCCGCATCATATTCTACTTGTTGTTGATGAATTTCCCCATCTACTTCTATTACTAATCTAGCAGCATGACAGTAAAAATCAGCAATAAAACCATCAATAATCTGCTGACGGCGGAAGTGGAAACCATTTAATCTATTAGCGCGAAGATGTTGCCATAATATTTTTTCTTCCGGTGTCATTTGACTACGGAGTTCTTTGGCACGCTGTAGTTTTGTTGAGGTTACTTTTTGTCCAATAACAATATTGCGGTTATCCATTTTATTTTTTATAGAAAAAGTTTTTGGATAAGGATATCTTAATTTTATATGGTGAGTGACCTCTCCCCCAACCCCTCTCCTGCAAGGAGAGGGGAGCAATATTTTACTCCCCCTTCCCTAGTAGGGAAGGGGGTTGGGGGGTTAGGTTTTTTTGTGATTTTTGTTGTAATAATGATGGTGTTTGGGCTTGAAGTTTGCGGGCAAATTCTTCGTCTGCGTCAATTTGTTGACGAATTTCATCTCGATGATCGTGATAATAGGCTAGGGCTGCATAGACATCAGATAAGCTAATACTGGGATGGTGATAAAGAATTTCGTCAGGTGACAAACCCATTTGTTCGTGCCAAATCACGATATCCTGAACTCTGATCCGATGTCCTGTAATGCGGGGTTTTCCTCCGCAGACTCCAGGAGTGATTTCGATGTGTTCTTTGATAATGTTAAGTAACATGGGATGAGATTAATTAAATTAGTCTATTAAATATTATGACTTTTTAGAATATTTTGGCTGTAGGATTGATACATAGGGTAAGCGAAGAGTTTTTAAATCTTTGATAAAACTGTGTAAATACTCTATCGGCTATTTTTACTTAAAAACTTCCTAGCCCAACTATACCTTTTTGGATCTTTTTTCAGTAAATCATTAATCATTTGATCTCTTTTATCTTTATCCTTCATTCTGGCTAGAGATTTTTTGATTT
>JBARVL010000152.1:0-2126 GCA_049646245.1 Crinalium sp. | reverse complement strand
TGCGTTTCTCTATGGGAGTTTCAAAGTGCCGATTTTTCTTTACGTCTGCTAAAATTCCCGCTTTAGACACTTCGCGCTTGAACCGACGTAAAGCAGAATCAATTCCTTCATTGTCGCCTAAAACTATTTGGGTCATTCTTACTCCTTTGTTCCCAGATTCGATTCAGTGGTTAGGTTACCTTAATTTTCTAAAGTTTTACGCAAGAATTCAATAACCAGTATCAATCAGCTAGTGCCAGTAGGCTACTTTGATCCTAATATGAGATTGATACTGATTACCAGTTAATAGCCGCCGCGTCTGTCGTTTCCTCTGGAGGAATTTCCGTAACCGCCGCCGCGATTACCGCCTGGGCGACCACCGCCACCCCCGCCTCTGTTATCTTCACGAGGTTTAGCTTTGTTAACTTTTAGATCGCGCCCCATCCACTCTGCACCATCCAAGGCTTCAATAGCTGCGGTTTCTTCATCTTCTGTTTGCATTTCTACAAAAGCAAACCCGCGAGGTCTTCCCGTTTCGCGGTCACTGGGTAAATTAACGCGCTTAACAGTGCCGTATTCTGCAAACACGGAGTTAAGATCATCTTCTGTAACTTCGTAAGACAAATTACCTACATAAATCGACATGGAATACCTCCAAAGCTAAATAATGTAGAGATTCAGTTTCAGAGATCTGCCTGCCGAGAGATATGGAGACATTTTCTGGAAATTCTGTAGAAAGAAACAAAACCTACAACCGAATCCTATTCAACAATTGGTACTTTACCACACATCTAGGAGTGCGATCGCGCCGTTTCCCATCTAGTTAAACGCTTTGCTTCTATTTATGTTTCGGGGTCTTCTGGGAAACGGATGATGTCGTCGTCGCCCAGGTATTCTCCATTTTGGACTTCAATCATTACCAGTGGAATCACCCCAGGATTTTCCACGCGGTGAGATGTAGACATAGGCACATAAGTTGACTGTTTTTGCATCAAGATCGTTTCTTGACCATTACAAATAACCTTAGCTGTCCCAGCTACAACAACCCAATGTTCGCTACGGTGGTAGTGCATTTGGGTACTAATATGATGACCTGGCTTAACTTCAATGCGATTAATTCTGTAACGATTACCGTCTTCTAAGACTGTAACTGTACCCCAAGGTCGTACCTGTGTGGTAGTTAGATGCGTTGGTGACACATCAGTTGGATCTAGCTGCTGATTCTGGTTTTCAGTCATGGCTTGGTTCCTGATAGTTAATTATAAGGTATGGCTTTTATATGATTAATAGTAACTTTTGGGTATTCTAACTTTAATAGTGTTCTCATCGAAGATTGCAGTAAGGCACAAGCCAAACCAGGGATTTTGAAGATGTCTAATGAAAGTGCGAAGAAATTTCTCGCTGATGCTGCTCATAATATGGTATTGCGGGAAAAGTTTAAACCTGTAACAAATCCTCAAGAATTTATTAACACTGTTGAGGAATTAGGTTACAGCTTTACCACTGAAGAACTTAAGGATGTGGTGAAAGAATATAGTGAGGGAGTTGTGATTAGAAGGAAGACAGGCGTTTGGCAATGGTTACGCACTATTAACTGGGTTTAGTGTTTTAAGATATACCTCTCCCCTAACCCCTCTCCTGCAAGGAGAGGGGAACAAGATTTTAGTCAAAGAATCTAGCTGGTAGGATAGAGTATAACTCTTTCATGCGATCGCACGTTGTAGTAGCGAAGATGCGATCGCACATTAAACCTAAGTTTTAATCTGCTACTTTGGGAAATACCGATAAATTTCTTTTCGGTGTAATACCCGTTGAAATATTACTGTTTCATCATCCAATATAATACCGATCCGATAATCGCCTACACGAATTCGATAAGCATTATCATATCCCTGAAGCTTTTTTATATTCGTTATTTCTCCAAAGCTGGCTATTTGGGGTATTTCTTCAAAAGCAAGGGTTTTAATAGACTCATAGTAAGGCGTACTTTTGAGAGCCTTTAAATCTTTGATAAAGCTGGGTAGATACTCGGTATTCACTCTTTTTCTAGTTCTAGTAATGCTTCATTAAGATTGAGTGGTGTTTCGTGTTGTACTTCCTGCATTGCCAAGATAAGTCCTTCATCCTCTATAGATTCTAGCAAGCGT
>JBARVL010000151.1:0-3788 GCA_049646245.1 Crinalium sp. | reverse complement strand
AGTGTTTAGTGGGACTTCAGCCGCCGCACCCCAAATTGCAGGTATTTGTGCCTTACTCAAGCAGGTAGATCCAAATTTATCCCCCGCCAGAGTAAAGCAAATCTTGCAGCAAACAGCGATCGATGTTGCTCAAGGTTTTAGCAATCCTAGTACAGGAGGCGCATCTGCACGAGCAGGAGTTGATCTAGCAACAGGCTATGGTTTAGCTGATGCTTATGCTTCGGTAGAGGCTATTAAAGCATTGACTAGCGAAAAATGTTGTGATGATTGTGCATCTCCTGTTCAAAACTTTTCAAACTTAAATTCAACATCACTAAGGAGAAACCTCATGTCTTCAGAATTTCCTAAACTCAAAAAGAAACTTGATGATATCCGTTGGGAGTTTGAGAAAAAACTGCAAGAAATTATTAAAGATGAAGGATTAGAAGATGTTGAGCTATCAATTGATGAATTTAGTTTTGTAGAACGTTCATTGATATCAAAAACCACATACTCCCTTAGAAGAACTTTGGATGAATGCTTACCTATAAGTGATCAAAAGAACATTACAAAACGTCATATATTAGCTGCTCAAAGCTTGTTAAAGCTGCATAAATATCAAGAAACCGCACTTAAGATTATTACTGAAGTAATTACCAATGAACAATATTCACCTTCATCTTCAATATCAAAAGAATTGCAAGAATCGGCTATTGAGGCACTGGGAGAAATGAGTAGCCTAGATATAACGTCTAATGAAATGCTATTTGCAAATTGTACTTGTAGTAATAACATTGAAATTTGTACTGGTGAAAAGGGAAGAATATCTTGGAAACATAAAAAATGTTAATATATTTATTGCAAAATATTGAATGAAGTTATAAACTTTAAAGCCCTAATTTTTTGCAATCACGATCCGGATCTATTATAAAATTACTAGGAAGCTTCGCTTTACAGATTAAAGATTGTTCAATTTGTGATTGTTGAAGTTCATTTGTAGTTTGGAGATTTGTTTTGTACAATAAACTCCCTTGAAAATTTGCTTTTTCCAGAAAAGCTTTGCTGAAATTAGTATTCAAAAGATTAGCTCCCTGAAAGTCAGCCTCTCTGAGATTAGCTCCTTGAAGATCAGTATTTGCAAGATGAGAGCCTCTAAAATTCGTTCCCCATAGAGTTGATTCACTTAAATCTATATTGTTTAAGGTGTCATTACAAAAATTAGCCCCTTCTAGATTATCTTTTTGTCCTACTAAAACTAAGTAGCGCACTAATATAGGAATATCAAAATCTTGTTTACATTCGATATCCTTTCTCTGGATAGCTGTCTGAGCTAACTTCAAAAGGAAAAAATGAATAGGAATCAGCGTTCCCATAAGCGGAATGATGGCAACTTTCAAAAATCCTTGTATCTGTTTTCTACGACTTGCTTGTACAAATTCTTTTGCCAAGCCAGATAGCGAGGTTTCAGTATTTTCTTTTTGAGCTTGTAGAAACTCTTTGGCATCACGAAGAACGCGCCCTTGAAGTAAATAATCTTTAGATTTGCGGTAATATTGCCAATCTAAAGCAAATTGCTCAATTTTGCGCTTTTTGAGAAGTTTTTCCCAGTGTTTATTAAGCCAATCTTGTAATTCTTCCCAATTGCGAATTAAAGCTTCATGGGCAACCTCCACCATTTCCACCTGTTGCTCATTGGAAAAAGTAACTAAAATCCATACACCAGGACGGGCAAAACGCTCAATCACCTCTCGCACAAGAGGCACATCCTTTTCGCTGGTAATCAATTCAGAAAAAGGCGCACGGCGACGGGTTGCTTTATGATCGTCATTCAGTTGAATTAAAGCCAGAAAAGTAGAGCGAGCAATGGTTTGTTGTTCAGGGGTTAGAGAATGATACAAACGTTTAGCTTCATTCGCCAACGCCCCACCTACACCCCCAATTTGCTTTAAGGTATCAACAGGTTTTACATCTTTGCGTAACCCTTCCCAAATTTGGGTTAAAGCAAACTGTAACAGGGGTAAAGCCCCTTCCTGTCCCTTAGTTTCGGTAATGAGCAACTCTACTACTGCCCTATCTAACTCATATCCAGCCCGTTTTGCAGGTTCAGTAATGGCGATCTCCAGTTCCTCTGGCTGCATAATCGGGACTAAAAAGCCTTGAGAAGAAAATAGTTGATTTAAGCGAGGATGTTGTTGAGTTTTTCCTAAAAAATCACTCCGCATGGTGATAATTACTGAAACTCTTTGAGAAGAGTCGCTTGCCGCACAGAGCAAATTCTCTACAAAAGCAGAGCGCACCTGCTCATCATCGCAGAGCGTGTAAAGTTCCTCAAACTGATCTACCAAGACAATCAACGGTGAGTCAGTGATATTAGGAAACACATTGGCAATCCGACGCAATCCATCAAATTCTTGCTGAGTATTGCGCTCAAGTAATTCGTTCTTAAATTCTCTTGTTTTAGCAACTGGGGTTAGATCCTTGGTAGCGATTCGAGCTAATACCGTTGCTAAGGCTTCTAAGGGGTCGTTTCCAGGTGTTATTACCACGACTCGACCTTGATCTTTTCCGGGTAATGGTTGCTTACCTAAAGCTGGAATTAAACCTGCCCTTGCTAATGAGGATTTACCTGATCCTGATGGCCCATAAATTGGCAATACTCGAATAGTAGTGCGATCGCCATGCAACTGCTGAAAACGCTCCCACAGTTTCTTAATCTGGGTATCTCTGCCAAAAAAGCGATCGCCATCCATTTCCCGAAACGCTTTTAGTCCTTGATAGGGATTTTGTCCTATTTCAACGGAATCTTTATCAGTTTCTCTTGCTTTAGGTGGTGTTTGAGCTTGATGCAGATAAAGTTTGAGTTGCCCGATTGCTAAACCACCCATCATCTGGGCGATGATCTGTCCCTGAGTGTCATCTATATCTTGCTTAACATTATTATTGGGTGCAGGGGTGGAAGCTGATTCGGAATCTGGAGGAGTTGGCATAATGCGATCGCTTTTAGTCTCTCTATGCGACTACAGGTTTACATCACCTTGAACAGAATCAATATAACCCTGGGACTTACCACCTGTCTGTAACCCCGTTACCTGTCCTTTAGTATTTGTGATAGTTTGACTAATTGATGTTCCCGAACTAGCTTCACTTCCTTCTTGCCAAATTTGAGCGATCGCCTCTAATAAATCTGGATTCTCTTTCAGCAAAATTTCCATTTCTTCCCGAAACACGCCTTGGCGATTTTCGCTCTCCGGTTTCGCTGCTACTTGTTCTGCCGCCACTTTAGCATCTTCTTTCGCTGCAACTGCGGGGTGTAGCTTGTCCCAAATTTTCTTCGCCTTATTCCAAGCGTCCTCACCAAATTTGCTGGCAGCAGTTTCGGCTGATTTTTTCCCAAGATTGATTAGAAAAGGTAAAAAAGGACTGAGAAAAGCTGTTAATGCTATAATATCCATAAGTTGTAACTAAAAATAACTTTCTGCATATTATACAACTGCTGTTGAGCATATTCCTTAAAACATAAAATTTAGAAACACAACAGATAATCTACATTCTCCCCTCCCCGTCAACGGGGAGGGATTCTCTTTAATCAATTATTAGTTCAAATTCAGCGATCGCCATAATTTTTTCAGCTACTTCTTCTGATATTGGCATAACTGATAATCTATTGCCTTTTTTGATTACGGCTAATTCGCGATCGCTAAATTCTTGCTTAAGTCTTTCCAAAGAAATAATACTAGGAAAAGCTGCTACAAATTGTACAATCACAGTTTGCCATCTGGATGACAATTTACTTGATTTGGGGTCATAAT
>JBARVL010000150.1:0-7375 GCA_049646245.1 Crinalium sp. | reverse complement strand
AGTGTTTAGTGGGACTTCAGCCGCCGCACCCCAAATTGCAGGTATTTGTGCCTTACTCAAGCAGGTAGATCCAAATTTATCCCCCGCCAGAGTAAAGCAAATCTTGCAGCAAACAGCGATCGATGTTACTGAAGGTTTTAGCCATCCTAGTACAGGAGGCGCATCCGCACGCGCAGGAGTTGACCTAGCAACAGGCTATGGTTTAGCTGATGCTTATGCTTCGGTAGAGGCTATTAAGGCATTGACTAGCGAAAAATGTTGTGATGATTGTGCATCTTCAGTCCAAAACTTTTCAAAATTAAATTCAACAACGATCAGGAGAAAACCCATGTCTTCAGAATTTCCTAAACTTTACGCAAAGATGGATGAGATTCAAGTAAAACTCAATGAATTTCTTAAAAAAGAGTTCATTGATATTGAAAAACCCATAATAGAAGATGTTGAATTGCTCATTAGTGAGGCAAATTTTGTATCTCCTTCACCTCAAACACGGGCTATATCTTCTCTCATTAAGTTATTGACAAATTTACCAAAAGATGAATCTGAAAAACTAGCTAATATTGAGAAAAGGCACGTTCTTGCGGCAGAAAGTCTTATTAGAATGCAGAGAAGTCAAGAATTAGCAATGAGTGTTTTAGTTACAGCAATCAGCAGTACAAAGAAAAAAGTACCAGAACTTGCCGCAAAAGCTCTTGGAGAATTTGGAGTACAAGACTATGTTTCTTCTTTTGATAACAGTTGTAGTAGCGATATGTGTTGTAGAATAACAAATGATAAAAAAGGCAATCCTCGATGGATTAAGAACGGAAGAATTTACGATAATTCCTCTTGTACATAAAGTTTGGAATAATCATTTTTTACAGTTTTTGTCTCGATTTACCCTAATATTTTCTGGTAATATGGTTCGGCATAGTTTTGCTTTAGAAATTTGTTCGACACTTAAATTTATTGGTTCTTCAATATTTGCGTCTGTTAAATCAACATTGGAGAGATCAGCATCCAAAAAGTTTACATTTAAGATATTGCTTTTACTCATGTTAGCTCCTCTTATATAAACATTTGCTAACTGGTTGTGGATCAGCGTTACACCAGTTAAATTAGCATCTTCAAGATTTGCTTCTTTCAAAATTGTTTTATTGAGATAGGCGAAAGTTAGATCAGCACCTACAAGATAAGCTTTTGATAAATTTGTATCTTCAAGAGATGTATTCTGTAAATTAGCACCAGATAAATTTGAATTTTTAAGATTTCCTTCTGATAGGTTTGTTCCTTTTAAGTTTATATTTGCTAAGTTTTGATTGCAAAGATTTATTCCTCTTAGTTGATTTTTATAGCCAAAGCGAACCATATATTCAGTTAAATATTTTGCTTCAGGATTGGGTTTGCAGTCATCACGATATAGTATTGAGTTGGCTCTAGAGATGATTTGTAAATGAACAGAGATCAGCGTACCTATTAAGGGAAATATCAGAAATACACTAGCGGATTTTAAGATATTAGTTCTTTGTTTTTTTACACTTGCTTTAACAAATTCTTTTGCCAAGCCAGATGGCGATGTTTCATGTAGATTTTGACTAGAATTTTTAGTAACCTGATGCGCTACAACAGATGTCAGTATACCTACTCCTCCCAAACCAAGCCATTTTAAAATTTGCCTGCAACTTCTTAACGATGAACTAGTGTTAGCTGATGCAGCAAAACTCGGCTGGTGAATTTGTGGTTTAATCATTATTCCCAGTTTGCGTAATGCTTTCATCCACCAATAATTTCTTTTCTGCTTTTGTAGTAAGCGACTAAACTCATCTGATACCTTCAGGGAGAGGAGAGATTTTTCTCTCATAAAACCTAAAAAGATATAGTCCCGTAATGGACTATCAAAAGTCGCTTTTTTGGATAATATCTTAAGTATTGGATTAGCTAATTTAGGGAGTAAATTAGGATACTGTCTTGCTATCTCTAATTGCAATTTGCTAACAGAACCTTGAACAGATGTAATAAGTAAATCTTGAAGTATACTCCGAATTACCTGCTGTTGCTCTTGGGTAAGTGTTGCAATTAGATAAACACGCAACCAGTCTGGCATATAACCATAACGCAACCAAGGTAAACGAGCTAAATCAGTCAAGGAACACACCTCTATCAGCAATGCTCCTGACTCTGTTTTGAGGACATTACCCAGATAGATAGTGATTTGCCAATCTAACTGTGGAAAAATTGCACAAGCACTGAGCCAATAAAAGCTATCCTTACCAAGATATTTCTCTAGCGAGTCCAACATGGCATTAATCTGCTCAATTGGTGGTGGATTACGTTCTATCCAGATATAAGATCGTATATGCAAGGAATCTGGTAGCGGTATTCGCTGTTCTTCCGCAAGAAAATAAGTTGCAAACCCCTGGCGTAATCTTTGACTTAGTACCAGTAAACCTTTAATTGTTGCTGGTAAAATAATAAATCTTTGTGCAAGTTCTAATTCCTTATATCCCCAATTTTCTACAGGAGTCGGCGTTAAAACTGCACGCTTATCCCAGGTTGTTAACTGATTTACCCAAGGTTCTAATTTTTCATTAATAGAACTGAAAAAAATATCTGTATCTGAGATAATAACAAGGCAATGTTGGTTATACTTTGATGTAATTTCTTTTAGTCTTAACGGTGAATTTTCCTCAGAGGAAAAACATATTCTTGGATCATCATCAAAGAAATAGACGGTGATAAATACACCTTCGTTTTTCAGACGAGCAATTATCTCTTCCACAAACTTAGCCTGATGATCTCGATAGCTGACGCGGTTCACAAGAAAAAGATATTCAGGGAGAACTTGGTAATTACGATAAACTGGAGTTAGCCATCCACCCTGCCTAAGAGTTGCATTAATAGTTTTATCTACATCTAGTTCG
The DNA here is from genome assembly GCA_049646245.1 of Crinalium sp. Taxonomy (GTDB): domain Bacteria; phylum Cyanobacteriota; class Cyanobacteriia; order Cyanobacteriales; family PCC-9333; genus Crinalium. The sequence goes on along the minus strand of JBARVL010000150.1, from coordinate 4,475 downwards.
TTGGAAGGAATACGAATTCGATACTTTAAACTCCGAGCAATTTCTAACAACGTAATACTCGGAACTAACTTCTCCTCAAGCCCATTAATAGAAATTTTTTGTAATTCAGGCTGTTGTGTCGTACTATGACGTTGCAGAAAGAGGTTAGCACGCCACAACCACCATAGCCGCCGGATGATAAATATAACAAGATTGACAGTCAACAACAATATTAGTATTTCCCAATCAAAGGGCAAGTTTGGAGAAGTTTTTGTACTGGGATTTATGTCTATTATTGGTGTTTGTGTTGGTGTTGGAGGTGTTTGTGTTGGTGTTGGAGGTGTTGGTTTTATGGAAGAAGTATTATCTGTGTGCTGAAAGAATAAAATAATAGATAGAGCAGCAATAAATAGAGCAATAAATATTAGACTACTCTGCATCCGATAGGAGAGAGCGCGTTCTGTTGCCAGTTCATCTGCAAATGCTTTTGCTTCTATATTTACTTCTCCTGTTAACAAATTAAGTCTGCTGTATAACTCAACCCAACGGTTAAACCGTTGTTGAAATTCCTCCTGCTCAATTGGTGAACTACAAAAAATTGGTCCCAACAAATTTCTTAGGCGCTCTGGACTATCTAAGGCTTCCCCTTGAGCAATCAACAGCCAAATTAAATCATGGGCTGCAATATACTGAGATATGCCAATCTTGTAACCTGCTTCCCTCAACTCATCAATGAACTCTATGAGGGCATCGGGACTTAGCCAATTTAGGTTGTTTTTGTCTGTTCCTTGATCCATTGTTCTACAATTTTTTTAGCTTTTTCTTGATCTTCTGTAGTTTTGATTAAGCTACTCAGAGTGCCAAAAACAACTTCTGGTTTAACTAAAGGATTTTCTAATTCGCTAGTGAATTTTTGTAAAATTATCAACCAGCCCAATAATTCAGCCGTTGCAGGTTTTTTCCTCAAACCAATTTGAGGCGAACGCAACCTATAAAATAAATCCAGTGCTGCTTGCAAAAAAGGACTATTACTACCAGTATTAATCCCCAACCGATTAGCGACAATTTCCTCCAGCCGATTAAATTCGGGAAAGGGAATATGGTAATAAATACAACGTCTTAAAAACGCATCTGGTAAATCTTTTTCCGAATTGCTAGTAATAATTACAATCGGTTGTAAGTTGGCATTCCCAACAATTTTTTCATTTCCTAACTCGGTAATCCGAAAATACATTAATTCCAATTCATTGAGTAAATCATTTGGGAAGTCACGCGGTGCTTTATCAATTTCATCAATTAAAACTACAGAACGTATTTTCTGAGAATGTATGATTTCTGATGGCAATAAATGCTTGACTTCATCTGGATTTCTACTGCGTAAAATTGCCAAGCCTAAAGCTTGAAAAGTAATATAATCCAAAAATTTAGTTGCAACAACTCCACTTTGCACATCTTGGAAACGCTTTAACGCATCATAGGTATAGAATAAGTCACGCGCAATACTAGTAGACTTAGTTTCAAACTTCAAAGGCTGGTCAAGTCCAAGTTCCCATGCCAGACTGTAAGCCAGTTGTGTTTTTCCAGACCCTGGTTCACCAGTTAGGAGTAGAGGTTGTCCTAGTAACAGCGCCACATTGCACGCATCTTTCAAGCCTGCATCTGCAATATAATTCTCAGGCTGGAGTAATTGAGAACGTGGAGATACTGGTAGAGTTATTGGTAACTCAGATTTTTGACGGTTTCCGATTCCTGAATAAAATGGAAACTTCATGTCATTTCTCCCTCACCTGATAGATTAGATTTTAGCAGGTTGATTAAGTTATCAGCTAAATCATCCATCGGAATTGTATTGGATGAGTTTTGTTCTTCCCATTTGTGAAATAACTCTCTAATTTCTTTGATCAATTTATCAGCCATTGCTTCTCCAATAACGTTTTGAGTATATTCCATACGTACCCAATCCTCAACTTCCCCTCGATTTACTCCAGTTAGCTCTGGCAAAACAAGACCTGACAAACGATTAAATTTATCAAAATTAGATACTGAAAGCCTTTCTATATGCTGACAAATTTTTTGATTGACTTTCTGGTAGCGATACTGTTTAAAAAAATAACCTACAGCAATGAAAAATAAACTGATAATATTAAAATTTTTAGTTTGTTTTTTACGCAGATTTTGGTATTTAACAAATATACAAATTATTAAAGCTTGGTTGATATTAATATGCCAGTTTTGCCAAAAATTAAGTAGATTATGCAAAGTTTCAAAGTCTGGTTTTTGCAATTGTTCAGCCAATAAATGAGTATGAATAAGTATAGGAAGAGAGCATTCATTAAAAAAGGCATTAATCTCTTCAAGAGAAGCAGAGCTACGTTTGATAACGATATCCGCTAATGTGCTGCGTAAGTAATCTGAAAATTCCTGCGAATCCTTCAATTTTGGAGGGCAAGGGAGATGATATTGTTTAATTAATTCCTGTCCTAAAAATTTAGGTAATGAAACTTTATATAACCGTTCTAAAAACTTGTCATGGCTTTGAAACTCATCACCATGAATGATACAAATTATAGGAGAGAGTGGAGCTTTTTGTAGTCCATTTTTGATTCCCTTTTCTAGTTCATACTCCTGCTTGCTACGATTGACTAAATAGGGTAACAGAGAGGGTATTTTAGATTTAGGTGGCTGTTGCTGTAACTTCTTAGTGATGGGAAGAACAAACTGTATTTGGTTGTTGTTCCCATAAAATACGGTGTTACTATTACCCAGCACTGCCTGATTCTCATTCCCTTGAACTGCGCTATTCTCATTACCCAGAACTGTATTTTCATTCATACAACTATCAGCTTGCTTCTGTGGATTGGCATCAGGCTATTGGGGGTTAAAGTCATCAGGTGGCTGACTCATAATTCAGTTCTACAATCCCAACAAGTGAGAACCCGCTGCCGCACCTAACCAGAGAGCAACTTTGGCAATAATTGGTTTAGCTACTGTCCAGATTTTTTGTCCGGCTTCCACACTCTTGCTAGTTTTTTCTAGTGTTTCTGTTACGTTTGTTAACCGTTCCAAAGCACGTTTTTTATTTGGTTCTTCTTTGTCTGTTGCTTTCTTAGCGGCACTCAAATCTTCAACTACTTCTTCTTTCGTTTCGGCTGGTAATTCTGTCTCTTTAATTAAGGTTTCCAGTTCTAGAAATAACTTGATAATCTCATCTTTAGTGAGTGCAGTTTCAGCATTAGCCCCAACTTGGTTCTGTTGTCTAATTTGATTTCCATCTCCCAGGACTGCCTGATTATTGTCTCCTTGAACTGCGCGGTTGTTATCGCCTTGAACATTGTTGACATTACCACCTACTGAACCGCCAATTGAAAAACCATCTGGGTTGCTAGTCATACTGCCTACATCTGGGATTTGTGTACTTGAATACAAATTAGGAGTTTTGCTTTAGATACATTCTGAGTGTCCTATTTTTCGGATTTTCAGTCAATTTCATCAATCGCACAGTTTTCCCTCCCATACTATCCCATAAGATGTTCAGAAAATCTGACTATGCAAATTAGAAAGCAATCGCACAGGGGGTAAATGAGCAATCAATTCTAAAAACGAGCATTTGCAAGTATTACACGGGAAACAGAACAGTTATTACCGAGTAATACACGGGAACAGGAGGTAATAGAGCAGGTAGGAGAAATCAAAAATCACCAAGCATCGAATGTCTTGCTTAAAGCCCAATTTAACTCTTTGCCGTCAACAGCAGAACTTGAGGTTTTACGCGATCACGTTTTGCACGATCTCAAATTAGGCAAACAAGCTCCAGGGTTTAAAACTGCTCTAAAAGCCCTGAACCGCTTTATTTCCTACCTACGCGATCGCCATGTGTGACTTCGCCAACAGTATCCATTGCTACTCACGCGCGAATAGCAGGTATTTGCGCCTTGCTCAAGCAAATAGATCCAAAATTATCCCCCGCCAGGGTAAAGCAAATCTTGTAGCAAACAGTGATCGATGTTACTGAAGGTTTTAGCAATCCCAGTACAGGAGGCAGTCGAGCCAGCCCAGGAGTAGACCTAGCAACGGGCTATGGTTTAGCAGATGCTTATGCTTCCGTAGATGAGAAAACCTGTTAATGCTATAATATCCATAAGTTGTAACTAAAAATAACTTTCGCAATATTATACAACTGCCGTTGAGCATATTCCTGAAAATATAAAATTTAGAAACACAACAGATAATCTACATTCTCCCCTCCCCATCAACGGGGAGGGATTCTCTTTACTCAATAATTAGTTCCAATTGAGCGATCGCCATAATTTTTTCAGCTACTTCTTCTGATACTGGCATAACTGATAATCTATTGCCTTTCTTGAGTACCGCTAATTCGCGATCGCTAAATTCTTGCTTAAGTCTTTCCAAAGAAATAATACTAGGAAAAGCTGCTACAAATTGTACAATCACAGTTTGCCATCTGGATGACAATTTACTTGATTTGGGGTCATAAT
>JBARVL010000149.1:0-48911 GCA_049646245.1 Crinalium sp. | reverse complement strand
CTGCTAAAAGCTGTTTTAATCAGTGCTTGTTCCTCTTCCATTGAAGAGGGGTTAAATTTTTCTTTGAGAGCATCTAAATCTAGACAAACATGAATAATACTAAGAAAAGACACCATTCCTTGTCTCGGCGGCTCTATTCCTAATAAGAAAGCAAAATCAGCAAGAGCAGCTAGAGTTTCCCTTAACAGCGTTTCAGATGGACGCACCTGTTTGGTCTTTACCGGACTAGAATTTAAGTGTGGATGATATTTCTCAATGCGTTGCTTCTCTACGCTGTCCAGTTGAGAAGAGCTAACGATCTCATAGTAAATAGTAAAATGTTTCTTTTTCTGTGCTGACAGTTGGTAGATCCGATGATGAGCTTTAGCTTGCCAGCGTTTCTGGATATTTTTAGATTTTCCTATATACCAAACATTATTAGTTTCATCCAAAACATAGTAAATTCCTGAATATTCAGGAAGTAACTGTTTGGCTTGTAAAGGAACATTTGGCAGTTCCAAAATCACGGCATCAGCAATCAAATGATTGACCTCAATAGTTTCTTAATTTGCCCCACAGAATAGTTTAGCAAGCCTTCGCGGTCACTTAATCATTATATTATTGCTCTTTGACTAAACTGATTTACTCATATTAGTTACTAACTGTTGTAGCAGTTTTAACTATTTTAAGATTAAAAACTGTTTGTAGTAATGCAAGCTATAAAAATAGTGAAAGCTATAAAAATAGTGAAGTAAAAACTGTTTCACTACTGATTACAGTGATAAAATTAAGTCCCTTTGCCCCATCGTTTCTAATACCTAAAGGGCGATAGCCCATAAAGTTGACCTTTGAACATTGCCAACTGTTACGTTTTCACTTTAACATCTTCACAAATAAGTTTTATTACAGTATTACAGCAGGGCGAAAGGGGATTGAGTAGGACATATATATTAGGTTGCCCCTGGTTGCACGAACCTTCTATTTACGCCGTATACGCGATCGCTTCTTTTTACAAAATGGAGAAGCGATCTCAACACTCTTGGCTCAAAAGGAAGTTATAAAAATAAAAATTAAGTATGTAACCGTTATTACTAAAAATGAAATAAATAGTTTAATATAATATTATATCGGTTAATTTTTGGTAAACCTTAGCATATTAAATACAGACGAGCTAAAATTCGTGATGTTGCGGACGGTAATCGAACACCCATCTCCGAACTTTACAGCAGTCAAGTAATACCATATCTGCTGGTTATTGTTTTGTAAATAAAATTCTTGTTCGATCGCTTCTCCCGTCTCAACTACTTCTACAAGTGAATCAAACAGCGTGGGAATAAGTTTATTGAGCAATTCTTTCATGGTAGACTTACCCATCAGGTTTGATCGTTTTTGACCCAATAGTTTGGCAAAGGCGGGATTCACCACTAAACAGCGAAAATCGCTAATTTCTTCAGTTATCGTATCTCTCACCGCTTGCACGGCAACAATTCCATCTTTGGAACTATTTAATAAACTGACAAGTAAATTGCGAGATTGATAGAGAATTTCTGCGGTTTGTTGATGATATTCGCTCTGCTGTTTCAATTGCTGTTTTTGTTGTTGAATAGTCAGTTGAGCTTGAATCCTGGCAATGACTTCTTCGGGTTGAAAAGGTTTCGTGATATAGTCAACTCCGCCTACTTGAAATGCTTTTACTTTATCGCTAACTTCGTCTAGCGCACTAAAAAAAATTACGGGTATTTCTGAGGTAACTTCATCGGCTTTTAGGATTTGGCAGAGTTCATAACCATCCATTTCCGGCATTTTAATATCGAGTAAAATAATATCGGGTGGGTTATTGCGGATTGTTATTAATGCCCTCTTACCGTTGGTGACGCTGCGAACTTTATGACCGCGTTTGGTTAATAAGTCTGTTAAGAATCGCAGGTTTTCGCTCAGGTCGTTAACAATTAAGATATTGCCTTTGGGAGCGGAATTTTCATCAGTGTCGTTTTCTGCTATTTCTTCTTCAGGAAGAGTGGATGTGCTGCAAAGCATTTCTATTATCCGTCGAAGGTTATTTTTGGTAATTTTTTCTCCGAAGGCATCTGAAAGGCACTGCCATAACCTGGAGGCTAAATCTTTAATATAACCAATGCTGAGATATGAGTTTTCGGCAACGCTGCTGTAGGCTTCGTTGTCCCAAGCAGCTTTGAGGATTTCTTTTTCTGGGGGAGTCAGTTGTTTACCTGTTTTGGACTCTAGGGTAGCTTCTATAAATTTCAGTCCTTCGTCGCTGGTCATCATTGAGTGAATATTTCCTGGGCAGGGTATTTGCATCTTGCCAATCAACTCCGTTTGCGATCGCTCATCTGGCATATTTGAAGTTCCTCACTTGCGAGATCTCAGCCAGTGAGTAAACTTTATTTCTGTAGGACTTACTTCTAGATCCCCCTAAATCCCCCTTAAAAAGGGGGACTTTGAAGTTCCCCCCTTTTTAAGGGGGGCTAGTTCTGATCTAGATTTCAAACATGAGAGTGCGTAAGTCCTGCTTACCTGCAATAGCTCGGTAAAAATACTGTATTCAGTTTGCACCGTATAACCGGATTGCACTACTCAAGTTTGGCATTTTAAGATATCAAGTTAAGATTGGCTGCGATTAATTAATCAAACTCCCTACTGGCTTAGATTTTAGGCTTTGTAAAGCTTTTCTCTCGATCGCGGCTAAGTTGCTTAACTTGGTAAATTTTCTCTTAACTTGCGAAGCCATAGCCCTAACATGATATTTCACAGCTTCAATATCAAGATAAGCAACTTTCTACTTTCTGAAATGTCAACCTTGGCTGTTGTGATTGCGCTTGCCGAAATCACAACAGTAAATATACGGAAATCTAAAAATCTAGTTAATTAACTATATCAGTATTATTTCGGTTGGGTTTTAAAACGTAATTTGCAGTTGTTTAAAAATGCCACAATCCGACTTTTACGACTTTACATATACGACTTTTCCGACTGACAGGAACAGGGCAGAAGAGCAATGATAGAGACATCGAAGAACTGAAGCAATTGTTATACCAAACACAACCTTGTTTTAGGACTTTTAAAGCTCTGTGCCGCCGGACACATACTGCGTTAAAAGTGGTAAATATTCGGCTTAAAAACAAAAGTAAACCTCAAAAAAAGGATTAAAAATCATGTGGAGACGTCCGTAAGACTTAATTCGTTCTAGCTAAAAGACTTCATCAGCATTCACTAGATGGTATTTGGCTGATGAAGTCTAATTTTGATTTATGGCTCCAACCGCAGAGCTATCCTATATCAAAAAAGGCTCATATATTTGCTTCTCTCAAATATTCTTAATGCAGATTACCTGGTTTTTAAAAGCTATCAATCAATATGTTGCTGGTCATAAAAAGCTAGCAGGTGCGCTCGTTATCTGTCTAGTTCTTGATGCAGCATTTGATACTTTAATGAGGGGAAGTCTCAAGTTCATTATCGATGCTGCCATCATTCCCCAAAATTATCACCTTCTCGTTTTAATTCTCTGTCTCCTGGGCGTTGGCGGAATTATATATGCCTGCGTCGGTTTGCTGGGAAACTTTTTAGGAGCGCGTTTAGGCGTTTTAATTATCAACAAAATCCGCTATTCTCTCTTTGAGCATCTTCAAACCCTATCAATGGATTTTTTTGGCAGACGTTCGGCGGGAGATATAGTCAATTGTTTGTTAGCAGATGTAGCCAAGGTCGAAAATGGTGTAGTCACGATGGGGCTATCTGTGGTAATTATAGACCTCAGCAATATCCTCTTTTCTGCTATTTTTCTCTTTTCCCTCAACTGGCAGTTAGCTGTACTCAGTTGCATTGGTTTCACCTTCTGCATAATTTCCCCCACCAAAATTGCCAGGATCGCTGCTGATAAAGGCTATGACTTGCGGCTAAAAGAAGGACATATTGCTAGTGTTATAGAAGAAAATATCCTGTCTCAATCTGTTGTCAAAATCTTTGGATTAGAAAAGCAGATGACCCAGGGTTTTACCGCTCATTTGAATGAATTTAAGCGGGTTTATGTCCGAGCAACATTTCTATCTTACTTAGTACAAAAAATCCCGGTTATCGCCTTTGTTTTCGTCCAGATTCTTATTTTAAGTGTCGGGGCGACGATGGTGTACCGAAATTTTATTTCAGTCGGAACCCTCGTCTCCTATCAGTTTTTATTGCTCGGCTTAAATAACAGTATTTTTAGCTTGACTTTTATGGTGCCTTATCTCATAGAAGCAGTGGCAGCGATGCGACGGATCAATGATATTTTGACTGAAGTTCCGCAAGTACAAGATAGTCAAGGATCTTCGGTCTTACCCCACTTTTCCCGTGCTATTGATTTTAAAGAGGTTAGTTTTAGCTACACTTCTGAAAGAGAAGGGATTAAAAATCTATCCCTCACTATCCGCCCAAAGGAATTTATCGTATTTGTTGGACCAAGTGGTGCGGGGAAAAGCACAATTGTCAATTTGCTGGCGCGATTTTATGCTCCAGATAAGGGGTGTATTTTGTTTGACGGCATAGATTTGCGCCACGCTCAAGTCCACTCTCTCCGCTCACAACTTGGACTGGTTTCGCAAGAGGTGATTCTGTTTAATACGACTGTGCGGGAAAATATCCGCATGGGCTATCTGGAAGCCAGTAACGAGCAAGTAGAAGCCGCAGCCATTGCCGCAGAAATTCACGATTTTATTCTGACTTTGCCCCAAGGTTACGATACCCCCATAGGCGACAAAGGCGGACAGTTATCGGGAGGACAGCGACAAAGAATCGCCCTCGCGAGAGCGCTGGTGAGAGAGCCAGCTATTCTAATTCTTGATGAAGCTACCTCCGCCTTAGATCCAGCGACAGAAGCGGGTATCCTCGCCACTATCGGGCATATCGCCACGAAACGCACAGTGATTATGATTACCCACCGCATCGCTCAGGCATTGCGTGCAGATAGGATTTTTGTGCTGGAAAACGGACAGATAGTTGCATCAGGTCGCCATGCAGACTTGTTGGAACAAAAAGGACTCTATACCACCCTTTGGCAACAAAGCCATCATCATCCAGCAAATACCAACTTAACTGTACCAGCCCATTCTTGATAACAGATTTTACCTACTAACTCTTGAAGTTTAATTTTATGACGATCGCAAATGATTCTAAATGGGTAATTCCCTCCTCCCATCGCCTTGCCTCAAAATCCCTTGAGGAAGAAAAAGCTGAATGGAATGAAGTCCATAAAGATTATGCTGGCAATGCTTTCAGTGTTACACAAGACCCTGACCTGTGCAAAGCTCTGATTCGTCCTTATAATCCATCTTCCTGCTTTGATATTCCCAACTCCCCAGATATCCAAGTTCTGATTCCTAACTGTGGCTCGGAAATTTATCTTCAGAAGGCATTACTAGAGTTTTGTCCGCAAATTGGCAAAGTTTACTGTACTGATTTTTCCCAAATGGGAATTGAAAAAGCACGGGAAAATTGGCAAAAAACAGAAGGAGATTCCCGGCTTAACAGCCAACAATTGGTGTTTGAAGTAGTCGATTCCGCCAAAATAACCGAAGAAAGACTGGATTGGAAAGAAAAATTTGATTATGTCTTACCGGTTGCTGCTGTTGTTTCTAGTGAGGATGAAATCAATCGTCAGATGATTGGTGAATTTTCTAAGGTTCTCAAGCTAGATGGCAAGCTCTATGGTCTTTTCCCTACTATCTTTTCTCCCTTAGAAATTGCTCATTTAAGTAAAAAACACGCTTACTGGGTAACAGAAGGGTTAGTCAATGTAGCGCATAACACGCTTCACGGGCGGGACTGGCATTATTCCCAGATAAATTATACCCCTTTGCGTTTGAATCGCATCTTTAAAGAAGCGGGTTTGAAACGGCTCAACTTTGAGATTTATTTCTTGGATTCGGAACTCTTAGCTAACGTTCTGAAAGAAGATATCGAGCATGACGATCCCGATATTTGTCTCTGGAATCTTCTCGTCAGGTACGAGAAAGAAAAAGTCTAGGGCGTGTCAATAAGTATTTTCTCTTTCACGGAAAACAATCCCTCCTTAGTTCAATCCCCTAAATTTATAGGGGTACGCAATTTTTGCTAAAAGTACATAATTGAATCCTCCCCACCTCAATCAAAGATCGTAGGTGTGGAGGATTCAATTATGACATTATCTAGATGTGAATAATTATTAGAAATAATGAGTACCTTAGAGAAACTGTGAGGTGCGGTAGTTTATCGGACGATCTGACTTTTACGACTTTAAAGATCCGACTTTTCCGACTGACAGGGGTGGGAGAGACGAAGGATGATCGAGGCATCGAAGATCTAAAGCATTTGTGGTGTCAAATACAGATTTGCTTTAGGTAAAATTCCATGCAGGGAACTAATAGGCATGAAATTAGATTCTCAAACATCTACTATTTCCAAACAGAGCGATATCGCCTTAGATATACAGTCAAATTTTTGGCAGCAATGGCAACAGTATCAAGATTATCTTTATCGTTGCTGCATCAAGTGGATGGGAGGAAACCCAATTGATGCTGAAGATGCGCTCAGTCGGGCGATGCTGAAAGCTTGGGAGACAGCCGCTAACACAAAAAATTCCGAAATTACTTTCCCGAATCGTCTATAAAACGAAAGCAAAGGTACGCAAAACAAAAAGGGGTCTAGTAAATATGACACATAGTTCTGATAATCTTCCCGGTCGTAGTGAAGGATCGCAACCCGAAGAAGCCTCACCACAGGAACAACAATCTATACAACAAAGCCAAGAGAACGAGTCGCAAACTTCTGGTGAGGCTACTACTGATCTAGCATCTGAATCGTCACATACTGGGGTGCAAGGTGAAGGAACACAGCTTCTGCAGGAGGTAACAGCCAAGACTGCGGAAGTAATACGCCAACTAGAGCCAGTAAAAACAAATATTGTAGAAGCAAGAGATAAACTGAGAGACGCGGAGGAAGGACTCAGTAAAATTCAGTCTGATGATAAAAAATCTGGAAAACTAGGTTTTGACCCAGATGCAGCTACTCGACAATTGAATAACATTCCCTTTGAAAGCCTTATCGGTGGGCCGCTATCAGCAGCTATTAAAGCCCAAGGTCTTGCTGCGAGAGAAACAGCCGCATTTTTGCAGAGTGTGGGGCTAGAGCAGGATGGAAAGGTACGTGTTATTGAGTTCAAATATGAAGGGAATGGAGTTGATGGAAAGCGAAAAGAGTTAACGCTAAAAGTTCCCCTGCTAACCCTGTTACCAATCCCATTCCTCCGAATTGACGATATGAGTATCAGCTTCACAGCCAAAATCAATTCGAGTCTCTCAGAGGATTTATCAAAGGAAGAGAAAAAGGATGCGAGTATAACTGCGGGTGTAAATTACTGGTTTAGTAAAGTAAACTTTCAGGGCGGAATATCGAATACAACTAAGACAACATCAAAATCTGATTATTCCGTTGATTACACAATGGATGTGTATGTTCACGCAACGCAGGACAGTATACCTAGTGGATTACAGGCGGTCATGAATACATTAATGGAAAGCATAAATACACAATAATAATCAACAAAAATACCACTGACATCATACGACGAAATTAGAAATTAGAAATCACTGTCGTCGTACTTATGTGAATGGATGGTAATAGAATATCTAGATCCTGTTTGAAAAGCAAGGACAATTGAAGGCTTGCACGATTAGCATTACAGTTTCAAAATACCAAATTAAATTCAAACAGGATTCCTATAGGAATTATAACAGTGCAGCCTTATACTCTTCTATAATGCTGCAACTACGTCTACTTCAGAAACCATACATGAATGACGAAAAGGCGATAAAAGATAGCTTAGAGTTGCATCAGTTCATTGGCAGCTTGCTTACAGCCCTAGTAAAAGCAGAAACAATGGCAGCAGCAGAAACTATCAACTTCTTAATAGGGGTTGGGTATGAAAAGGAAGGAGAAAATAATCTACAAGGAAGCAAAGTTAGGATGGTAATGTTTGAATACAATCAAACTGATGAAAAAGGATTAATCAATACAAGAAAAATTCAAGTTCCGCTTCTTTCACTTGTAACTATTCCAATTTTAAAGATAGATGAGGCTGAAGTAGATTTTGAAGTGGAAGTAAAGCCAAAACAAAGTATCAAGGGAATACTTGGAGACCTAGACACAGAAAACATGGGAGAGAAAGCCAACTTTAAAAATCTGGAAGCTTTCTTAGGACAGACAAGTTCCCCCCTCGTGATAGTCCAACCAGTCACGGAAACTTCAGGCGAGGGGGTACTAAACAGGTGGCCGTGGGATCGTAAGAAAAAGCCAGATGAGAAAGAAAAGCCAGATGAGAAAGAAAAGCCGGATGAGAAAGAAAAGCCGGATGAAAATCAAGAAACTATGCGGTTGGCAGTGAAATTAAAAGTAGGACGGTCAGATATACCAGAAGGGATTCGTACGATAATTAATTTGGCAAATAATGGAGTAATACAGTAACTTTCTAGAGAGCAAAGAAAATAAGTATTGACCTGTAAATGTAAATTTAAAAAGGAGCAACAAAAGTGAATCAAGTAAAAGGATTTCCATGCCCGGAATGCGCGGGATTTATTCCAGTATCGCCCGCTATGCTTTTAGGCAGCCAAGATAGCGTATACTGTCCGAGTTGTGGTTTGAAGCTAACAATTAATCGAGCTCAATCTAAAGAAGAGTTGGAGCAATACCAACAACTGATGGAGGTAATAAAGAAGTCTGAGGAAAAAATTGAGCGTGCAAAAGGTTAGTTTTATTGATTGAACGATGGGCGGATTGATCGCACAACAACAGGTGAGCTAATCAGGTAAAAACCGACAAAAAAGTTGGAGGAAATAATAAGAAGAGTTATGCAATTAGTAGAAAAAACCCAAAACAACGACCCACAGATGGCAAACCAGAGAGGTCCTTGTTGTGGATTGTATGCACTGCAAGCTGTAGCAAAAGCACTCAATCAATTAACATACCAGCATCTTCGAGCAACAACTGACCACACGAACAACCCAAACCTGAGACGTGAAGCCGAGGCATTTTTGGATAACTATCATCTGTACAGCGAAGTGGACCCGATGGAAACAGAACTCCAAGAGAAGGTTTTAAGTGGAATAGTATCATTAAGGCTATTAGCAAAAATAAAGGGTATAACGAAAATAGGCGAGATATTTTCATCAAGGGATATGGTAACTCTAGCAAATGATATCAGATTAAATGCCTTTGAAATGCACTACCAGGCTAACCATAATATTCTAAGCCTAAGCGAAGAAATAAAGAAGCAACTCGCCAGAGGAAAATATATATTAGCCCCCTTCGGAGTCGATGTACAGGGAAAACCACAACAGGTAGGCGATCGACCCCATTGGTGTATCATATACGCATGGAAAAAATACAAAGACAGTTCATTTTTTGGTTTGAAAACAAATGAGATAACACAAGTCGAAGTTAACCATTGGGGTACAAAATACACATTTAACCTACAAAATTTGGCGCAAAGCAACGCAGTCCTACAAGATTTTCCTGCTCAAACCTGGGTTAAAAGCTCTTCAGGAATCAGTAATTGGAACCTCAGATCTAACTCTAACCAAATGCCAATAAGACAAGTTAACTTCCCTCAGATGCCACTAAGCACTACATTAAGAAACAGATATGTAGTAGTGGGATTATAAAAACTAAAGTAGATTCAAGAGTCAATAGACTTAATGAGAAGTAGAAATCAGAACAATTTTCACCAGATTGCGATCGCACCACTTATCCCAAATTCGCGATCGCTTTTCTGATTTGTGGAAGGCGATCGCTTTTTATTTACAATAATAAGTAAGTAGGCGTAGCAAATTGTAATATTACTTACTCCAATCTTGAATTTCTAAGTCTTCTATTTTTCCAAAATCTCTGATATTATTTGTTACAATCATCAAATCGTTGGCTATGGCAATTCCTGCTATCAGAATATCAATATCGTCAATTGGCGTTCCTTTATTTCTTAAATTGGCATAAATATCAGCAGAAATTGTGGCAGAGCTTGTAGTTACAGGTAAAACCGTATTGTATGAAACAAATTCCTGAAAAGATGCGAGTTGTTTTTGCGCGTCACGATGTTTTAATCCACTGACAATTTCATAATAAGTGATGATGCTAATGTTAATTTTGTCCTGCTCTTTCAAATAGGCTTGAAAACGCTCAACAACTAGACTATGATTACGGAAGAAAAAGGATAAAATGTTTGTATCAATCAAGGCTGGCTTCATCACTTTTTCTTCCTGAAAATGCTTGCTGGCGGCGTGTGATTATTTCTTCATTGAAGTTAGTAAATACTTCATCTGACATATCATTCCAACAGCCAGCAAACTGCATATTTTTGTTGAACGAAGGTTGAGATACTTCTATACCTAATCGAAAATAATGAATAAAGTTATATAATTCTTCTAATTTATCTTGTGGGACAAGATTTATTTCTGTAATAACTTTTGTGCGTAGGTTTAAAGAATCCATAGCAAGTTAATATAGATTGATTGAGTGACAAATTAATTGTATCTCACATTCCATTTATTTATAGGATTGCGACAGTGAAATGACCACTTTATGGCGATCGCTTTTTGGGGATGTAGGAAGTGCGTAGGCGAAGCCCGTCCTACTTGCCCCAACAGAGCGATCGCTTATCTTTCATCAAAGCCATTTTACCAACTTGCGATCGCCCACCTCAGCTATTTTGCACCATCCAAACCAAAAAGCCCAAAATTTGCTCAACTGCTGGGATAATCAATCAAGTCAAATGTATTTTTCTACCCAAACATCATCAAATACCAATTCATAAATGCGGTTATTGACAAAGAGATAATCCCCTTGCTTGACTACTAACCCCGACATCAGCAATTCCGTTTCTTCTGCACTATCAACCGCTACAACCTGTCCTTGATGTAAAATTTGTCGGTAAAGTTCGAGCAGTTCGACAGCACGCTGTTTATTGTTCAAAACCCGATCGCGAATCGTCCGCAAATGCTCTGGTTGGTCTTGGGATTCCCAATTTTCGATAATTTGCGATCGCACCAACTCTTCCACATACACTGCTTCATCATTAGTCGGAATAGGAGAGTTAGAATTACAGATTAGTTGGCAAACTTTTTGAGTGAGAAAAGGCTGTCCTCCCGTCCAGGCTATGACTTCTTGGAGTAGCGTTTGTGGGTTGCTAACTCGTTTGGTTAATCCTTGTAGTAAGGGTTGAGCTTCATGCACTTGAAAGCCTTTGAGTTGAATCGCCTGACCGACATTAAAAGGAGTGCGGTTTCTATCTTGAATTAATTGGGAAGGAGTCGCTACTCCTAACAGAACAAAGTTCAAACGCTGATAGTCGGAACTGTCAGCGCGTTTGTTATAGCAAGCACGAATAATCCCAAAAAATGCACTGCTGTCAAACTGAAGATCGAGGACGCTATCAATTTCATCTATAAAAATAATGATTCTTTCAGCAATAGTAGTTAACAATACTTCATTGATAAATTCTGATAACCTCTGCACGGGGGATAATAATTCGCGATCGCGCCACCAAGTACGGATATTGACTTTATCTAACAGATTAAACCCGCTAACTAAAAGGTAAGCAAAACCTGCATACCACTGCTCTAAAGTTATTTGGGAATTGCTCATTGTAGAAACATCGATCGCAGTACAAACAAAGCCTTCTGCTTGCAGCTTTTTCATAATTTGGACGCGCAAGCTAGATTTACCCATCTGTCGGGTATTGAGGATATAACAAAGCTGTCCGAGTCTTAAAGCTTTGTATAAATTTCGGTCTGCCGATCGCACGACATAAGTAGGCGCATCTATGGGCAAACTTCCGCCTACTTGGTAATCGTAACTCGGCAGTTCTTCCGCACTCCTGAGCAAAGCATTTTCTATTACTAATTCGGCTTGAGTTGCTTTGAGAATTTCCAGAGTGTGCGACAATTCTTTGGTGCGTTCTTCGACTTTTTGCTTCAAATTTCGGTTATAATATTCTAATTGTTCATATAGTTGAGCGTTTTCAATCGAGATAGCAGCTTGAGCAGCAATGATTTTTAAAGTTTCGACTCGTTCTGGGGTAAATGCGCCGATCGCAAGATTATTTTCTAAGTAGAGAATGCCTGTTAGTTTGCCGCGATCTAGTAAGGGAGTGCAGAGAATTGATTTGGGTTGAGTAGTGATAATGTAAGCGTCGCGGGTAAATTGTCCTTCGTTGGTGGCATTATTTAATACTACATTTTCCTGGCTGCGAGCGACGTAGTTAACAATGGCGGTTGATAGTAGGAAAATTCCAGTTTCAGGGTCTATAAAATCTATGGGAATGGATTGTAAAATAGAAATGCGATCAGACTCTACAGCAGCTTGGGCTTCTATAACTAAATTTCCGTCTTTATCTAAGATGAGAAAACCTTTTTCTGCGCCTGCATTTGCGATCGCGGCTTTCATCACCTGGTTTAACAATTGTTCTAAAACAATTTCGCCAGAGATAGCTTGGGATGCTTTCATTACGGCGGCAAAATCCAATGCTTCGCTTGAATTTCTACCAGTTGTGGTGACTATCTTGATAGTATTGCTTTGTGTATCTGTCGCGGTTGAACTAAGCCATTGGAGATATTTTTCATTTAAATCTTCTACTTTGCGTTTAGCTCCCCAGATTTGATAGCCTTGGCGGGCTTTTTTTAAATTAATTTGGGCGAAGTCCGGTTTTTCTTGGGCAAACCAAAACTTGGCGGTTATTTCGTTGGCGAGTGCTTCTTCGTGGATAAATTCATTTTCTTTGGCAGATTTAATTGCTCTGTCATATAAATTTATCGCTTCATACCACTGACCGGATATGCGGGTCATTTCTGCGGCGACTAAAAGATATTGATGTTGGAAACTTTCCGGACATTGCTCTGCCCATCCCTTCATTTGTTCTTGATTTGCTTCTAGTTTCTCCCAGTATTTCTCCTTCTCGGTTTCGTTAGCTTGGGGATAGAGAGCAGCGAGGGTTAATGAGGAGTAAAAATTATGTTTGGCGATGAAAATAATTCCCGGAATAAAAGCTGTTAAATTCTCTGTTGCTTCCAGATAAGATAACTCTGGTGATTGACCGTATAGATAGAGAACCTGAGCTTTAAAAATTTGGTATAAGCATACGGCTGCCAGAGTTTGTTCCGTTTGACAATTTGCCAAAAAAGCAGCTTCATCGATTTCTTCTGTGGCAAAACAAGATTTATCCTGGGTCAACCCAAGCAGGTTTTGGATGATAATTTTAGCGGCTAAAATACAATTTTTTGCCCAGCTATTTTGAGTTTTTCGAGCAAATTCCAAGCTCCGAGAGGCTTCCTGTAAAAGTAATTCTAGATTTTGACCTTGATAAATAAGGTTGTATAAGTTGTAAGTATAAGTATATCCATTAACTAAAAAATCGCCTGCTTGCAGTCCAGCATTAGCTCCTTCAGCATTGATACTTTCAGAAAGTTTGACGTGCATCAACCAAGGCGAAATTGCATTAGCATGAAATTGAGTTACGACAGCCTTAGAAGCTAAATCTTTATACTTATCGGCTAGCTTCATCCCAAGCGAAGTGTATTCATAGCCCGATCGGTAGTCATGCAAGACATGAGCCATAATAAATGCCATGTAGCCATAGGTCATTGCTGATACGGGTGTGTTACCGTATTTTAAATTGAGATTGATAGCTTTAACGCCTATGACATTCCTCAGTGTTGGAGCTAAAATCCAAGCAGTCGGGAAGAGGCGAGAAAGAATTTTTAAAGCAGCCCTTTTCTCTGGTATTTCCATTTCTGGGCTGTTATATAATGAACTAATATTTCGACTTTCTAAATTTTTTCGGTATTCCTCAACTTCGTTATCGAAAGCGGCTTGAAAGTTGTCTGTTGGTAAATTACTTCCCAACAGCTTCAAGACCTTTTCACCTACTTCAATTGCCTCTTGATATTTTCCTAATAACGTATATTGATTAATCCGCAAATAGTAAAACTCTGCACTATCTAATTCAGACTTTGCTTGTTGGATAGCCTGTTCGATTAAAGCTTGAGATTGCTCTAAATTTCCATTCAGATACTCGACTTCTGCCAGTTCTTTGTTAAGGTCAATCGCCATTTGGTAACGCTCTTGCCAAATGTCTCCGGGAAACACATCATTGGCAAGAATTAGATACTCTCTGGATGCCGTATATGCAGTTGCTTCTTTGGCTTTTTTCCCGGCACGTAAATTTAATTCTGCCAGTTCGATTTTTTCGCGTTCGCTCTCCAGTAACCCTCGACCTTTATTGAGATGATCGACTAAGGTAAATAGTTTTTCTCCTAATTCTGTTAACCCTAGCTTTTTCAGCAATAACATACCGATTTGAAGATGGACAGATTGCTGGCGATCGTCATCAATCAAAGTATAAGCTGCCTGTTGTACCCGGTCGTGTTGATACTTATATTCTTCGACGATCAATGCAGATTCGAGTGGTGTTTTTGAGGCAGTAACTTCTAATGATGAAGTTGGCTGAATCAAGCCTAACTGAATGGCTGGTAATAGATTTTGAAAAGTTTTAGAAGCGGAGCTTTTGCCAAGTTTGCAGAGAGTTGTAAGATCGAAGCGATTGCCAATGCAAGCAGATAGATACAATACTTTTTGAGTTGGTTTTGGCAATTTTCTCAGTTGATCGAGCATCAATTCAACTACATTGTCTGTAATGCCCAAAGCTTCAATTTGAGCGATATCCCATTGCCAACATTGAAAAGCGCGATGGTGCTTCGCACCCGCTTCGCGAACGAAACTGAGTAAATTTTCTTGGTAAAGAGTTTTGAGAAATTCATTAATGAAAAAGGGATTTCCCGATGTTTTTTGATCAACTAATTCTGCTAGTGGCTGAACGCTTTCTGGTTCTTGGTGAAGCGCATCGGCAATTAGTTGTACTATTTGTTCGAGTTGCAGAGGAGTCAGGATAATTGTGTTGACGATCGCGCCTTGTTGTTGTAAGCGATCGCGCATTTTGATTAAAGGGTGATTCAGATCGACTTCGCGATCGCGAAGCGGGTGCGAAGCACCTTCGCGATAAGCGCCGATACACATTAGATAGCCCAAATCCCGATCGCTCATCATCACTTCCAGCAATTTTAACGTTGCCGAATCAGCCCATTGCAAATCGTCAATAAAAATTACTAACGGGTGTTTTTTCTGACAAAAAATTCGCAGGAAATTGAGAAAAACACTATTAAAGCGATTTTGCCTTTCTGTGGCTTCTAGAAGCTGCACGGGAGGCTGGGAACCGATAATTTGTTCGATTTCGGGAATGAGATCGATTATTACTTGTCCATTGGCTCCCAAAGCAGCCAGAAGTTTTTTTCGCCACTGAGCTAATTGAGCGTCACTTTCGGTCAGCAGTTGTTGGACTAACGATTTAAATGCAGATGCGATCGCCGAATAGGGAATATTACGCTGAAACTGCTCGAATTTACCGGAAATAAAAAAGCCGCGTTGCTTAGTAATTGGTTTGTAAAGTTCTTGTATCAGCGCTGATTTCCCGATACCAGCATAACCCCCTACCAACACCATTTCAACTGATGTTTTGTTTGTTCCTTCGGCGATTCTTTGAAAGATGGAAAGTAACGTTTCTATTTCCGCTTCTCGACCGTAAAGTTTTTGCCCAATTGCGAAGCAATCGAAAATATCGTCACGACCGATAGGAAAATTTAAAAATTTACTGTTTTGCTGTAATTGATGCAAACATTCTTCTAAATCTGCTTTTAGCCCCAAGGCACTTTGATAGCGATCTTCCGCATTCTTCGCCATCAATTTCATCACGATATCTGAAATTACCTGGGTAATTTCTTTTTCCTTTTTGAATTTTGAACTCGTTCCCACGGATCTGCCGGGGAACGGATTTTTGAATTGTTCGGGCTGTTTGGCAATATGACAGTGAACTAATTCTAATGGATCTTCGGTTTCAAACGGCAGTTTTCGAGTGAGTAACCGATAAAAAGTTGCGCCGAGTGAGTAAAAATCCGTGCGGCGATCGAGGACTCGATTCATTCTGCCAGTTTGCTCCGGGGACATATAAGCTAATGTCCCTTCTAAAAGATGGGGATTTTTAAGAGTTGGATTTTCGCGAGTAAATTTGGTGGAAATGCCAAAGTCAATAATTTTGACTTGTCTGGTTTCGGAATTGTAAACAATATTAGAAGGGTTAATATCTTTATGAATAATATTTGCCGCATGAATTTCGCCAAGTGCGCCTGCAATCTGGATGGCAATGGAGAGAAATTCTGAAAGCGAGAATGTTTGGGATTGTAACAGAACATCGAGGGATTGCCCACCGAAATCTTCTAATACTATTGCCAGGGTATTTTTATAGGGCAATAATTCATAAGCTTTGATTGCGCCATCGATTTGGAGGGATTTAGTAATTTCGTATTCTTGTTTGTATTGAGTTAATTCTGAGGGATTTGGATAATCTTCCTTGAGAATCTTTAGAATAACGGGATGATGGCGAGATTTATGGACAGCCCGATACACCAATGAATTAGAACTTTCGTAAATCTTGGAGAGAATCTGGTAGTTGTCCATTTCACTCATTGATGTCCATTTAAGACAGAAGTTATTGTTCGATCTCGCTTTTACCTGAGTCTCGCTCCCTCTAAACCCCCCTTAAGAAGGGGGACTTTGAGTGGTTTTCGCGGGAGGATCGATTCCATAAAAACGAGCCGGGTTATCCCAAACAATTTTACGCACGATTTCCTGTGAAAGTTGCGATTCGAGCGCCACTACTTCTCTAACAATATTTGGCTTATGATCCATGTGAGGATAGTCAGAGCCAAAGATTAAGTTATCCGAGCCGATCGCATCAATCAGTTGGGGTAAATAAGACTCTGAAGGCTCGATCGCAATGAAGCACTGGCGACGAAAGTATTCGGATGGCTTCATTCTGACACGAGCGGCCACTTCCCATTGCAAATCTTCATATTCGCGATCGAGCCGCCACAGCCAGTAGGGAAGCCAGCCGCAGCCAGACTCCAGCAATCCTACTTTCAGCTTGGGATGACGCTCTAAGACACCGCCTTCAATCAAAGATAGCAGCGCCATCATTTGTTCCATCGGATGAGAACAAGCGTGGAGTGCAAAACGAGTTTGAAAGCGATCGCTTCCCGCAGTAGGCGATCGACTGTGAGTGCCTTCATGTAAGCTAACCGCAATTCCCAACTCTTCACAAGCACTCCAAAAAGGTTCGTAAGCAGAATTGCTCAATAATCGTCCCTTTACGGGATTAGGACGTAAAAAAACTGCTTTCCAACCAAAATCAGCGATTCGTTGTAATTCGGATACCATTTCTTCTGGCGCGTGGGGATTGACAACTCCTACCCCTCGTAAAATTTCCGGGTTGTAGCTGCAAAAATCTCGCAGCCAATTATTATAAGCACGAACAAACGCACCTGCTAATTGAGGAGCCATGTTATCTACAGCAATAATCCATGAAAAATATGTGGGATAAATAAACGCGATATCAACCCCCATTTGGTACATTGCTTGGACGTGAGATTCTGGATCGAAATTATTCAACCACGATCGAGGATGAGATGCGATCGTTTGCTTACCTGCTTCCCAACGCAGGCGATCGGAATCGAGATTGACGATCGATTCACCTTTAATTTTTAGATCTGGAGATAAGGCGAAACTTTTAAATGCAGGTTCGAGATAATCTAACCACATTTGATGTGGTTCGTAAAGGTGAGAATCGGCATCAATAATTTTATATCCGTTTAGCATCTGTCCTCCTACAGCCAAACAGGTATCGGATTCAACATCTCTTCCGTCTTCGCTTCTTCTACCCAACCCAATTGCACCGGAACTTGATAAAGTCTTCCAGGTGCTAGTCGTTTCCAAAAATGACGCATTCCCGGAACGATTACCTTTACTACTCTCAAGCCAATATCGGGGCGAGTTTGGTCGAGAACAAGCATTTCCATCCCTTTTTGTTCGACAATCTGCTGACAAAGCTTGATGTCGTCTCGCAAATCTTCGTTATTGACGTGAGGATAATCAGAATATACTTTGGCAGGGATTTGCGATGATGGAACTAAATAAGGTTGATTCTCTAAAGTAGCTGTTTTCCACCAATTTATTACGGGCGGATCGGCAGAATCAGCATATTGAGTTGTACCATCAGCGTTAGCTGTTAAGACAGGTGGAAGCAGTTGATTGACTTCCGTAAGCGCCCTCTGCACTGCTAATTTAGGATCGAAGTGAGCGCCGAAACCTAAGATAATATCTTCAGCTTCGCGTGAAGCGTAGCTATCCCGTAGGGAATCGCATCTGCGACTAATCGCAGCGAAAGCGGGAATATTCAGATCGCAGGTAATATCGAGTACCCAAATTTCGCGATTAATGGAGCGGTAATAATTTACCAAATCTTGAAAATACGGTTCATCAAAACTTTCTAAATCTACCCTCGGCATGGAAATTCGATTGTACCACCATAGGGCTACGCTATCTCGTTCCACTAATTCCATAAAGCCCTGTAAAATAGCTTCTTCCAGCGTATTGCCCGCCGCACAACCGTTAGTATCTGCCCAACAATCAGGCTGACCTAACCCCCCCAGCCCCCCTTCCCGGCGAGGAAAGGGGGGAGTAAGACTCCCCTCTCCTTGCAAAAGAGGGGTTGGGGGAGAGGTCTTATCCAGTTGTGGATAGCCGAAATAACAGTATGCTGTTGGTAAATATTTGAATTCTTGGTTAGTGAAAGACCAAACTGGTGTCCATTCAATTTCTTTTGTTTCATCAAATGGTTCGGGAACGTGCTGGAAAAAACTGCCGCATTTAGCATTCCATTCTATTCTGTTTTCGTATTGATTCTGGCTAAAATTCATGCAATGATTGGGATGAATTGCTCTGTCTCCCAATTGTTGATAGCTACTTTTGATTCTGTATTCATCTCCCTGAAAAACACCAGAGTAACGTTCGATCGCTTCGCAAAATGCACTTGCTTTAGCTTGGGCATCAGTTCTTCCTTTCCCCGCACTTCTGCCTCCCAAATTCTGTTGTAAAAAACTGAATTTGTCGAACGTGGAAACAAAATGATGCTTGGCAAAATAAGTTGGGGTTAAACCATTAGAGTTTTGAGAAAGTTTTCCCAACTCTCGCACAACTCCCGTGATGGGGTTAATATGGTGTTTGTATCGCTCAAAAGTTTCTTCTGGTGAAACGCAACGATGACCCCCATCAGCGATAAACTTTTTTTTGCGACTACCAATTATTACAGGTAAAGGCTGACGATGCTCTGGTTTAAGAATGCCGCAACAATTACATTGGGGGCGTTTGATTAATGGGTGCTGTCTGTTTGCCGATGTGAGGGTGTCATGGGTAATTAGCACTCCTGACAGAGATTTATTTTCTCCCTGGATAATCCATTTCAGGAGTTCCGTTGCTGCCATCGTCAGGGCAGTTTGTTGGGTTGATGGCAAGTCAGCTAGTGGTGGTGTTAGTGGAAGTGGAGATAAAGTATTTCTGCGTCTTTGGATAAACTTTTCGAGCGGTCGGTTGCCTTGCAAGCGTTGAGACAAACATTCCCAACAACCTGTTTGGGGAGTATGAAAAATCGGACCGATCCAGAGCAACGTTCCTATAGGTTTAACCAACATCCAAGGACGCGATCGCACATGATTTTCTCGGTTGATTTCTGCCAGTTCCGGCCGTAAGTAATCATCAGTTAAAATAACTTCAAAATTTGCATCCTCAGCAATTTGAATGTGTAATGAATTAAGAATATCGCTCAAAGCAGAAGTAGATAAAGAAACTAAAGTTTTGACTCTAATTTTAGTTTCTTGCAATCGATGATAAGCATCTTTAATATTGACATTCAAATGTTCGATAAATACAATTATATTATCAGGTAAAATTTTCTCATTTTCAATGAGATAGCCTTTATGTTCCAGTTCCATCAAGGCATAGTAAATATATGCTGGTGGTAATTCTTCCTGAAGGCGATCGACAATTTCATCAACGGTATGGTTTCCGTCTAGTAAGGGGCAGATAGATTGGTAAATGCGATCACTCAAAAAAACTGAGCCATTTTCAGATAAAAGAAATGTCCCTTCTCCCTCAACTGGCTCAACGCGAAATTGAGTCTTAACCCTCGGTCTTTTCAACATATTAAACTAAACTTGTTCGACTAACCTGTAATTTAGATTTCCGACCTCTTTAAAAAGTCGGAAATCTGAACCACGCTCTCCCTCTTATACCATCTCAAATTTGCAATCTTTTACGACATACTAATAGGGATATAAGCAGACGGCGGCAGGTAATCAGTAGCAGTGCCACCATGTTCGTTTTTACCTTGCATCCAATTTATCAATTGCTTCTCTGTAACGGTAGCTTTACCAAATGCCGGACAGGGCGGATATGCAAAATAAATTATATATTGCACCTCGTTAACATACTTCAAATCTTTTTCATTAATATCTTTAATGACTTCTTTGATTTCTTCTTTTTCAGAGTCTGATATGTCACGGATGTAACCTGAAAAACTATCAGTGACTACCTCAGCATGGAACATTTGCATAAATGGTTCATGACATAAAGCTTCAGGTCGCTGATTAGTAAGTTTTTCGTAAACTTCAGGCAAAGTGAGGGTGACACCTTTTAAGTCATCATCACCAATTTCTGAATTTTTGCCCAGCACGAGTTTTTTGATTTTAAGGCTCGTGACGTAGGCATTTTCTTTCTTCTTTGTATCTCCATAGCTAATGAATGTATAGCTATACCGAGCTTGATCTTGGAATATTTTTATAAAATATTCTTTCAGCTTTTGCTCTTGTTCCTTCTTGTCCAAATCATTATCATTTCCAAATACTAGATAGTCAGTCCAAGACCAGGCAACTAATCGAGACCATTGTTTTACTCCATCTTCCATAATATGATGATGATTTTTAAGTCCATCAGGCAATTGTTTGGGTTCCATTTTGAAATTACCTCTCAAATTAGTTAGAAAAAAAAATGAGTTATTCCACAGGAATCTACTTGCTAGATTTAGCATTATCCATCAAGAAGCTAAAGTCTGCACAGTTTCTAGTATCGCTATTTAATTCGCAAAAATTACCTTTGACTGACAGACGCGCAGAAGTATGACAGACGATGCAAGAAACTCCTTGAGCATAGGGTTCTAGAGCCACATTAGTCAATGGTGGACTGATTGGCGTAATTTCTCTGCGACCAAGTTCTGTGCCCTTAGCTTGGTTAGTGTAAGGAATTTGTGGGTGGGATAGCCACTGAGTACCTATTAATTGATAATACTGCCACACGGATGATTCCGTGCTCTTCCTCAGACTATTTTGCCATAGCTTGTTCCGATCTTTAGCTGATTGAGATATTGAACTGATGCGGCAAATCTGGGATGGGATTTGCTCCTTAACTGCGATTCCTTGACTTGCTTCGATTGTAATTGCTGTAGGCTCCTCGTTGCTAGTATCCCAAAGGTAGGGGGTTTTTACATAAGGCTCGTTTTCTTTGCAGTTTCTTGTGTTGCATTCGTTGTTGTACAGAGTATACTGTTTCGTTTTTTGAGCATCGCAAGGGGGTGCATTGTCTATATGCTCGAAGGTAGACCAGACCCAACTGAATTTGCTAGTTTTGTGCATAATATGAAATCCAATTAGCCCTAATTCAGCTTGTTCTTTTAATACTTCACCTTTCTTGCTAACTATCTTGCGTTTAGTAGTATAGTATCGGGCTTTTTCTTCGGTGTTTCGCCGATCTAATACTCGCCAAACTGCTTTAGTTTCAATTGTACCCTCAGCGTTATATTTGTCGCAATATTCGCCACTGTCGTAGCTTTTTTTTGTCTCACTACATACAAGTTGAAATAATTTTTTTGGATTAGTTGACTTTTGTAAAATTAACAGATTTGCAGCATCAAACCATTTATTATCAACGATTTGTTGAAACTCAATCGGGTTAAGGCGGATTTCATTGATAACATAGTTTCCTTGCCGATCCACTAAAGGGATTTTGTTTGCTGCATCAATACTACTCAGTGAAATTTTTACTGGTTTTCCATTAATATCCAGATCTGATTTTAATTCTCCATTACCATCCAGCAAATCTTTTCTACTTGCTATTTTATACTCACTAGATTCCGCTTGTGTAACTATATCTCCTGTCTCCGTCAGCCGTAAACCTTGTTCGTATTCTATTTCGGAGCCAGCGCGATCGTTCAAACACCGCTCGACTTCTGGTACTTTGTTTAGTGATGGCGGTGTTGCTCCATTTGGTAGAAACAGATCTTTAGGAGATGGATATAGCTCCCAGCGGCGAGGCTCTTCTGGAGCTTGTCCGATGATTTTCGGATACTTCTGACCTGATAGCGGATCGGTAGCGTATAATAGGTTTCCTTGACAATCAACTGGCCAGTTTAAAGCAATGAAAACTTTCCAGGCAAAATCATTAATTGCTGTTTCCTCGCTAGGAATAGACGGGTCAGGATTTTTTTGAATGTTCTTCTCAACAGAAGAATCGGGGTTGTAGGGAATTTCATTAAATGCTTCGGTTATCTTTATCGGTGGCTGAATTAGTTCTTGATTTTTGGCGATCGTATTCCCCAATGCCATCTCTCCAAAAATAACGATAAAGGCTACGATCGCAATCGCAACCAATCGACGCCTGATGAGTCTCATAAGGTTTCTGCGCTTTTATCTAAATCTATTCAACTGGGATCGATCGCAAGTAACAATCTTTAGTAAAAAATCTTATCAACTGCTACTAAAACGATCACTAAAATACTGCCTGTACAACTCACAACTTACTGTCGCCCGATCACTGTATAAATTTATCAATCCCATACTTTGCAACTTAAATGCTTCCACTAAATCCAACCCTACAGGCGTGCTGCTCTTGACAACTCTAACAAAACCTGCTAGTATCTGTGGATGCTGTTGTAAGTTCCACAGTTGTCGCTGTAGGATCTCGCTATAAATTCCCTCTGAGATGGAGGAGGGTTGCAACACTTGCTCTAGCGTGACTTCCCCGCGCCCGATATGATAAAGCGCTACCCTTACTAAATAGGGATTTCCGCTTACGAAAGCCGTCAGTTGCTTGGCATCTTCATCTGACCAATCCAATCCTTGCCGTTTTGCTAAATCTTGTACTTGCTTGCTATTAAAAGGCGATAGTTGAATCGGTAGTCCTACGTTAAAGGGCGATTTATTTGCACTCAGCGAGATATACATCTCAGTGGAGTGTACGACAACTAACCGAAGTTTTCCCCAAAGTTCCCGATTCTTTGCTTCCTCGTGCCAAGTTCGTAAAAGTCCGAAAAAGTCACTTGCCAGGTTGGGATAGGGAAACAAGCGATCAATATCCTCTAAAGCTAATACTACAGGTTGAGTCGTTGATGGTAGCAAATACTGCTCGAAGTACATTTTGCAGCTAACCTGACTGCCAAAAAGCTCATCCCAATATTCTGCTATCTGATTGCCCAGTTGCAAACCCAAACCGACATTAGCACAGAACCAGCGCAAGAATTTATCCAAATCTTGAAAAATTTCTCTATCCGCTAACTGAAAATCTATAATAACCGTCTGATAATCTTGCTCGGTGGCTTTCTGGAGAATCCGCGCCATCAAGGAAGATTTTCCCATCCGCCTGGGAGCGAGTATGCGAATTAGTGATCCTGGTTGCAAAATGGTCTTATAACACCCTGATTCAATTAAGTCGCGTTCCACGTAAAAGGGCGAACCCAGGGGAACTTGACCCCCCGGCAATTCCAACTCTATATCTTTTTCTGGTTTTGGTGGGGTATCCGATTCTTCAACCTGGTTATTCCGAGCAAACACCCTGGAATAATCCCTTGGCTCCAAAATTAGATTAAAAGCACTGAAACACCTTTTGAGAGTATTGCGATCAACCCCTACTTGGCGAGCGTAGATCTTCATCACGGTATTTATGGACAATCGCGTGCGATCGCTCATTTGTTCCAAAGTATACCGATTCCCGCTGTTGTCCTCCAATTCTGTTCGTGCAATGGCCGTCTCTAGTTTCTGCAATCCTTCTAGCGTAAGGATTACACCGCGTCTGCGCTTGTATGAGTCTTGATGTGGTAACACTATCATAATGACGATGGATTTCGCAAGATCAGCAAAATTTTATCAAGTTAAGCAACTTAGCCGTTATACATAGAAAATCGTTACAATGCCCAAAACCTTAGCCTGTCGAGATTTTGGTTAATTAATCCAGGCTTTTCTTAAGTTGAGATCTTCAAAGACAAAATTTGAGTGGTGCAATTCGGTTCGTAAGAAAAACATTGCATTGTTTACTTCTTGCATTACAGGCTTAATGCTTTGTTGAATTGTTGCATTAGGCGTTTGAGTAGCAACTGATACTGAAGGCGTTGTCGATCTTAGTTGACTGTGGGACAATGCTTATGAACCCTAGTTCACCCAAGCCATTCCCTCCAAGTAAAGATGATCGAGTAATATAATAGATGCAACCCGTGCCAATAAATAGCGATCGCATTTACCGAAATCGAGGAAAAGTAAAATGAATTCAAATCCTTGCTCTGTCTTAATTTGAGGCTGTGGGCAGTGCCAACCATACAGCTTTAGCTCGATCAAGTCATCATCATATTAGCGATCAACAGTTATTCTTAAATTTTATTTAGTTATCTTACAAGGCTTGTAATTAACCTTTACTCAATCCTTTACCAATAGTCAATAGTTGATTTAACGCCCCTTTCTCTCTTCTCGCTGATTGACAAGATATCAGTTGTCAATACTTGACAATTACTGCATCTAATTCTCAGACATAACCTGTCAAATGCTCTCTTTCTCTGCTGCAACTTTATAGGGTTCAAATGAAGGCGCTCCTTCGTCTGCGACCTTGGGAACTTAAAAAGCTTCGGATTTTTCCTGATACGAAGGAAGCTTCTATCGCTTCTAAACTACTAATTTCTTGAAGCTTGTTATTGAGTACATTACTAAGTAACAGACTTCGTTCTGTTTCAGATGATGATGATAATAACAGCTACTCTAATTAAGTAGGTTGTAGGTCATGGTTCCTGAGTATTCAAACAACGATAGTTGACCAGGGGTAATATTATTAAACTCAACGAGGTTGTCACCAACCCCGTTGGTCTTCAAAACCGTGCTTGAGACTTTCACCTCACACGGCTCCTCAGTAATAAGGTCATTGTCATTGATACCTCTCATCCATTTCTCCTAATTTGATAGCACTCGGAAATATTCTTTTTCTTCCGGTGTCATAGCTTCCCCGTTTATCCCCTTCTTCCAAACTTCGTTGTAGTCAAGGGAGGAGAATTTAGAAGCCCGAAAAATCCCAATTTCTAAGGATTTACCAGTCTTCTTATCTTTTGGAGTGGATTTTGGTTTGGCACTATTACAGCCAGATTTTGTACCGAGACTACCATCTCTGGCAGTCTTTTTGTCGTGGCAATGACGGTGAAGTAATTGCAAATTTTTGTATTCATTCTTTCCACCTTTCGATTTAGGAATGATATGGTCAATTTCCATCACCGATTGTTCTGTAAAATGCAGGTTGCAGTGGGCGCATTTCCCTTTCTGTTTCTTCAACAATGTTGCCACCGTTGCAGGTACTTCAGGGTTTTTACCCATTCTTGTACTCCAGTAAATTAGGTTGCCATCATAAGGACTGACTTCGCCTTTAACTTTCACATGGCGCACTATTTCGGTCGCGCTATGTTTAAGTAACCGCAATGGATTTTCTCCAGTTTGCCTGGTTGCGAATACCCAGTTATCTCCGCCTATGGTTTGCCAATATTTATTGGATACCCAATGTCCCGATTTGTTCGGATGGCGTTGTTTTGCCCAGCTTTTTAACTTCGTGTACACTTTTGAATCAAGCTCGGAGTATACTTCTTTGCTGACGACAGTACGGTAATAGTTAGCCCACCCTCTAATAATTGGGTTCAAATGGGCTATTAGCGCAGCTTGTGGGGCTGCTTTATGCTGGGAAATGACCTGGGAGATACTGTCATAGTGTACTTTGACTTTATATGCGCTGGGTTTGATGAGTGTCTTGAATCCAAGAGGTTTCCCATTGGAGTTACAACCCGTGTTATATTTTCCTACTGGGTACTGCCTGATGTTAAAACCCAGGAAGTTAAACCCTGCGTCCTGCCCGTCATGTTTAAGCATTGAGTGGACAAGGCGCGTTTTACTTGGTTTCAATTCAAGTCCAATGCCATTTAACCACTCGGAAATAACTTCCTTACACCTTTGGACAACGGTTAAGTCTTCGTGCAGTATCACGAAATCATCGGCATAACGGATTAAGCTTAGGGAGTCGCGATTATGCTTTCTCCGTCCTGGTAACGTTTCTGCTACCTGTTTTACCCGTTCTTCCATCCCGTGAAGGGCAATGTTTGCCAACAGTGGGGAAATGACTCCCCCTTGTGGCGTACCCTCAAGTGTAGGGAACAATTGTTTTCCATCCATCACTCCTGACCGTAGCCATGATTTTACTTGGCGTTTTAGTGTCGGGAATGTATTTAATTTAGTTAGAAGTTCCCCGTGATTAATTCGGTCGAAGCATTTAGCAATATCAGCATCAAGCACATATTTGGCTTTATACCTAACTGCGTTAAATATTGCTCCGATTGCATCCTGGCATGAACGCCCTGGTCGGAATCCGTATGAGTTGGGTTCAAATCTTGCCTCCCACTCCGGCTCAAGCGCAAGTTTTACTAGCCCCTGTAATGCTCTGTCGTGCATCGTGGGAATACCCAGAGGGCGTTTTTCGTCCGTTCCTGGTTTATCTATCCATACCCTGCGTGTGGGTTTGGACTTCCCCTTTAGCGCAAGCTTCTTCACCAGTGCCAGCCTTTGTACGGGAGTTAAGGATTTTACCCCGTCTACCCCAGCCGTCTTTTTGCCCTGGTTATCTTGTGTCACGCGACGCACCGCTAGCATCTTCCCTGACCAAGACCTCATCAACGTCTTTTGGAGTCTGCGAACTGCTTTAACATCACCACGACTAGAGGCTTGAAATATTCTTTTTTGCAGCTTATAAACACGGACTTCTAGCTTGCGCCAGTTCACCTTGCTCCATTCCACCGTCTGATTACTCAGCGTATTAGACATATACACCACAAATGTTCGACTACTTCATCCTTAAAACCGTGAATCTGTCAGCGTATACGGGTCATTACAACCACGTCATTTGCTTCTGACTCAATCTCACCCAATCGCAGCATCCGGTTAGCACCTACTCTCGGTATTCGACCACCGAGAGAGCATACGAGGGGTTACTTCGTTCCGAGTGACCATACTATGAATCTTTTAGAGTCCTACTATCCACCGGGTTTTATTTAGAGATGCTGTAGGTCGAAAGTCGAGTCGCCTACCTCTTATCCTTTGCCTTTTGGCTCCAGCTAATCAGTCCTTTTTGCTGGGTGCGAATCACGATGGTTCAGTCGTAGGTTCAGGCGTAATGCCTTACTCATGGACTCTTTGCTTGCCCCGCACTACCTTGGACTAGGAGTGTAGAAGGGCTTTCACCCCCGCTTTACGGATTGATGGCATCGCTACCGTAGGGGACGCAGTTTTTTACACCACGTTCTGTGTGCTTTCACCTGGCATCTACAGGGGAGGGATTTTCACCCTCATGGTTCACTCAGTTGTCAAGGTTCGTTTCAGGATTTCTCCCTACTTACCCTTGCGGCTAATCCTCCAAACCATTACAGGTATTGGTTTCTAGCCAACGAATCGCACAGATTTTTTTCGCGTGTGATAACCTAGATGACAAGCACTACACAGAGGAATCAAATTTTCAGCACGGTTATCTTCTGGGGTGTAATTAGCATGATGTACTGTTAAAGTCTTTACCATGCGTTCTGATTTGGTTAAACCAGAAGTGTCTTCACGCTTAACGGATACATTGCATCTTGCACTTACGGCAACGCCACTGGGCTTGTTCTTTTATAGATAAAGCTATTTCATTCCAATTGTTAGGGTAACGTTGAGGGTTAGAAGACATCGAGTTATAAAAGAGTGCCAATGTTATGCAGGGATTAAAAGCTAATCTACCATTACAGTTTATTAGTTTTGGTTGCTGTGGGAGATAATACTTTGTTAATGGCTTTATCTAAAATATCAACATCAGCAGAAGGGCAAACAAACATTTGAGTATTCTTCACCAGTTCTCGTTTAGGCAGCTTTCCATGCCTTTGTTTATAATCATCCTTGACATACATTTCAACGTGCAAAACTTGATCAGCACTTACAGTTAATCCTAAATGTTTTGCTCTTGCTTTAATTGTCCAAAATAATGGTTCTTGAGGTAACTTAGTTTTCTGAGTGTTAGGACTTACTTTAGTTTTAGTTGTGGTTAAATCTTTACTTTGAAGATTAGTTAGATAGTTATCTATATATGCAGGTAAATGTTGTTCTAGGTATAATGCAACGCAACTTTGTATTTGCTCATCTATATTATGTTTACCTGAAATGCCATCAAAATTCTCCAACTTCCCCTCAAGATACAAGGAGATACATTGCGTGAGTGTAGCTGTGGCTGTTGTACCTTGTTCCTGACATCGGTGGAGAAATTGATTCCACAACTCAGAATCACAGTTAAAGGTAGCCAGCTTTTTATTCTGCCCTGTATTACTCATATATAAGTGATATAGGTTTATATAGGTGAAGTTGGTAATGATTCTACTATATATGGCATATATACACACCTATATTTTAATTTGTGACCAATATTTAATAATAGCCAAAATTAATCCTCTAAGATCAGCTTGTTCTTTGAAAAATCCGCATAATTCAGCTTGGATGCCTGTTTGTAGTGCTGTTGGTGTGATTGATTGTAAATTTGATTTTGTGAAGGTTATAGGTCAATAGTACGGGAGTTTTTACAAGCAACTCATCAAAAAAGCTATGCTCAGTTTAACAAACACTATTCTTAATTTTTATTGCAAGGTTGGATAAGTGTATTGATTTTATGGTATTGATTTGCTCAAATCAGTATTTTTTGCTGAGGGAGCGATCGCTCCCTTTTTAAGTAACCTTTCAGTACGCTTGTCAGACTAAGACTTTCCTAGTCCCTTGCAAAAACAGAGGATAAGTGTTATCTGTAAAACCAGATAACCATAAATATTGCTAACCAGTTTACAATATAACCAGCAACCCAGATTACCAGATGAAGATTTTAACTGTCACTGGATACAAAGGCGGTATATCGAAATCGACAACTGCCATACACATTGCGACGTTCTTTAGCGATATTGGGAAAACCATTCTGGTAGACTCTGACCCAAATCGCACTGCCCTAGCATGGTCGAGTCGGGGGAGCCTTCCTTTTACTGTGGCATCGGAGCGACAAGCAATGAAGTTGATTTCGGGTAATGATTTTGTAGTGATTGACACTCCAGCCCGACCAAACTCAGACGACTTAAAAGAATTGGCAAAAGGTTGTGACTTACTCATCTTGCCGACGATTCCAGATGTCGTGAGTTTGGAACCAATGTTAAAAACTGCAAGCGATTTAGGTACAACAAACTACAGGGCTTTACTGGTAATAGTTCCTCCATCACCCAGTAAAGAAGGAGCAGCAATACGCTCCGAACTTATAGAGAACGGTATTCCTGTTTTCAAGACAATGATTCGCCGCGCTGCTGGATTTCAAAAAGCTGCTTTTGAAGGTGTGCCGATTAGAAACGTTTCTTCCTCAAAAGCAAGGGTTGCATGGTTAGATTATCTGGCACTAGGCAAGGAAATTCTGGAGGTTTTAGGAAATGACTAATTCTAAATATGGGGATTTGATTCGCAAAGCGAGAGAAACAGATAGCCAAGAAGTTTCTGAGCCAGAAAACCAGTCAGCAGGAAAACCAGATAACCAGATAACTAGCCAGCCAGTAGAGCAGACAGAGGGTGATGCAGAAAACCAGAACACCATCAAGCAAGAGAATCAGCCAGCAGTAGAACCAGAAAGCCAGTTGGAACGAGAAAGAGAAGTCAACCTTTGCGTAAAAGTGCCTGAATCACTTAGACGACATTGGGCAGCAGAATCTAAACGGCATGGAATAACAATGACCTATATAATAATTCAAGCTCTTAAAGAGCGTTTCGGTTTGCCCAATTGAAGTACCCGATGCTGAGTTTTCAATTAGGCGAAAGTAGTGTTAATTGTTATTCAAACCTTGATAAAAAGTCTGTAGATCTTTTCTTTATAAGCAGTGTAAACCAAGCGTGTTGTTTTCACTTTGAACAGTTGAGTGTGCCATAGCTAGATTGCTGTGAAACAAGTAATTAAAATGCAGTAAAACTTAATGAAAGTGCAGCAAGGAGTAAAGTGCTTTATGTAATACTTAATTAAAATAACTGAGAATGTTTGGCGGTTTTTGGGTTTCTTGCGCGGCTGATTTTTCGAGATTGTTATTTAATGTTAAACAAGCGTGAAAACTCATACTTCTAAACCTGCTATCGCAGTGTAAAAAGGTGCAGTTTTTTTCACTTGTAACAGTTTAGGATGTGCAGTTTTAAAGTGCAACAAGGAATCAAAATGTAGCAGAACTTAATGAAAGTGCAATACAACAAGGCAGTGTTACAAGGCAGTAATCAGTTGCAATGCAACAGTGTAATCAGCAAGTGTAATTCAGTAATCAGTTGCAATGCAACAAGGGAAAAAGAATTTCAACAATCACGGTACTTTTTATATTAGGCACCACGATAGGGGTGCATTACTACCTGCAATCCGTGCGTAACAGACTATAAATAATACGCGCGTATTGTATCTAGGTTTAACTGTATAACACTTCTAACAGACTGGTACAACACTTTGAACAAATTTGTTAACAAGGTACAAAACTGGTAACAGACTGATATAAAACAGTGAATTACTTAGTATTGTTTTAGTGACAGACTGGTATAAGACTAGATAGAAACAGCTAAGTGCTATCGCACTTTTCCTCTGACCACTTTTCAAAACTGCCGTACTATTGACCTATAACCGCATTAAAATCCAATTTACGACCAATCACACCAACAGGTAATCAAACAGTTATTACAGCCAAATTAATCGGAATACTCCCTTCATAGCGAGCAAACTGAGTGCAGGACGTGGGGAATTGTACCTAGTGGCTACTTGCTATGAATGCAATATGTTCGGGCTATCCTTTTTCTGACACAGCCAAATATAAATGGTTGTACCGCCATGCAGAGAAAAACAGATGTAAATGCCTAGTATCAAATCGAGGGTAACTGGAATGCTGCTCAATTAAACTCTTGGCGGCGTGTAAGTTGGGTTGACGCTCTTGAATTAGCCATCAGCTAACAAATTATTGCATGGTTGCTTCCACGTTAAAAAACCATGAAAAAATGATGGTTACGCTAATTTGGGTTTTCGTAATCATGGATGATAGTACGCTTGTCCCGAAATTACCGGATTTACTGATGCTGGCTAACCAAACTCCAGATGTTTTACGCGATTTTGTGGCTGATAAGCGCAGCCCTAAAACTAAGTCGGAATATGTGAAGGATATTAAAGATTTTTTCCAGTTTGTTACTGGTAACAACCCTAGACCTCAACAAGCGGTGGAGTTTCTGGAGTTAGACAGGTTTCAAGCTGTCGCTATTGTACTAAGATACAAACAAAATTTAATTGAACGTGGACTCAAAGAGGCAACGGTTAACAGGCGCTTGGCTGCTCTCAAGAGCTTGGTAAATTATGCTTTTAAGGTGGGTAAATGCGCTTGGACTCTTGCTGATATTAAATCAGAACGCATTAAACCATATCGCGATACTACGGGGATCAAACCATCGGAGTTTAAGCAAATGCTGGCAGTGAGCGATCGCACCACGAATCGGGGCAAGCGTGATTATGCCATTCTGCGGTTACTGTGGGATAATGCACTTAGACGCGGGGAAGTATCATCGCTCTCGATTGGTGACTTAGATTTAGATTCCCGTAGATTATGGATTCTAGGTAAGGGTCGGGGGAGTCAGAAGGAAGCTGTAGCTTTATCAATTCCAACTGTCAATGCTTTGCAGGAATGGTTACAGGCACGAAGGGAGACTGATATTAACAAGCCTCTGTTTATTAGCCTTGACAAAGCATCACCAGGGCATCGTCTCAGCACTACTTCTATTTATAAGATTGTTAATGCGATAGCACTTTCTGCTGGTATTACTAAAAAGTTGTCTCCTCACCGGATTAGACATTCATCTGTTACTGCTGCACTGGAAGCGACTGGCGGTGATGTGCGACGGGTGCAGAAGTTATCAAGGCATTCTAACCTTAATACTTTGATGATTTATGATGACAATCGGTTGAGTCATCAAGGGGAAATCACAGATTTATTAGCAGATTTAGTTTAAAAATGAACAGAACAGAAATCAATTCACCATTATTTGAACTGTATGAATTCGTCATTCTTTCTTGGGATGACCAACAACATAAAACATTCATTTGTTCGGCGCTGGTTTGATTTTGATGATGGCGACGGAGAAAGGTGGTATCAACTGAATAGTATGGGCGATCGCCTTTATCCTGAATCTGCTTTAGATGTCGTTTTCGCTGATGTAGCCAAGGAGTAATTTATGTATTTCCCGTTACAAAGATTAGCTGACACCACAAGTATTTGTGGAGGGACTATCAGTGGAGGGACTATCAAGGGTGCTGAAGATGATTTAATAGTGTTGCTGCAACAATTAAAAGAGTGTGGCTTTAGGGTAGAAGCATCTGAACCTCGACTCCTAAATGTCGATCCAGATTGGCGTATTGATATTAATTTATATGTAGAGCAAAAGGAGTTTTTAAAATTAAAATCAAAACTTAGCTCAAATTTATCCGCTACTTTTGAGGGATTAAAAGAGGATTTATCAGTTTTAATTGCTCAATTTAAAGGATGTGGTTTTAATTTAAAAATCTCGGATTTCTACCCTAGCTATCGTTCCTCTGATCAGAGAATGATTTCGCGAGTGTACATTGAGTTTGAAGTTTCTTAAACTGGAGTAGTTCTAGCCTTTATATCAAATTCTATTGCTAGAACTACTCCATCTCCTTCAGTGCTGATGCTATCAATTCCTCTGCTTCCCTTAGTAGTCTAGTAGCGTGGGTAATTTTATTCCTTAAGTAAATACCTTTGGATGCGATTTGATACTCCTCCTCAAATGTTTTTCCCAAGTGACATTGGGATATTTTCGCCTCACCTTCGGAACTTAAAAATATAGCTTCATCAGCTTTTAATTTTGCGTATGTATACTCCCTAAATACTTCTCCTTCTGAATGAGGTTTCTCTCGCTTGACTGTATATGTGTGAAGACTAACCCCAATAGGGGCTATCCACTGTTTTTCTAATTTCTTGACTGATTTTTTTAGCTTATTTAAAGAGTCAGAAATATGGGAGCTAAGTTCATCAATTTCTGTGTTTTTATAAGAGTTTTCTAGTGATAAATTTAATTTGGCAGTTGATCGTTTTCCTTTAGCGCCACGAGGCATAGTGCAACTCCTTAGATGGATTTAGTTCTAGTAATAACTGCATTCTATATATGCTAGAACAATTGGGCATTGTTTAAAAGTCATAGTACCAGTCCAACAAATCGTCGGGTAAGTTTAACCTTACCCACAAAGTTTCTACCCGTTCCTCATATTCTGGGTCTAATCCCAGTTCCCAGTCGTAATTTTCATAGTCAATCTCTGGGGTAGTATCATCTGGTATTTCGTCCCAGTAATCGTATTCAGAATCTGGAAAACGATATGTGCCATCGTGTCTGTAGGGCATCTGCTCATGTAATTCTAGCAAAATTTTATCATATTATTGCTAGAACTACTTTTGCACCTTTGAGGCGATCGCAGACTTACTGGCAGATTTAGTTTAGGCTGAAAATAGCCAAGGCATGAGCGAGGTTGACCCATGACCACTAACCTAAAACTTACTTCATATCAAGAACTTTACCAACGGGATTATTATAAGTGGCTTGATACAACGGCTAAACTGTTGCGAAATCATCAATTTGATGACGTAGATTTTGATAATTTAATTGAAGAAATTGAGGCAATGAGTGGTAGCCAGCGACGAGAGTTAGAAAACAGACTGAGGGTACTGCTCATGCACCTACTCAAGTATAAGTATCAGCCCAGTAGACGTTCTAACAGTTGGTTGAATACTATTGATGAACAACGCAACCAATTAGAACTTTTACTTGAATATAGCCCTAGCCTAAAACCTTTTTACTCTGAAGTTTTTGATAAATGCTATGTTAAGGCACGGCGTAGTGCTGCCAATGAAACTGAGCTATCTATTAATACTTTCCCTGACTTGTCACCCTTTAGCCTTGATGACACCCTTAACCCTGATTGGTTGCCTGAGTAGCAGAGGGAAAAAGTGCGATCGCCCGTAGGTTGTGCAAAACATTCCTCGAACAATGTTTATGAGTGTATCCAACAGCCTGTACAGTCCTTGCCAACAGGCTTTGAGCCTTGTCAACAGTAAGATATTTCTGTAAAACTTTGCCGAAAAGAATGCACGGGAATACAAAGAGTCTCAACGATTTATCAAGCTTTTACCAGCCAATGACAATAGGACAAGTGCAGTACCAGGTGCAGCAGTAAATCAAGATGCACTCTTTACGATCAGGATTTGCTGTGCAGCAGTGCAGTTGCAGTAATCAGTTCAAGTGCAGTGCAGTTATAGACAGTAGTGAAATAGTGCAGTAATCAGTTGTAATAAAACAAGTAAAAAAGACTTTCAACAATCACGGTACTTTTCGGTGAGCGCCACGCGCTTTGGTGCTAATCAAACAATTAATTAGTAATCGAATGTGCGATCAGACTATGCACAGTATAAAGTTTAAGGGGAGCCTATCGGCTCTCTGTTAATAGAATAAAACTGCTATCGCAGTGTAATAAGGGCATAAAATCTTTTACTTTGCAGTTTTTACAGTTATTTTGATTTTTCACTTCTAACAGAAAGAGCGTGTGCTGTTTAAAATTGTAACAATTAAAATTTGGGATTTAATTCCTTAGAAATTTTTACAGGTGGGAAGTGCCGCGTCATGGAGTGTGGCTATAATTCCATCTCTGACTCTTGTTGTGCCTGGTATTGAGCTATGAGTTGCATCTGCTCTGCCTGACGCTCTTGTTCTTGTTCTTTCAGCATACCGTTCCAACCAGCTTCATCCAGTTCCATTTTCTGACTTTTAGGTAAAGCGATCGCTAGTTCGGATTCTAATTCCTTACCCTCAGAATCACCTTTAAAACTGACTACAACGTTGGATTTAAGCTGCTGTAGAGATTTTATAGGGAGCGAGTCTACATCAAAAGCACTGATATATATAGTATTGTTTTGGTCGAAACTAGGATCTAACGCTACATAAGAAATAGTTTCGATTGGGTCTTGAGTGATAACGGCTTTATCATTAGGTGCGTCACCTAATGAACTTATCCAGAAGAAAGCAGGTTCTCCATTTACTTCTTCCTCAACATCTGGTTCTAGTATTAAATCCACCCATTTATCATCTTCAGTTGATGGGTTAAGTACCCATACGCCTGTTTCAATATTGTCTAAAGTACGCAAACTGAATACTGCCATGCCATCAACATTTGCGTACAGCCGCTCTGTAGAGTGCAGCGCATCGAGGAGGGATGGAGGCAAGCAGTATTGTTCGATTAAGTGCGATCGCAGTGGTTCCCAATTTTCCTCAACTGGATCGACATTTATTAATTCTTCATCATCAGTTTGATCATCATCCAGGTAAGGCTCAGTTGGAACAGTTGGAACAGTTAGATCCGTTGGAACAGTTAGATCTGGTTGAACAGGTTGAACACTTAAATCACTTGGAGTAGTTGGGTCACTTAAATCACTTGGAGTAGTTTCAGGGTTAAGACTTGAGGCATATTCGGGTGCGTTAGCATCATTTAATTGCAATTGATTGGGTGCGGTAGCGCCAGTGTTTTCTTGTGCAATACTTTCCTCAAATAAAGCTCTCACTTCATCTGGTATCAACTCATTGAAGATGGGATTATTGATATTTAATGAGTAAATATTATTGATCCGTTGCTCCTCTGCGCGT
The DNA here is from genome assembly GCA_049646245.1 of Crinalium sp. Classification (GTDB taxonomy): domain Bacteria; phylum Cyanobacteriota; class Cyanobacteriia; order Cyanobacteriales; family PCC-9333; genus Crinalium. The sequence goes on along the minus strand of JBARVL010000149.1, from coordinate 12,879 downwards.
CTATATTCTATTACTTCGGCTGTACGACGTGCCTGTTCCTCTGCGCGTTTTTCTCGCACAAATTGCTCTTGTTCGCGGTGCTGTTGTAATATCCATTCTCGATCAAAATCATCTGGAACTGCGAAAATATCAGCGTAATCTAATTTCTCATCATCACTATTAGCAGTTTTATCACTACTTCCTGTTGCAGTTTCATCATTATCATTACTAGCAGCTTCATCACATCCTCGCTCTAGTTCTAATTCTGGTAGTGATGGTAATTGTCCTGGCAATTCTACTTTCTGGTTACTGGGTGCGATACCAAAGGTTCGCTTCGCTAACGCACCAATAGTCTCGTTATCATCATCACTACCATCAGTTGTGTCAGTTGTGCTTGAGTTCTGACTGGTTCTAACTGGGGGACGACTAGAAGCTTCTGCGATCGCATCACTGTCTCGTTCAGGGTCATATTCAACGCCTCGATGCTTCTGTAATCCGTTAAAAGTGTATGCTTTGCCCAAGTTAGTGCCACTAAAAGCAACTTCGTCAAACTTGTAGGAAATGCCCATCGAACCAGTTTCAGTTTCCTTGACTTGTACATTAATGCCCTGGTCTTTCAATAAGTTGATCAGTTCCGGCATTGTGGGATGATCGGCAGTTAGTGAGTCAATAGTATCTTGCAGTTTTACTCGTACACTATCTTCTCCAGTACGAGCAAGTAATCTACGCTCTCCGGTAGTGGGCGAACGTCTTTCCTTATCTTGACTACTAGGTGAGGGTGTTAAATTGTAATCTTCCTCAAGTTTTTTAACTACTGCTTCACTTTTTCTATAATCCCAGTCATGATCTGTACACTTGCCTGTATCTAACCGCACTCTGCAAGCTGCAATGTGGATGTGGTCATGATCTCTATCAGTATGTCTAACCACTGCATATTGATTACAGTCATAGCCCATCTCATTCATGTAATCTGATGCGATACTAAGCCAATCTACTTTATTTAATTGGTCAGTAGAGGGAACACTTAAGGAAAAGTGAGCGACAGGTTTTTGCACTTTAGAACTTAACTGACTGCTTTGTTCTAGTTCGTTAGCTATTTCTAGTGCTGTTTCTCCTACCACATTCTTACCAATCAACTCTGCACCAGGCTTAGAGAATAGGTAATTGAGCAATCCTTTAAAACTACTCCCTTTAGTAATTTTGCTAATCATATCCTCTTAATGCTCACACTTTGGCAACCACTAGCAATCAAGGTGTGAGCTTCTACTAATTCTTCTCGTAATTGTTGAATTAGGTTGTAGCTTTCTGACTGTTGAGAGTTTTCTGACTGTTGGGAGTTTACTGCTAGGTACTGATCGCTTTGCGCTAATGTCTTGTTGCTTGTGTTCAAAAATTGTATTGAGCGCGGGATATCTAATTTTGCTGTTTCTCTGAATATGCGCTTTCGTACCAAGTCGCTAAGTGTTATTCGCTCGTCTGATGCTAATTTCTCAGCTAAAGCGTTTTCAGTAGGACTTACCCGTATTTGAATAAGTTTGTTGCGAGCTTCCTTAGCCATACCTAATAAACAGTCAGCAATTAAGAGATTATTTTACCTAGTGGGTGGCGAGCGCACTCTCTAACTTAAGGTAGTTTTTAGTATTGCGAAATCGCTATCTTTCCCTTATTGTCGTCAAACAGTTTAGTCAGTAAGTGCTGTACAACAGTAAATAAAGATACAACAATCACGGTACTTTTTATTAAGCACCGCGTTAGTGGTGCTTAGGAAAACATTTATTAACAGTAAAACTTACTACTCAAAGTCTGATAAAAAGCTGCATAAAAAGGTGTACAGCAGTTGAGTAGTGAACTAATAGTTGGTAGTGTGGATTGTGCGAACGCATAGCATAGTCCAGCTTTGTTCTTATCTAATTAATTAATGGCTTGAATCGTTCCTATATAGTTATTAATTAAAACGCTTGCTACTAACCTATTTCGCTCATTTGTGAGTACTTTTTAAAAACTTTATTTCACTATAACAGCCTAACCAAACGGCTTGAGTTATATACAACATATAGGTTATATGACTTATACCACTATTTTATTAGTGCTATAAATTGTCTAGTTATCATTAGTTTTAACATGATTTAGTAAAACAGATTTAGTTGCTACATTCTTTATTTGTACCTTTACCTTATTTGTAATAGATAGAACCTCTATAAATATTTTTTATTGCGTTTGTACAACTTCTACCAGAAAAATACCGTGAATTTGGAGTGCGATCGCTTACCTTGTCTTATACTTGTCACATAAAAAGTAGTGTATTTGACGGGAGTTGGTAGCTCGTCTTTTTGTTGGGTGAGCGTGTTGTTGCTTATTGAGAATGAGTGAGAATGGCTGAAAAGGGGGTAAAAGGGGGTAAAAGGGGGTAAATATTCTCTGATAGAATATTGTAATGACGTTGGGTATTCCTTGCTTTTTAGGTAGTTAAAACTGGTGGAGGGTAAGCTGCTGTTGGGGTGTAGCCGATCAGGAATTACCAGTAAAAAAACAGGCAGAAAACAGGAAAAAACAGGAAAGTATTTTAGATAGAAACGACATTTTGGGTATTATAGAGGGCTGGTAAAGTTGGGGTGTCCTGATATTTCCTGATTTATTCCTGGTAATTCCTAGTTTGTCCTGATGTATTCCTTAATTTTCCTGAGCTTTTTTTACAGTTTTACTGGGTAATAAGCATCACTTTGGGAAGATAGTGGTTGAAGCGTTTAGTAGGAAAATTATTAAAAATGGGTAAGGGTGAGGAAGGTATTAGGTGAAAATAATAGTTGCAATTGATCCAGGCGCATCACTTACTAAAGTTATAGCAGAGGTGGAGGGGATAAAAGAGACTTATTTTATAACAATGTTACCAGAGATTGCGTCCGTTTCAAGAGAAACTTTAGAAAACTATAAATCAGGTAAAGGACAATTAGGTAGCGCAAGACCAGAAGATGAAGCATGGGTTGAGTGGGATAATCGTATTTACTTAGTAGGTTCTTTCGCTCGTGAGTTTTCTGGTGATGCTGGACTTGAACAATTGAAGTATGAACGTGCGATTTATAAAGTAGCAGCAATAATAGGTGTGATTATAGATAAAGCTAATTCCAGTTCTACCAAACGGAATCTTAATAATATAACGTTGGACTTGGTAGTATTACTGCCTTGGAACGAGTATGAAGATCGTAAAAAGTTTGAAGAACGGTTAACTTCTGTACTGGCTGACTTTAGTTTCCGAGGTCATTCTTTAAAGGTAAAAATAGAGAAGTTTTTATGCCGACCAGAAGGAAGTGGTTTGGCAATGATAAGAATTAGTCAGAAAGGATTGGATTGGTTTCGCGATCGCACATTAGCTGTTTTGATGTTTGGGCATCGGAATGTAACAGCTTTGCAGTTTAGCGGTGGTCGAATGGTCAAGGGTGAAAGTCCAGAAATGGGCTTTATGAAATTAGAGGATAAGGTATTAGGGCGTACCAGTGGTCAACAACCATTAGAGTTGTCTAAAGCCATTTTTCAAGCTAATCATTTTATTATGAGTCGCCCTGATAATTTCTCCTCAATAAAACTTGAAAACACTGCTGCAATTCAAGGTTTAGCTAGAAGTAGGGATACCCAATTACGGGCAGATGAGGTTTTAAAGATTGCCAATGCGATTACTAGCTCCCGTGCGGAATATTGGAAAGAATTAGAGCAATGGTTGGATAGGTGTTTACCAAACGAGTTAGACGAAGTAATCATTTGTGGTGGTGCAGGAGTTTATTTAACGCCTGAATTAAATAAGTATTTTGGCGTGCGTGAAAAATCTGCATTGCCAAAACTACCGCAACCTGGAGATAGACAAATAGTTCCTATTTGTTGGGGGGCTGACATGACTTCCGAAGTTGAGAAAGCTTTTGACAAGTTAAAAACTGAGCGTTATCAAAAGGAAGCGTTAGCGTTCAGGTTAATTGATATTTTTGGTTTGTTTACTTACTTTAAAGCCAAGGCAGCAGTGTAATGAATGATAACGATGAGTTAAAGCGTAAGAAATCTATTGATTTTAAATTGAGGTTTCAAGCCTTAGAAGATACTCATGAAGGTGTAGTGTTATGGTATTTGAACTCTAAAGGAGCGCGTGAGTCTAAGGATTTGATTTGGCAAGTTTTGCGAATGTGTCTTTTACCATTAGCACATAAAGCCAAGGGCGATTTATCTGAGGAGAAATTAAGGGTAATGGCTTTAGAAGCTTGCAATGCTTTAGAGAACTACGCTAGTTATATTCGTCAGGTATTCTTTTTGGAAAGACCGACTCAGCCAATAATAATGAACGGTCAAAACTCTATTTCTCCACAGTCACAACCATTACCAACGCCACAACAATCACAACCTGAACAATCGCCTGAACCAGACAAGGGATTACAACTAGAAAAAGGCGCGATTAATGTTGAAGATGTTGATGCTGTCTTTGGGTTGGATGTGTAACTTTTGTTGATGTTCTCACGTTAGGTAGAAGCTTTTTTATGCTTATTCAGATAAACATTTTCTATGGTCTACTATATCTCTTTTTTTTATTGCTATTAGCAGTTATTTTTTTACAATGGATTTCTGATAAGAATTTTATGCCAAAGTCTAAAAGCACTGCAACTGTTAGAGGATGAGGAGATTTTGAACAACGGTAATGGTAATGAGGTCAGAGTTCGTGAAAGTGGGGAGACTGTAGTAATGGAAGACGTTATAATGATTCAACAACAGCAAACAGACGTATAAGTTCAATCTCAGAAGAGAATCCATGAATAGAATTCATTTTGTAGACGGTGAAAAAGGTGGCGTTGGGAAAAGTTTATTTTGCAGAGTACTACTTGAATATTGCATTACTAAAGGGTTAAGCGATCGCATTGAATTTGTTGAATCAGATATATCAAATCCTGATGTCGGCAGAATTTATTTTACTGATGAAGATGGTAACAAAACCTATATTGAAGCTGAGTTTACCAATGAAGATAAGAAGCGTTCTAGTGCTGACAAAGTTTTTGAGTTAGCTGCTAAAAAAAGCGTAATTGTCAATCTGCCTTCTAATATATATTCTTCAGTTACAGCTTGGTTTGATCGTAACAATATATTGGCTCTAGCCAAAGAGAAGAATGTTCAAATTTGTAAATGGTTTGTTTGCAACGGTGGTGATTCTAGCCTTGAGAAGTTCAAGGAATCCGTTAACGATGAAAAACTCAAAGACATCACGCACATATTTGTTCGCAATCAAGTGATGTTTGATGATTGGGAGTTTTTAAAGGAAGATGAAGATCTAAATAAGATACTGAAGAGGGAAAACGTTCTTCAGATGGATTTCCCTCAATTTAGTTTTGGAGAGAGAAATAAAGTTGATGCTGGTCGATTAACATTTGGAAAAGCTTTGGCTGATGATTCTGGTTTTGGTATTTTGAGTAAGCAAAGGATTAGAATTTTTTTGAAAGATACTTACAAAGGTTTAGATAATTTAAACCTGCTGCCATGACTGGAAAATCTGAAGAAACAGAGGAATTTTCCGATCAATTAGTTGATTATGTGCTAGAGAATCAGTCAGATGAGTTTTGATCAAAAGTTTTAGCGATCGCATACAACGCATTGTCTAGATTTGATTACTAATATTTTTGTTATCGGTCAGCGTTAGCTGGCTGTTTCCATTTTTAATCTTCGTCAAGTAAAGATTCCATATCTTCTAGAATTTTTTTAAGTTGATCCTGCTTTTCTTTATCCTTCCAAACTTTGGATTTTTTGAGTGCGTTATAGACCTTGTTCATTTCGCTTTTGAGACTTTCAGGTGTATCTGCTTTATCTGGCGATTCTCCTGATTCTTCGTCATCACTTTCTGCATCTTCCTCTCCTTCTCCTTCGGATTCCGTTGCTTTCTTAATTTCAGTTACCCTTTTTTTAATTTCTTTTAGGGATAATCCTTCTGCGATCGCCACTTTTAATAATTCTTGACGCGCACCATCATCCTTAATTTGTGCGATCGCTTTCGCTTTTGTATATTCTATTTTTCCTTGTCGCAGAGCTTCCAAAAGTTCTTCAGGTAGTTTAAGCAGTGGCAGCCTGTTAGTAGCAAATGACTCCCAACCCATACTGCTTAATTCATTGAATACCTTAATGATTGTTTCCGCCTCTGGTTTAAGGATAACGTTATCCTTTTTTTGGGCAACATCATTTTTCATGTTGTAGAGTAGCTTGGTTACTGCCTCAGTAGAAGATGACAATTGTATAGCCAACAGTTCTAGGCTTAAGGAATGAATCTCGTTTGAATCCTAGCGAGACAAATACCTGTTCTACAATTTCCCTTTCAGAGTTACTAATAACGTTATTAGTAGTTTTTCCACCGTCCTCATTTTGAAGTCGGGAAAGGATTGCGGGGACATCCTTGGAGGCAATTTGTAGCCGTAGGGATAATAGTTGTAGAATTCCCTCGATTTCTTCAACTGGGTTAAGGTCTTCCCGTTGCAGGTTTTCAATCAGTGCTAATTGCCAAGCTTGTTCATCAGTTAATTCGCGAATAACAACTGGGATTTCTTTTAAGGATAATCCTTCAGCGATCGCAATTTCTAGTAATTCAGTTCGAGCAACATCATCCTTGATTTGTGCGATCGCTCTCGCTTTCGTGTATTCTATTCGCCCTTGCCGTAGAGCTTCTAGTATTTCTTCCGGCAGTTTCAGCAGTGGTAGCCTGTTACTTGTAAATGACAGCCATCCCATACTGCTTAACTCATCGAACACCTTAATGATTTTTTCGGCTTCTGGTTTAGTGATAACGTTATCACTAGATTTTGTGACATCATTTCTCATACCGAAAAGCAGCTTGGTTACTGCCTCAGTAGAAGATGATAATTGCATAGCCAACAGTTCTAGGCTTAAGGAATGAACCTCGTTTGAATCCTAGCAACACAAATATCTGTTCTACAGTTTCCCTTTCAGAATTACTGACAACGTTGTCAGTAGTTTTGCCACTGTCCTCATTTTGAAGTCGGTAAAGGATATCTTCAGGTAGTTTCAGTAAGGGCAGTCGCGTTTTGATGAAAGTTTCCCAAGTAAAGTGATCGAGGTTTTGGAAAATTCTCAATATTTCGTCGCCCTGCTCACTCCCTAAAACGTTTTGTGGAGATTTTTGGTGTGACTCGTCGTGCATCTTGTAGAGTAGTTTTCGCGCTTCATCTGAAGTGATATTCAGTTGAAGTCCGATGAGATCTAGAACTCCCCTTGCTTCTTCGACTGGGTTGAGATCATCCCTGATTCCCCCTGATTAAGTTTTCAACTTTTATACTTAAATAGCCAAAAGCTATAGTTGGTAGGCATTACCAGGTTTATATTGCACTTTTTTACACTTATTTCGGATCAACCCCTATTCGTCCTTGTCGCAGAGCTTCTAGTAGTTCTTCAGGTAGTTTAAGCAGTGGCAGGCGATGCTTAAGGAATGAATCGCGTTTAAATCCTAGTAACAGAAATACCTGGTCTATAACTTCCCTTTCAGACTTACCAACAACGTTGTTGGTAAGTTTTCCACTGTCCTCATTTTGAAGTCGGGAAAGGTATTGAGATGCTTAAGGAATGAATCGCGTTTAAATCCTAGCAACACAAATATCTGTTCTACTGTTTCCCTTTCAGGATTACCCATAACGTTATGGGTAGTGGTCAAAAACTACCATTCCGATGAATTCGCCAACAGTACCCATTGCTACTCACAGGCGGTGCTAGAAAATTAACCAGTGGGGTAGGCAATTATGTCTGCCCCACTTTTTATAGGTCAAACCGAGTGCGCGTACTAACGCACTTCGACTTAAAGGCATTCTCCATGATTTAAAGTGAAAAAGTATGATCATGTGCCTAACCTTGTGAATGACTAGCCCGCCGCCAACGCCAACTAAACAACCGACATTTCGCTGCGTCGGAGTAATTCGTGGTCAGTACGTCCCCAGTGCTGAATCCATGCACAGTGGTGTTCTAGTAACAGACGATGGCTACAACTTTCCCGCCCTGCTAATTAGCAAAGCCCTGAAATACTTTTCCCAGAATCCTCTTGAGCTAGATCAACTACACATCTGGTCATGCTGGCCACATACCCGTAAAGAAACCCCAGGGCTATTTTTCCAACTCACCGCCCTGCGTAAAGATGCAGACGAATTAATTGTCAGTGAGAATTATCAGGATACCTTCACTATCTGTGGAATAGTAGTATTCCAATGCCATGAAACAGGCACGCTGGTTCTACGCATCAAGCGAAATGAAAAAGCACCAGATGAAAAGAAAGATACCCGTGCTTGGAAACCCTTCCCAGTCACCGTAGAAGGATACCTACCCAATGAAGCCATCAGCCAAATTTGGGAAGTGACAGCAAAAAGAGATGGCGATCGCCTGATTATGGAAGATGCCAAACTCCTGAAAGAAGCACCTCCAGCCCTACCTCAACTCAAAAACGTATCTAAAAAGCCACCAAAACTCAAGCAACAAACTGCTGAGGAGGCAACTGAATCGTCATCATCAGAGCAATCCCCACCTTCCTCACCCGTTAAAAAGCCCAAACCAACTCAAAAACCTTCTGCTTCACCACAGCCAACCCCAGTACTGACATCAACCCCAGCAGTAACAGAAGAAGACGATATGGCTATACCAGGAAAAATGGAACTTACCATCAAAATCAATCAGCTTCCCGACGCGCAAGTAGTCCAGAATAACTGGAAGCAGTTTGAGATTGACTGTGATGGGAAAGTAGTCACAGTCACAGTCAAGCCGAAAATCTATAAGAAACTTGAAGAAGCACAAGCCAACTATCCACTGTGGATAGCTGCAATTACTGGGAAAATCGGTGAATCTACACCTAACGGCTTTGTGCTAGCAGAGCCAAGTATTCAAACCTTTGAGAGAAAATCCAAAGCCGAAAAAGAAGCTAACGCCACACAAAACAAGGAAGAAGCAACAGCTTAAGTTTTTTGACCCTCTCAAGGTATAAAATAGTTATTTATAACCCTTGTTGGTTATAAATGCCAAAAAACAACACCCCCACTCGTGATGAGCAGGGGCATTAATTCTAAAAACAGAGTCGAAGTTACTAACAACTTTGATCCAAGAGTGCGTTTATTTGAAGAAGGCTCACTCTTAGTCAACACAAACGTTTTAATTGTTTTGAAAATGCCAAGACTTACTTTTAAAAATCTCAGCAAAACCCCACAGTGGCACAAATGTGCAGTTACGGTGGGTGTTGTTTGTTGTCTTGTTTTTTAATTGTACAAGATTTGTCGCTTATTTAGAGACAAATTGAAATCGGTGTAGTCTTCAGCACCTAGCTAAACCCTCAAAACACGCATTTTCAACACAACTAAAACGTTATGTCAGTAACTCCGGCGCATACACTACACACCGCGCGGAGGCATCAATGGCAGCACAACCAAACAACCAACATGAAACTCAACTCCCAACTGACCCAGTAGGAGCGCAGTTTGTATCCTACTTCAACCATCCCTGGAACTTCATTCGCGCCTCAGTACCAGCACCAGGGCAATCGCCAGACTGGACAACAGAAAAAAAATACCCCATAAATCTCCGTAACCTTTGGGAAACACATCTTGATCCCCATAACCTCATCGGCTTACGCTTCGGCAAAGAAACTAAATACTGCCTAATAGACATCGACAAAAATAGTCCCTACCATCCTCAAAACAACGAAGCACAGTTTAAATTAATCCTTCACGCCTGCGAGAAAATCGGATTAGTATGCCCTCTCATCGTACAATCAAGCTACAGTGGCGGCATCCACATCTACTTCTACCTACCATCACCCGTACCCACATTTGGACTAGCCTGCGCCTTAAAATTTGCACTCCTTGACGATGGCTTCTACCTCCACCAAGGTCAACTAGAAATTTTCCCCAACGTCAAAACCTATAAAAAGTTTGGCTACTCCAACTACAACGCCCATCGACTCCCTTGGCAACCCAACTCTGGCTCTTTCCTCCTAGATGACGAACTTTTACCCTACACAGATAATATCGAACGCTGTCTTGAAGCAGTAGAGTGGGCAGCTTCCTCACAGGACATCGAAGAATTAAATGAAGCGATCGCAATAGCTACAGTTCGTCACAAACTGGTAAATATCCCCAATAGCTCAAGCAGAGCTATGAAATGGAAGCAAGACTTAGAAACACGCAACGCCGCAGGTTGGACAGCACCAGGGCAAACCAACGAACTGCTCAAAGACTTCGGTGTTTATGGTCGAGTCTGGTTAGGACTCTCTGGTATTGCCTTAACAGAATATATATATACTACAGCCATCAACGCCCCAGGCTATGAAAAATACTGCTCTCATAAACATCACATCAAGCGTCGAGCAGCAGAATGGGCATCATGCGTAGAAAAATTTTACACCCCATACTGCTCGTACCCAGAGCGAACAGGGAACTACGCAGAAAACTTTAGCCACCTCAACAACAGCGATGCTCCATCGCCTGACACCAACACAAACCATACCCGCAGCGCCGAAGCAATCGAGCGGATAAAAAGCGCAGTAACTCATCTGTTGAATTTAGGCAAACTACCAACTGCAATCGTCGCCAGACTCAACGCCATTATTACTACCGCCAAAGAATTAACCGGAATCGGAATTGGTTATTTGACCTTAAGAAAAAAATCTAACTTACCCCTATGGCATCCCAAACATTATAAACCAGAACCCACCCCCGACGTAATACAGACTGAAGTACAATCTGACCGCCCAGAGTCGCCAGAAATACTGGAATCAGAGGAAATGTTCACACCCCCCCTTGTAACACAGGAAAATGTTCAAGAGCCAGAAACCCCAGAACCCTTACCAGCAGAGGTAGAGAGCGAAAATGTTCATACCCCCCCTTATATGAAGGTTTGTATTAGCTTTTCTGACCAAAACCCGGATTTAATGCCCAATGAGATCTCATCTTTAGATGAGATTCCTACTTCTTCAGTAGAAGAATTATTTACATCCCACACAGAGTTAGAATTAAATTCCAATAATTCACAATCTTCAGATCAAGATCTTGAATTACATACAAATCCTATTAACTTAACTAATACCCCTTGTGTTGGAAGCGCGGTCAATTTTGAAAATAAGTTTTCCTTATCAGAACCGGACAAAGTAGATTTAAGCTCTCCTAAGCCGTCAAGTATACCTTTGGTAGCCCAAGTCCAATTGCGACGGCTTAAGTGGCAGAAAGCCAAAAACCCAGCCGTCAAAAGGGAAATTGAGCAATGGGTTGACATGACTCCTGGGGTAATTATGACTCCTGATGGCCCAGCAGTAGAACCCAATCCTGAAAAATTGGTGACTATGAACAATTCTTCGTTCCAGCCGCAGAAGGACGCTGTGCCAAGCACTGAGCAAATTCATCAAAAAGTTCAGCTTGGCTTGCAGCTAGGCTTGATTAAGCAACTTGATCCCCTGTATCAAGGTTTGTGGGAGCGGGACGGTTCTTGGTGTAAGTCAAAGGATTGGGCAGCTAAATGGACAATTGGTCAGCTAAGGGAGTTGCTTGTTTTCTAAAGACTATATTGGCAGCCACGAGGCAGCAGTGCTTGTAATGGCGTTTGAGTAGCAACCGTGCGAAAAGTGGCGCTAAGGATTCAGAGTGACTGTACCAATTGAATCTTCTGATATTTAAACCCCTCAACCCCTTGAAATCTCATTCGATTTTCCTGTACCAATAAACCCTTGGTTCTACTGGTACATTTCAATACTCGAGAATTATTAAGAAAGTTAAAGCTATAGAATACTTACACCGAGGGAGTTTTAGGCTTAACGGCACTTTTCGCACAGTTGCTACTTAAACGCCGTAATGTACACATTACAACCTCATTTTAATTTATCGGGATGTAAAAACTATCTTTACGTCTCTGGTGTAGATTCTTCATTAATTTGATTTTGTTGCTGTTATAAGTCAATCTGAAGGGTAATTTTTGATGAGGCGTTAACAAAACTCCAACACCCAAAATAAAATCCCCCGTCCCTACTGAAACGGCGCGTATTGAAGCTTTATTTGAAAACTTTGAAGCAGATTCGCAGGCATTGAATTTATTTTAATTTTTATCTCATTGTAAGTTTTTATCTACAAGCTTGAGCAATTCTTCATTTCTGCTAACAGTTTCTTCTATAAGTCGCGTTACTTCCTCGGTCATAGTAGTTCCCTTGATAGAACAATAACGCCTAAATTTTTCTTTTAATTTTTCATCTAAATAAAGGCGAAGGACATCTTGCCCTGGTCTTTTTGCAGGCATTGATAATACAGCAAGCGTATACAGCAACCTTAATTATCGGTTGAGTACATCCTGCTTGCTTATTTGTTCTACAATAGTCTGTAGATACTGTAGATACAGTAGTAACAAAAATGTTAGAAGCCAGTGGCTAACTTTCTCAGGGCTGACCACTGGCTCTAACTCCCATCCACAAATAGGAGCAAATTTAATGATGAATGAAAAAGTACAAGAGCGATCGCACTTTGGAGGAAATCATGCAGGATTCCTCTAGCTCCAGCGATAACGCTACCTCTGTGCTGTTCCCTCTATTCTTGTGCAGCATTGGCATAAACGTTCTGCAACACGCCTGGAACAGTAACCAGCTTGCAGTATTGCAACAGGCTGATAACTTACAGCAGCAGAAAATCGCCCAACTGCAAACCGATAAAGATGTGTGTGCTGGTAAGCTTGCAGGTTTTATCGAGGGGCGGCGCTAATGGCTGATATTTATTCCACTACCGACGCGGGCAAGATGCTTGGCATCAACCCAAACACTATCAAAACCTGGAAAAACCGCACCTTTGTTGAACGACTGCTCGAAGGTACGCACTGGGTTACTCAACAAAATCAAATCTTTTGGACTGAATCGGGACTAGCAGAACTCAA